>NZ_CP036265.1:1666322-1966322 GCF_007743815.1 Alienimonas californiensis
GGGGGGGGGGGGGGGGGGGGGGGGGGGGGGGGGGGAAGATTTTTTGCCGGTCCGCGACACCGGCGCCGCGTGTGCGGTGTTTCAAGAGCAGACCCGCCCCCGCGAGTCGGTCCCGCCGCGAGAGGCGAGACCGGGCTTGAACGGGGGCCTCCGATTCCCCTCTCTGTGCGTTCGCCCCCGATGTTCCTCATCCCCCGTCGTCGTTCCCTCGTCGCCGCGGCCGCCGCGGCGTTGACCCTCCCCCTGGCCTGCGCGACGCCGGCCTCCGCCCAGGACGAGCCGGAGCGTCCCTCCGCCGAGGGCGAACGCCCCCGCGGCGATCGCGGCGAGCGTCCCCGCCGCGGCGACGGCGAAGCCCGCCCGGACGGCGAAGGCCGTCCCGACGGCGAAGGCCGTCCCGACGGCGAAGGCCGCGGCGGGCGCCCCGGCGGCCGGTTCGGCGAAGGTCGCCCGGACGGCGAAGGCCGCGGCCCGGGCGGCCCCGGCGGCCCCGGCGGGATGGGCCGCTTCCTCCAGGCGATGCCGGTGATGGCCGCCCTCGATAAGGACGGCGACGGCACGCTCTCCGAAGAAGAAATCAAGAACGCCACCGCTGCCCTGAAGACCGTCGACAAAAACCGCGACGGCAAGATCGACGCCGAGGAGATGCGCCCGAACTTCGAAGGCATGGGCGGCCCCGGCCGGCCCGGTATGGAACGCGACGGCGACCGCCCCCGCGGCGATCGGCCCGAGGGCGACCGCCCGGAACGCGGCGAGATGAACCCCAGCCAGATGGCCGAAGGCCTGCTGCGGCGTGACGCCGACGGCGACGGCTTCCTCTCCGGCGACGAGATTCCCGAGCGGATGCAGCGCGGGATGGAACGGGTCGATACCAACAAGGACGGCAAGCTCGACCGGAAGGAAATCGAGAGCATGATCGAGTCCATGCAGAACCGCGGCCCCCGTCCCGAAGGCGACCGTCCCCGCGGCGACCGCCCGGAAGGTGATCGGCCCCGCGGCGACCGCCCGGAAGGTGATCGGCCCCGCGGCGATCGTCCGGAAGGCGACCGCCCGGAACGCAACGACGACCCCGTCTGAACGTCGTTCGCCACGGCCTGAGACGCTCGTTTCGCCCGGCCCTCCCCGAGGGCCGGGCGTTTTCATGCGCCCTTTAAAAACTGCGAGCCCCGACGCGGAGGGACTGGTAATGTGATCGCGTGTACAGTATTCTGTTCATCGGTTCGCCGTTCCCCTCCTCCCCTCCCCGCGTCGTCTGATGGTCGCCCGTTCCGCCCGCCTGTCCGCCGTTCGCTCCTCCGCCGCGGGGCTCTCCGCCCCGCGGGCGATTCGTCGCCCCGCCCCGCCGCGAACCGCCACGGAGGCGGACCTCGATTCCTTCGACGCCTTCGCCGGAGCGGCCCGCATTCTCGTCGGTCCTCCGCGGGCGGAGCCGACGCCGGTTGAACCGCCGTTTCGGGGACTGAGCGGCGCGAACTGGCTGAGCGGCCCGATGCGGGCCGCCGCCCGGGCCCGCCGCGACGCCCGCCGGGCCGCGGCGGCTCGCGCGGGGGAGGCCGGCGCCGCCCGCCGCGCCGCCTGAGGGCGGCCCGGTGAGCCAGACGTCCGCCCGGTCGAGGGACCCGCGGCGACGGTCGACGGAACGCACGCTTCGGGTCCGTCGCCGCGTCGCCGGCGACGCGATCGGTCTGAGGTCGGTTTGAGGACGAGAGGTGCGCGATGGCCGACGGTTCGCCCCGTCCCACCCCGACGGACGGTTCCCCCCAGACAAACGGCCCTCCGGCGAACGGCCCCCCGGCGAGCGGCGGCGGCGTCGGCCGGGACGAGGAGCCGGGGCCGTGGGGGCGGTCGTGGGGTTGGTGGCGGGAGATCGCCGGGCTGATCCCGCCCCCGCAACGGCGGGGCCGCCGGGCGGATACGGACCTCGCCGCGGTCGTGGCGGCGATTCTTTATAAACAGTCCAGCGACTGCCCGTGGCGGCGGCTGCCGCAGCGGTTCCCGCCCTGGCAAACGGTCTATTCCTATCACCGCCGCTGGTTAAAGGACGGCACGCTGCGACGCATCCGCGACAAAGCCCGCGAGACCGACGGGTAGAGCGCTCTTCGCCAAAACGTCCGTTCTCCCCTCGCCCCCTTTTGGGGGAGAGGGGCCGGGGGTGAGGGGGCAGTGATTCCCGAAGGCTGTTCACTGTGCGGTACTCAAGATGGTCAGCCCGACGCGTGCGAACAGGGCAGGATCACCCGGCCTCGCTGGCGCTTCGGGCTCACAATTTCCGAGCGAAGAGCGGGCCGAGCGCAGCCCTGCGGACGCCGGCCCGTTTGTGTGCGGGGGCGAGGGGTGGCACAGTCCCGTCCTGGCCGCGTCGCCGGCCTTGGCACGTTCCGTCCCCTCGATCGCCCGGCGACTCCCCATGTCTCGTTACGACGCCAACAGGTCTGCCGATCTGGACGGGTGGGGCGGCGGGTTTGAAGATCCGCGGTTCGCGGGCGGCCGCCGTCCCGACGACGATAACGAAGGGTTCGACAACGTCTTCGGCGGCTCCCCCCGCGCGGGCGGCGGGCGGCGGATCGGGTGCGGGTGCTTCCTGACGCTGCTCGGCCTGGGGGCGGCGGCGACCGTCATCTGCTGCGGCGGGCTGGCCTGGTTCGGGTTGCAGGATCGGGCGGACCGCGTCGCCGCGGCCCTCGCCGACGATCCGGCGTTCCGCGGCCAGTTGGAGGAGGCGCTGGGGCCGGACTATCGGCTCTCCCCGGACGTGATCGACTCGCTGGACGCCCCGCCGGACACCGTGGCGTTCGAGGCGACCGGCTCCCGGGGCTCGGGCCGGCTGACGGCGTTCGCCCGCCGCGACCGCGACGTCGATCCGAACGCCGACCCGCAGGCCGTCACCGTGCTCCGCGGGACGTTGCAACTGGACGACGGCCGCACGATCGAACTGCAACCCGAGGCCGACTCCCCCGCCGAGGCGATGCGGCGGCGGCTGGAGGACGTGCGACGGCGGCTGGAAGAGTTGCGGCCGGAGGACCTGCCATTGAACGACGAAGAGGCCCCGGCGCCCGATGAGGGACCGAACGGGGACGAACCGGCGGACGAACCGCAAATTGAGCGGTCTGATGCGTTTGAAGACGGTGATCGATAAGCCCGCACGGCCCGCCGGGCGAGTTTGCTGTGCCGTGCGGCGGCGCGGGTTGTAGCGACGCGGTGGGGGTGGGGTCGTGACGGCCGTGCCGGTCCGCCGGGGGGCGACCGGCGAGAACCGGCGGGGTGCGGCTGGAGGGGTGGTGGGGCGTCAAGGGGTTCGCCGGGCCGTGACGAACCTGCGTGTCAGACCTCGATTCCCTCCCCGCCGCCGGATCGTACGGAAGCGATTCGGCCGGGGGAGATCGGGCGTCCTGGACCACCTGGACCCGGTCCGCCCCTTCCCCCGCTCCGCCCGCCGGGTTTCGGCCGCGCCGTGCGAGGGTTCACACCACTTCAGCACGGAGGCTGATCCAGTGAAGACCTTATTTAGCGTGTGGCGCCGCCGCCGCGGGCTCGTCGCCCTGAGGGCCGCCGCCTTCGCCGCCGCGGCCGTCGGCCTGACGGGCAACGCCCTGGCCGACCCGGAACCGCCGACGCCCAGCACGCACGCCAAGAGCCAGCCGCAGAAGGCGGTCGCGGAATCGCTCGAAAAGCATCGCCCGGAGTGGAAGCACTACACGGGCACCTACCCCGTCGGCCACCCGAAGGACGACGGCAGCGGCACGGTGCCGTACGACTTCTACGATTACGACTACTACTCGACCACCAAGCACGAGCGGTATCGCCAACTGTACTGGCTGAGCCCCGCCCTGCAGCAGCAGGCCCTCGCCCAGCTCAGCGGCGAGATCTACGGCCAGCTGCCGATCGCCCGGGCGGCGATTGAGGATCAGACCTACCGGAACCTCGGCTATCTGCTGCGGCCGAACGGCCTGGTCGGCGGCGTCGGCGCCCCCGTGGCGATCGGCGCCGGCTCCGGGCCGGCCCCGATCGGCGGGATCGGCTTCGACGGCGGCTCCTTCGGCCCCGCCTACGGCGCCCCCTGCGGCCCGACCTACGGCGGCCCGGCGGGCGGCCCGTACGACGGCGGGATTTACGGCGGCGGGTTCGCCCCCGGCGTCGCCTCCGACGGCCTGATGATCAACGGCCCGGCGTTCGACGGCCAGATGTACGGCAGCCAGGTGTACGGCGGCCAAATGTCCGGCGGCCCGATGTACGGCGGCCCCGTGTATAACCCGACGCCCGATCCGGCCTTCGCCTCCGGCATGACTGCCGGCACCCCGGTGCCGGCCGGCAGCTACCTCACCCCGGACGGCCGCCTCGTCGGCCCGGACGGCCAGCCGGTGCGTCCCGGCGCCGCCTCCGCCGGCCCCGGTCTGCCGATCGGACCCAACGGGCAGCCGATTCGTCCGAACGGCCCGAACTTCGGCGCCCCCGGCGTCGGCCCCGGCCTGAACGCCCCCGGCGCCGCCGGCGGGTTGAACGGCGCCGGCACCCCGATCCCCGACGGCAGCACCTTCGGCCCGAACGGCGAAGTGATCGGCCCGGACGGCGACGTCCTCGGCGGCGGCTCCGCCGCCGCGTCACGTCGCAGCGGCTCGCTCTACGGCGGACCGTTGGGCGATCCCGGCCTGATGCAGGTCGGCTATGAATCCGCCGCCCTCGGCGGTCCCGGCTACGGTGCTCCGATCTACGGCGCTCCGGCGTACGGCGGACCCGGCTACGGCGGACCCGGCTACGGCGGACCCGGCCTGATCGGCCCGGGCATGGTCGGCGGCGGGTGCTCCAACGGCCTGTGCGGGCCCCCGGCGGGCCCGGTCTGCGGGCCTGCCGGCTGCGGCCCGGTCTGCGGGCCGGTCGGTTGCGGCCCGGTCTGCGGACCCTCGGTCTGCGGCTGGCTCACCGGCCACTACGTCAACGGCGAACTGGACGGCACCGAGTGCCGCTCCGGCCTGGACTACGACATCGGCGGGCTGAACGCCGGCCTGAGCCACCAGATCTGCCCGACCCTGCTGGTCGGCGGGTTCGTCGGCTACAGCAGCCTCAGCGCCGAGGCCAACTACTACAACCTCGGCGAGTACGACGTCGACACCTTCCAGTTCGGCGGCTACTTCCGGAAGATCGTCGGCAACTGCTACTTCATCGGCGCCGCCACCGCCGGCTACGACGAGTACGACGTCAGCCGCAACGTCGACTTCAAATACTACCAACGGCCGGCGACGGCGAACTTCCACGGCTGCACCGGCAGCGTGTTCGGCGAGCTGGGCTACACCAAGGCGATCGGCTGCGACTGCTCGCACTTCATCCAGCCGTTCGCCAGCCTGCAGTACACCCGCATCATGCGGGGCGGCGTCGACGAGAAGGGCAGCTTCCAGAAGGATCGCTACAACGACTTCTTCGAACCCAGCGATAAGGGCGACACCAAGGCCTACAAGTTCGCCAACGAAGGCGACGAGTACGGCTCGAACCTGACCGTCTCCGAGACCCGGGACCACTTCCTGCGGACCCGCGTGGGCGTCCGCGGCTTCCGGCGGCTGCGGAACCAGTGCGGCACCTTCCGCGTGCTGCCCGAGGTCCGCGCCTACTGGGCCCACGAGGAATTCGACCCCAGCAGCTACACCGTTCGCCTGAACGATTCGTACGACTGCCCCTTCGTGGTCGCCGGCCTGGAGAACGTCAGCGACGCCGGCGTCCTCGGCACCGGGCTGACCTTCGCCCACTGCGGCGGGTGCAGCGTCTACGGCAACGTGGACGGGTTCTTCGCCGATCGGCAGACCGCCCTGGCGCTCTCCGGCGGGACGCAGTTCTGCTGGTGAGTCCCCGGACGCCGGCCGCCTCCCCGACGCCCTGACCGGGCCTCGGGGAGGCGGAGTCCGACCTCCGACCCGTACTCCTGACGCGTTCGACGCGACAGGCTCGCGGGGGGACGGCCGGCCGGTGTAACAAGCCGCGGCGGGGCGCTTCCTCGTTCTACTTGAACGGCCCGCGCCGACACGAACGACAGGCGTGTCGAACCTGGTGACGGAATCGTTCCGCGGCGGCCCGGACCGGGTCCGCCGGCCGCTCCCCCGACCGCCCGGTCGCCCCGTCCCGCTCCCCCCCGGGAGCCGACGGGACGGCCGGGCGGTTCTTCAATTCCCCCGTCCCTCCGTTCCCCCCTCGCCCCCTTTTGGGGGAGAGGGGCCGGGGGTGAGGGGGCAGTGACGTGCGGACGCTGTTAAGGGTCCGGCCTTCAGCATTGGCAGCCCGAGGCGCGAGTCGAGGCGTGCGCGCGTGGCAGGCTCACCCGGCCTCGCTTGCGCTTCGGGCTCACATACTCCGAGCGGGGACGTGCGACCCGTGCGTCACCCTCACCCCCGGCCCCTCTCCCTCAAGGGTGAGGGGGGAAACGGGAGCGGGCGCTATTCCTTCACCCGCAGATCCAACACCGTCAGCGAGTCTTCGTCCGCCAGCAGCAGGCGGCCGTGGGCGAGGACCGGGGCCGGCCAGGCGGGGTAGCCGATCTTGGGGACGTCGGTGCGGCTGCGTTCCTGGTAGCCCTCCGCGGAGGGCGCCGCGCAGAACAGCGTGCTGCGTTCGCCGAGGATGTAGAGGGTGCCGCCCTCGCCGATCTGCGGGGCGAACAGGCAGGAGCCGCGGCCGAAGTCCGGGGTGGGCGCGCGCTCGCCGGCGGCGTTGAGGTAGCCGCCGGCCTCGCGGGAGAACGTCAGCGGGCCGGCGGCGTCGCGGCCGTTCGCGGACCATTTCAACTCGCCGGTCTCCAGGTCGACGCACTGGAGCTCCGCCTCGCGCTCGTGCCGGCCGGCGAAGCCGTAAATCAGGCCGTCGTGGACGATCGGGGTGCTCCAGTGGCAGTCCAGCAGGTCCGGCTGCGTCCACAGCTCCGTCACGCCGTTGCCGGATGCGTTCACCTTCAATAAGGCGGAGCCGGCCCGGTAGGTGGCGCTCAAGAGAATGCGGTCGCCGATCACGACCGGCCGGGCGGCGTTGACGCTTTCGTACTGCGGGCTGCGGAACCAGTAGGCGAACCGCTGGGCACCGGTGCGGGGGTCGAGGCTCACCAACCCCTGCCGGACGAGGCAGAGCAGGTGCGGCTGGCCGTGGATCGTGGCCAGCAGGGGCGTCGCATAGCTGACGACCTGCTCCTCGCCGGTCCACTCATAGGGGCCGTCGGGCGTGGCGGCGCCGTCCCAGGTCTCCTTGCCGACGGCCTGCCAGACGGTGGCGCCGGTGGTCGGGTTCACGGCGACAATCCCCGCGTTCGGCTGGCCGCCGGGGGCGAAGATCACCAGCGAATCGCCTGCGGGGTTCTCATAAAGAACCGGCGAACCGCCCACGCCGAAGAACCAGCGGGGGATGGTCAGTTCCGCGTTGAAGTCGCGGCTCCAGCGTTCCTCGCCGGCGACGAGGTCCGTGCAGGCCGCCCGCCCGGCGGCGCCGAGGGTGTAAACGGCGCCGCCGGCCTCGGTTTGAACCACCAGCGGGGTGGCCCGCGGGCCGCCGTTGTAGCCGAACGGATCGCGGAAGGCGGTGGGGGCGGCGGACTCCCAGACGGTTTCGCCGCTCTCCAGGGCGCGGCGGACGAGGGCCTCGCGGTCGCCGACGCGGCGGTGGGTGAGGACGGAGGGCGTCCCCGCGACGGTCACGACGGCCGGGGCGCTGTAGCCCTCGCCGATCTCCGCGGTCCATTGGAGGGCGGCGGCGGCGTCCGGCAGGGCGGCCCGCAGACCGGCTTCCTCGCTGACGCCAGTTCCCGCCGGGCCGAGAAACGCGGGCCAATCGCCCGGCGCCGGACCCGGGTTCGGCGCCGCGAGGGCGCAGGCGAGCAACACGAACGACGGCACGGAACGTTCCGAAAAAGATGGATGCGAGGCTTGCCCAGTGTAGGGCCGGACTGCCAAATGTGCAGGAGCCGTGAGAAACAGCGACCGCCCCGAAACCGCGTTGACCGGGGGCGACGCCCGGGTTTACACCCATGGTGCTGGCACGCAACCGCCTTGGCCCGCCTGGGGCCGTCGTCGGCTTCGTCCCGCGCCCGGCCCTCCCCTTCGATCTTCGCCCCGCCTGCCGTCCACATGACCCGTCGCACCGCCCTGCTGTCGCTGTCCGCCCTGCTCGTGTGCGGCGTCGCCGCCGGCGGATACGCCTATCATCAGCACCACACGTACAAGCACGTCGCCACGCACGAGGCGGGCATGATGTACCGCAGCGCCTGGTGCGAGCCGGAGGTGATGGCCGAACTGGTCGAGCGCTGGCAGATCCGCAGCGTGGTGAACCTCTGCGCCCCCGGCGAGATGGGCGAGGCCCGCTGGGAAGGGGAGCGGCAGGCGGTTTCCAACGCCGGCGCCCAGCTGCTCGAACTGGACATGCCGCTGGACATCGATCCCGCCGATCCCCGCCTGCAAAAGCACATGGACGCGTTGGCGGACCCCAATAACTACCCGATGCTGGTGCACTGCCAGCACGGCGTGACCCGCACCGCGAAGTTCTTGGCGATGTACGACATCGTCATGCGGGGCCGCTCCGCCGATCAGAGCCTCGACGCCCAGCCGCTGTTCGGCCGCGACCGGCAGAACGTGCACGTCACCGCCTTCGCCGGCCAGTTCGAGAAGGCCCATAAGTCGCTCTACCCCCGGGTTAGCGCCGCGGACCTCGGCGTCCTCCGCGACTCCCTCTGAACCGGCTCCCTCTGACACGGCCGCGGCCGTTCCAGCGTCGGTCGCAAGCGCGGCCGACGCTTCTCCTTTTGATCGGCCCGGCCCGATGCCCGTCGTCACCGTCTGCATTCCGCACTGGCAGGTCGAGGTCTACGCCAAACCCTGCCTCCGCAGCCTGCGGAAGTTCGCCCCCTCCGCCGACCCCAGCGTCGAGTTGGAGGTGATCGTCGTCGACAACGGCTCGAAGGACGGCAGCCTGGACTACCTGCGGTCGCTCTCCTGGATCACGCTGATCGAGCGGCCGGAGGAAACTTCGGACAACTGGCCGACGAACGTCTTCACCGCCTGGGACCTCGCCGCCCGGCAAGGGCGGGGCGAGTACCTGCTGACGATGCACTGCGACGTGTTCGCCCGCCGGGACGGCTGGCTCGATCCGCACCTGCGGACGATCAATCAGCCCGTCGCCGAGGGCGCCCCGCCGATCGTGGCCTCCGGGGCCTGGAAGCTGGAACTGAGCAGCCCGCTGTATCAAAGCTGGAAGCGCGTCACCGGGACTGCGTTCGGCCGGGTCAAATCGGCCTTGGGCCGCCCGGGCCGCAATTACACCGGGCGGGAGTACCCGCGGGATTATTGCGCGCTCTATCGCCGTGATGCGTTGGTGGAGCACGGGCTGTCCTTCGTGCCGGAAGGGAACCTCGGCGGCGGGCTGGCCGTGACCCAGCGGATCTGGGCCGCGGGCCTGGACACCGCCACGTTCCCCGTCGCGGAGATGGCCCGCAGCGTGGTGCACGTGACGCACGGCACCGCGGCGGTCACGCCGGACAAACCGCTCCGCCACGCCCGCAAGCAGCGCCAAGTGGAACGGGCCGTCCAGAAGCTGTTCCGGGCGAAATGGGTGCGGGAGTTGTCCGAAGACGCCTCCCTCGACGGCCCCCCCGCCGACGCCGTCCGGGCCGCGGCGTAAGACTGTTCCGTCCCCCCCTCTCCCTAAGGGAGAGGGGGGAAGAGCGGCCTGCTCTACAGGTTAAAGCTCAGCAGATACAGCGCGGCGAACACCGCGGCCAGGAACAGCAGCGTTTTGCCGAACATCCCGGCGCTGCGGCGCCAGATTGTCGGCACGTCTTCGTACCGGCTGGCGGTGTAGACGAGGCTGATCGCCGCCGCCGTGGGCAACGCCCACAGCAACCGCATCGGGTCCGCGGCGAGCGGGGGGAGGAATTGAAGCATCAATTAAGCCGCAGCGGGGGCGGGGGAGCCGGGGGCGTCGGCGTCCGAGTCGCCGTTGTCGAGGCGGCGGTCGGTGCGGCCGTAGGCGGGGCCGTCGATCGCGTCCCAGAAGGCCAGCACGTTCAGCAGGCCGGCGATCATCGTGAAGACCACGGCGAGGTCCATCGTCGTGCCCTCCTCGGCGTGCAGGCGGTTGGCGGCCCGGCGGTCGCGGGGGGCGAGGTACCAGTTCCACAGCGGCCGCGGCACCGTGCCGATCGCCCGCGGGCGCTCCAGTTCGTCCGCCGCCACGCCGTTCGGCAGGGCGATCGCGGACAGGGCGGAAGGGTCGACCAGCAGTTTGAGCAGCCGGCCTTTCTCGCCGTTGATCGGGCGGTCGAACGCCTGCACGGTGGTCGGCGTCAGCGTGACCGGCCGGGGCGGCCCGGGGGGAAAGACCGCGGCGGGGGAGCCCTCGAAGCCGGTCCGCAGCCGCGGGTCGGTCGGGGAGGCGGCGGCGACGTCCAGCGTGCCTTCCACCCGGGAGCCGTCGCCCCGGGGGACGGCGTTCACCGTGCCGGTGAGCGTCGCCAGCACGACGGGGCGGTCGTCGAGGTCGGCCATCAACACGCCCTCAAACGGAGCGTCCAGCGGCTCGATTAGGCGGCGGCGGGGGACGTTGTCCGCGTTGTCGAACCGCTGGCTTTGCAGCAGCGCCGGCCAGGCGACCCCGCCCGTGAAGACCTGGGCGGTGTAGTGCTGGAGCAGTTGGCGGCGGGGCGGGCCGAAGGGGGTGCGGAACGGGTTGTCGCCGGGGCCGTCGAACTCCTCAGAGCCGAAAGGCACGCCGGGGGCGTTGCTCTCCAGGGCGACCGTCTGCCAGCCGCCCAACGCCTGCCCGCACAGGAACAGGCCGAGGATGCAGACGCAGTAGATCGCCCCCTTGACCGTCCGTCCCTGATAAAAGTGCCCGGCCCCGGGCAGCGCCGCGGCCAGCAGCCCGGCGATCGGGCGGCTCTTTAATTCCACGGGGGCGTCGTCCGCCGGCGCCGCGGGCGGCGCCGTTGCGGACGGGTCGGCGGGCGGCGGCACGGCGTCGTCGGACATCGGCGGAGTGTACGGCGATTCGCGGCAGACGCCCATGCCGGGGCGCGCGAGGCAGCTTGAGAGGCGAGCGGGGGGCGTCAGCCCCCCGTGTTCTCTGGCGGGTGCGACCACGTCGTGCAGCGCCCATCCCGGATCGCGCCGTTGAGAACACACGGAGGGCTCGCGCCCCCCGCTCGCCTCGCCGGCTCACTTCACGATGTTCAGGTCCGGGTTCGCCTCTTGCAGCTCGGCGACGCCCTCGGAGGTGATCTCCGTGTTCTTCAGCGTGAGGCTTTGCAGGTTCGGCAGGGCCTTCAGCACGGCCACGGACTCGTCGGTCACCTGCGTTTCGGACAGGTCCAGCCGTTCGAGCTGCTTCAGGTCCGCCAGCGCCTTCAGGCCCTCGTCGCCGACCTTCGTCTGTTGGAGGGAGAGGGCCGTCAGGTTCTCGAAGCCCGCGATCACCTCCGTCATCGTGGCGTCGGTGGCGCCGGTGGCCCACAGGTCGAGGTCTTCCATCTTGGTCAGCGGGGCCAGCTCTTTCAGGCCCGGCTCGGTGACGGCGGAGACCTCCGCGAGGTTCAGCGTTTTGAGGTTCGTCAGCTCGCCGACGGTCGGCATCAGGGCGTTGGTGACCGGCGTTTGCCGCAGGTTCAGCGATTCGAGGTTCGTCAGCTCGCCCAGCACCGGCTGGAGGTCTTCGTCGTAGGGATAGGCCTCTTGCAGGGAGAGCAGACGCAGTTCCTTGAACTGCTTCAGCGGGGCGAAGCCCTCGGCCCCGTAGATGTCTGTACGGTCCAGTTCGAGCGCCCGCAGGTCGGTGTAGCCCTTCTCCGCGAGGATCGGCAGCGGGTCGGAGAAGCCGGTGTCCAGGTCCAGCACGCGGAGCGGCTGCTCCGCGGAGAGCTTTTGCAGGCCGTCGTCGGTGACGGCGGAACGTTCGAGCTTCAGCGCGGAGAGGTTCGGCAGCTTGGCGACGGAGTCCATCGCGGCGTCGCCGACGTTGGAGAACCGCACGTCCAGCTCCCGCAGTTCGGTCATCCCCTCCAGCGGGGTGAGGTCGTCGACGGAAACGGTTTTGAGCCGCAGCACCTTGAGGTTCGTCAGCCCGGACAGCTTCGCCAGGCCGTCGTTGGAGACGGGGGTGCCGGAGATGTCCAGCCGCTCCAGGCCGGTGAGCTTGCCGACGACGGCCATCGCCTCGTCGTCGAAGCTGGGACCGCCGAGGGTGAGTGTTTTCAGCTCCGGCATGAGGAGCAGGGGCAGCAGATGGGCCGCGTTCGTGGAGCTGGTCGCCGGCATGGAGACCGCGGTGACGACGCCGCCGTCCTCGGTGACGGTCGCCCCGGCGTTGCGGAGAGCCTCCAGCAGCGGGTCGAGGTCGGCGCCCCCGCCGTCGGCCTCCAGCGTGGCGACGCGGACCTTGAGGGCGTCGCGTTCGGCGAGGGCGGCGTCGCGTTCGGCGACGAGGGCGGAGTCGTCGGCGCCCTCCGGTTCGCAACCGGGCGTCGCCAACCCGAGGGCCAGTGCCGGGGCGAGCAGCGCCGGGGCCGTCCAACAGACGCGCCGACGAACGAATCCACGAACCGACGGGCGGGCGGAGCGGGAGCGGGCGGGGCGGGTCGTCACGGGCGGGCGCGGGGTTCGATCGAATCGCGGGGCGGGCCCCGCAGCGTAAGGCCGCCCGCCGGACCGGGCAATCCGGCCGCAGCGGCCGCGGCGGGCGCACGCGGCGCGCCGACGCATGGGTCCCGAATCGGCCGACGGTGATGCGAGGAGGGGCGAAAGGTTGCGGACTTGGCGAATCCGCAAGGAAATAAGGGCGACACGGCCCTGCGGCGGCGGAGAATGCGTTCCCCCCGGGAGAGCCCCCGGGCGATCCGCTTTACGGTCGGGCGTCTGGCCGTACGATCAGGCCCCCAACCCCCCAAGCCGGCAGTCACGCTTGGCTGATCGGGCGAGCCGCGTCTGCGGCTTGCCCCTGTCGCACTCCACAATGACCCCGGCTGCGTGTGCAGCCGGCCGCCGCGATGGACGCCGCCCCCGATGCCCCAATCCGTATTGTCCCGAACGCCGGAGGCGGAGGTGACGGCGTCCGCGGACGACGCCGCCGCCTACGATCGGATGGATCACGCGGCCGTCAATCGGGCGTTCGTTGACGATCTGCTGACCGAACTCGCCGCGGCCGACCTCGCCGAGCGACTGCGGGACGGATTAAACCCGTTGCGGTTGCTGGATCTGGGGACCGGGACCGGACGCATTCCCATTGAACTGGGGCGCCGACCGATTTTCGCACGGATGACGCTGCTCGACGCCTCCGAGGCGATGCTCGCCCGGGCGAAGAAGAACGTGTTCGCCTCCGGGTTGCAGGGCGGCGTGCGGCTGCGGCAGGCCCGGGCGGACGAACTGCCCTTCGAGGACGGGCAGTTCCACACGGTCGTCTCCAACAGCCTGCTCCATCACCTCACGCGGCCGGCGGCGGTGTTGCGGGAGGCGGCGCGCGTGCTGGCGCCGGGGGGCCTGCTGTTCTTCCGCGATCTGGTGCGTCCCGCCGACGCCGCCGCGGTGGACGCCCTGGTGGCGGAGCACGCCGCCAAAGAGGAGCCCGCCGCCCGCGAGTTGCTGCGGGCCTCCCTGCACGCCGCCTATACGGTGCAGGAGATGGAAGCGTTGCTGGCGGAGGCCGGCGTGGCGCACGTCCGGGTGGAGCGAACCGGCGACCGCCACCTGACGTTGTGCGGACGCCCGAACCCCGCCGAGCCGGTACACGCCGAGACGACCTCCGCCGCGTAGACCGCGCGAGCCGAGTCAGCCCCGCGACGAGGCCCCCGCGGTCGCCGATTCGGAGGGGACGGCGTCGGCCCGGGCAATTTTCGCCCGTGCGACCCGGCGCCGTTTGCCCCGCCCGCGGGGCGACGTAGCGTTGCGGGTCGCCGCCCCCGGCGACCGGACGGCGACGAACCCGCAGCGGGTGCGACGCCGGGTCAGATTAAACGCGGCCCGCGAGGGCCGCGCGTCCGGCCGCTCGGCGCACTCCGCCGTACCGGCCACGACGCGCCGTCGTACGCGGCGCGGCGGGATAACGCTGGGAGCGTTGGAGGGGACCCCGCCGCGCCGCGTCTTTTCTTGCGCCCCGGCCCCGTGCGCTACGGGACGCTGGGCAGCGGCACGCAGACCTGCAGGGTGCAGCCGGCCCCCGGGGCGCTGACGACGTCGACGGCGCCGCCCAACAGATCGACCCGTTGCCGCAGGTCGCTCATGCCGAAGCCGGAGGGGGCGTCGCCGGCCTGGGCGGCGGCGTCGAAGCCGACGCCGTCGTCGGCGACGATCAGCCGCACGCCGGAGCAGTTCCCCCGCGAGCCGCCCGGCAGGCCGCACTCCGGTCCGCAGACGCAGCGTTCGAACTTCAGGCGCACGGATGCGGCCCGCGCGTGTTTGGCGGCGTTCAGCAGGCCCTCGCGGGCGGCGCCGAACAGCAGCGCCGCCAGCGAGTCGTCCAGTTCCGCGGAGGCGTCGGCGTCGGTTTCGACCCGCACGTTCAGGCCGTGGCGGGTGCGGAACTGCTCCGCGAGCCAGCCCAGCGCCGGCCCGAGCCCGGCGGTGCGGAGGATCGGCGGGGAGAGTTCGGCGGAGAGGCTGCGGCTTTCGCCGATCGCCTCGTCGATCAGGTCGGCGACGCGCTCGGTCAACTCCCGGGTGCGGTCGTCCGCGGTCATCGTCAGCACGGACAGGTTCATCTTCGCCCCGACCAGAATCTGCTGGAGGTGGTCGTGCAGCACGTGGGCGATGCGGTCCCGCTCCTGCCGGCCGGCCTCGGCGAGGCGTTCGGCGGCGGTGCGCAGCTGGGCGGTGCGGCGGGCGACCTCCCGTTCGAGTTCGTCGTTGGACTGCTCCAGCCGGGCTTTGGCCTCCTCCAGGGCCTTGGCGTGGCGTTTCTCCGCGGTGACGTCCTGCAGGTAGCCGATGATTCGGACCGCCGGTCCGTCCGGCCCCTCGAACTGCACCTCGGACTGGGAGCGAATCCAGCGGTGGGAGCCGTCCGGCTGGGGCAGGCGGTATTCCACTCGGAAGCGGGCCGGCCCGGTGCGGTTCGCGGCGGCTTCGACCCGCTGCTGGACCTGCCGGCGATCCTCGGGGTGCATGCGTTCGAGGGTGTCCGCCGAGAGCACGGTCTCGCCGGTCATGTCGAACAGCTCCCGGCTGCGTTCGTCCCACCAGACCTCCCCGGTCCGCAGGTCCCGGGTGAAGCTGCCGAGTTCGGAGGCGGCGGCGGCCAGCCGCTGGCGCTCCTCGCTGAGCCGCAGGCGTTCCTCGCGCCGGCGGTCCTCGGTGAAGTCCCGCACGCAGCCGAGCAGGCGGACGGCCCGCTCGTCGGGCCGGTCGAAGCGGGCCTCGCCGTTCGCCCGCACCCAGCGGACGCTGCCGTCCCGGTGCACGACGCGGTACTCCGCCTGGTAGCGGTTGCTGCCGGTCGGGGCGCAGGCGGCGTCGACGGCGGCCCGCACGCGCATCAGGTCGTCGGGGTGAATCCGATTGAACGCCGCGCTGACGCCGGTCACCTCCGCGGCGGCGGCGCCGAAGATCCCGCGGCAGCGGTCGTCCCACCAGATGACGCCGGTCCGCAGGTCGTAGTCGTACGCCCCGAGGTCGGCGGCCTCGGCGGCGAGGCGGCGGCGTTCCTCCGTCTCGGCGAGGCGGGTCTCCCGCTCCCGCTCCTCGGTAATATCCCGCACGCAACCCACCAGCCGCGTCGCCGGGGCGCCGGGCTGCTCGAACCGCCCCTCGCCGTACACCCGCGCCCACCGCACGACCCCGTCGCCGCGGACGATGCGGTAATCGGCCTGATAACGGGGGTTGCCGCCCAGCGCGCAGGCGGCTTCCAGGGCCGCCCGCAACCGGTCCCGGTCTTCGGGGTGAACACGTTCGTAAGCGGCAGCGGCGTCCACCACCTCCGGGCCGTCCGCGTCGTAGATCGCGCGGCAGCGGGGGTCCCACCACAGCCGATCGGTCCGCCGATCCAGGTCGAACGCTCCGAGGTCGGCGGCCTCGGCGGCGAGGCGGCGGCGTTCCTCGGCTTCGGCGAGGCGGCGGGCGCGCTCCCGCCGCTCCGTCACGTCCTTGACCGTGCCGGTCACCCGCACGGCCCGGCGCTGCGGCCCCGCGCCGACGAACGTCGCCTCCCCCGCGACCGACAGCGTGAGCGCCGCGCCGTCCGGGTGCACGACGCGGTGCTCCGCCTCGTACTTTCCGCTGCCCGCCGGGTCGAGCGTCTCCGTGATCTTCTCGGCGATGCGCTCCCGATCGTCGGGGTGGATCGCGGCGAACATCTCCGGGTGCGTGTAGAGCCGCTTGCCGCCCTGGAACTGCTGCCCGTAGCCGAACAGCGTCGCGGTACGGGCGTCCCAGGCAGACAGGCCGGTGGCGGCGTCGAACTCCCAGATGCCCAGGTCGGCGGCGTCGACGGCCAGCCGCAGGCGGCGTTCGCTCTGGGCGAGCCGGTCGGCGGCGACGTGCTCGGTCGTCACGTCCCGCAGCACGCCCACGCTGCGCAGGGGGCGGTCGAACTCGTCGAACCACTGCTCGCCCAGCGCCCGCACCCAGCGGATCTCGCCCTGCTTCTGGCCGGGCCGCGGCGGGTGGACGACGCGGTAGGTCATGTCCACGCGGGCCGGTCCGCCGTCCGCGGGGCGGGGTTCGACGCGTTCCAGCAGGGGGCGGTCGTCCGGATGCACGCGGGCCTGCAACTCCTCCCGCGTGGGCTTGCCGTCGAACCCGCCCCCGTAGATCTCCAGCGCCTCCGAGGACCAGTCCGCCGTGCCCTTTCTCAGGTCGTAGGCCCAGGCGCCCATCCCGCCGGCCTCCGTGGCCAGCCGCAGACGGCTTTCGCTGCGGGAGAGCGCCCGCTGGGTCCGCACGCGGTCGGTCATGTCGACCGCGACGGCGAACAGGCTTTCCGCCTGCCCGTCCGGGCCGGGCAGCACGGTCGTGGTGTTCCGCACCCACACGCTGCGGCCGTCGGGGCGGCGGTAGCGCTTGTCGCTGAGGTACGGTTCCCCGGTCTTCAGCGCGCGGGCGAATTTGACCTCGTTGCGGCCGGCGTCGTGCGGGTGAGTGATCTCCTGCTGGGAGCGGACCCCCACCAGTTCGTGCCGGGCCCAGCCGGTCATCTCGCAGAAGCGATCGTTGACGTATAGGAACGTGCCGTCCCGGTCGACCTGGGCGAGGCCGACGGTCGTCTGCGTGACCAGTTCGCGGAAGCGTTCGTCGGAAACGCCGTGGGGGCGGTCGACAAGTTCTTCGTTCACCTCCCGGACGACCGCGACCACGCCGGCGGGGCCGTCCCGACCGCTGCGGAGCGACTCCGCGCTGGGGGGCAGCGGGAAGTAGCTGCTCAGCCAGCGCCGCCCGCTGGGCGCGGAGCGGGCCGAGCCCTCGAAGGGGATCGACAGCCGCGGCTCGCCGGTTTCCATCACCTGTTGAAGGATCGGACCGATCACGTCCACCAGATCCGGCCGCACCTCCGCGACGGATCGGCCGAGGTGGTCCTCCGACGCCCGCCCGTTGACCGCCGCCAGCGCCGCGTCGATCCGGCGATACCGCAGCCGCCGGTCCAGGATCGCCACGCCGATCAGCGTCGCCGCCCGCAGCGGGGGGGGCGGCGGACCGGGCAGGAACGGGAGCCCCACGCCGGAGGCGGCGTCCTCGATGGCAATGTCCAGCGCCGAGTAGTCCATTTCGGACCGCGGCGGATCGAGGGCGGACGGCATCCGGCCGAGCGGGTTCGAGCGAGCGGGAAGGGGCCTCGGCGGTCCGGGCGCAGCCCGGTGGATCGTCACGGTACACCCGGCCCTAACGGGGGGGAATCCCCCAACCCCTCGCCGTCGCAGGATCGCCCGGCCCGTCGGTGCGGAACGGCGACCGCGGGCCTATGATTCCCGCCCGCCGTTTCCCTTCGCCCCGACCGTCCCGGTTCCGCCCCGCCGGTTCGCCCGCCCGCCGCCGACCTCCCCGTTCCCCCCGCATGCCCCAGGACGCCCCCCCCTCCGCCGACGCCGCCCCGCAGGCCGCCCCCGCCGACGCCCGCGAGTTCGACCTCATCGTGATCGGCGCAGGCCCCGGCGGCTACGTCGCCGCCCTGCGGGCCGCCCAACTTGGGATGACCGTCGCCTGCGTGGAGCTGGAGCCCGCCCTGGGCGGCACCTGCCTGCGGGTCGGCTGCATCCCCTCCAAGGCCCTCTTGGAAAGCAGCGAGATCTACCATCAGGCCCAGCACAGCTACGCCGCCCGCGGCGTGAAGTTCGACGGCCTGACCCTCGATCTGCCCGCGATGCTGAAGGACAAGGACGGCACCGTCACCGCCCTCACCGGCGGCATCGCCCACCTGTTCAAGAAGAATAAAGTCACCCGCGTCGCCGGCCGCGGGACCCTCGCCGGCCGCGACGGCGAGCGGGTGTTGGTGCAGGTGGACGGCAAAGACGCCGGCACGCTGTCCGCGGGCCACGTGATCGTCGCCACCGGCAGCGCCCCGGCCAGCCTGCCCGGCATCGAGATCGACGGCGAGTTCGTCACCGACAGCACCGGCGCCCTCTCCTACGAACAGGTCCCCGATCACCTCGTCGTCATCGGCGCCGGCTATATCGGCCTGGAACTGGGCACCGTCTGGAAGCGGCTGGGGGCGAAGGTCACGGTGCTGGAATACCTCGATCATATTCTCCCCTTAAACGATCAGGAGATCGCCAAGGCCGCCGAGAAGATGTTCCGCAAGCAGGGCCTCGATCTGAAGCTCGGCACGAAGGTAATCGGCGTCGAACGCCGGGACGAAAAGGGCGGCCAGGTCCTCATCGAGGGCGGCGACCCGATCGAGTGCGACAAGGTCCTGATGAGCGTCGGCCGCCGCCCCTACACCGAGGGGCTGGGCCTGGAGACGGTCGGCATCGAGACCGACAAACGCGGCTTCATCCCCGTCGACGAGCATTATACGGCGGCTCCCGGCGTGAGCGCGATCGGCGACGTGATCGGCGGCGCCATGCTGGCCCACAAGGCCGAGGAGGAGGGCGTCGCCTGCGTGGAGCGCCTCGCCACCGGCCACGGACACATCGATTACGGCGTGATCCCCAGCATCGTCTATACCTCTCCGGAGATCGCCGCCGTCGGCAAGACCGAAGAAGAGTTGAAGAAGGAAGGAATTGAGTACCGCAAAGGAAAATTCCCCTTCGTCGCCAACGGCCGGGCCAAGGCGATCGGCAACACGGAGGGTCAGGTGAAGATCCTCGCCGACAAAGCGACCGACCGCGTCCTCGGCGTGCACATCCTCGGCCCGCACGCCGGCGACTTAATTGCGGAGTGCGCCGCCGCGATGGCGTTCGGCGCCACCGCCGAGGACATCGCCCGCACCTGCCATGCCCACCCGACGCTCTCCGAGGCCGTCAAAGAAGCCGCCCTCGCCGTCGACGGCCGGGCGTTGCATTTTTAGAACGCGATCCGCTCACCCGTCCGCCCGTTTCGCCGTCGCCGAGAGGCGGCGCGCGTTCAGGGCGGCGCGAACCCCGACGGATCAGCGGGCGTCCGGCGGGTCCCCTCGCCCAAGACATGACCATGTTGAAGTTCGCCGCTCTCGACGCCGACCTGCAACCCGTTCCTCATCAGTACGGCAACGTCTATCAGCGCGACGACTTTGGTCCCGGCGGTCGCGTGTGGGCCGGGGTGGACGGCGGCGGGATTGCGACGCTCGACGCACTGGCCGCGGCGTTCCCCTCCGAACGCTATTGGGTCCTCTACGTTCTGCTGGTCTCCCACGCCGGCCGCGAGCCGGGACGGTACGAGTCGCCGCTGATCGAGTCGCGGGAGGACCTGCAGTTATTCCTCTGGTCGTTTCAGGAGTTCTTCGAGGAGGACGGCCGGCACGGGATCTGGGTCGGCACGCCAGACGGCCCGCATCTGTTGGTCTACGACCGGCACGAACGCCTCTTCGCCTACGGCGACGCCGATCGGTTCGAAATGATATTGAAGACCCGCGGATTCACGCCGGGCGAGGTGCAGATCCCGGCCCCGCACCACCACGGCTACGACCCCGCCCGCGTCGATGAGGAAGACGCGGTGATGGAGTACTGGGCGTGGAACCACACCCCGCTGCAGCCGGACGACGACACTTAACCCCCTGCCGAACTCACCGCCGCCCCACGTCGCTCGGGTCGTACTTCGGGTTTGGCTCCGTCGGCAGCGGGGCGTCGGTCGCTTCGAACCACGCCAGCAGGTCGTTCAATAACTCCGCCCGCTTCTCCGGGCGGGCGGCGGCGAGGTCGTTTCGCTCGCCGAGATCCTCGGCGAGGTTGTACAGCTCCACGGCTCCGCTGCCGGGCAGGGCGTTGCGGCCGCCGTCGAGCGCCCATTCCTCGTGGAACAGGTGCAATTTCCAATCGCCCTTGCGGATCACGCTGACCGGTCGGGTGCGAAAGCCCAGCGCCACGTCTGACGGCCGGCCCCGCACCACCGGGCGGTCCAGATAGCCCGGGAAATGCCAGAAGATCGCCTCCCGCTTTAAGTCGCCTCCTTGGAACAGCGGCACCAGGCTTTCGCCGTCCAGCGGCGTATCGGCCGGGGCGTCGGCCCCGGCGACGTCGAGGAAGGTGGGGTAGAAGTCCACGTTGATCACCGGCTCATCGCACGTGCTGCCCGGTTCGATCACCCCCGGCCAGCGGGCGAGGCAGGGCTCGCGGACGCCGCCCTCGTAGTAGCCGCCCTTGCTGCCCCGCAGCGGTTCCTGCGGCGAGGCGTTCGTCGCCCCGTTGTCGCTGGTGAAGATCACCAGCGTGTTCTTGGCCAGACCGAGGGCGTCCAATTCCTCCAATAACCGACCGACGCTGGCGTCCAGATCGGCCGTCATCGCGGCGTATTTTGCGGTCGGATTGCCGTCATGCTCTTTGGCCTGAAACTTCGCCAGCGTCTCCGGCCGGGCCTGCAACGGCGTGTGAATCGCATGGTGGGCGAGATAGCAGAAGAACGGCCGCTCGCGGTTCTCCTTCATAAACTCGACGGCCTTGTCCGTCAGCGTGAACACGCCTTTGGGGTCGGAGGGCGGGCCGGATTTGTTGGTCTCCGTGCCTTCCCGCAGCGTCCCGTCGCCGAAGGAGTCGAAGGAGACGTCGAACCCCTGCGCGGTCGGCAGCGCCCCGTCCTTCCCCGCGAGGTGCCACTTGCCGAAATGCCCGGTGGCGTACCCGGCGGCCTTCAGCGCCTCGGCCATCGTCACGAACCGCGGGGCCAGCCCGTTGCGGTTGGGGATCGGCACGAGCCGCTGCCGCCGCTTCGGCCCGCGGTCCGTGCTGCCGACGGCGAATAGGCCGTGCCGCGGCGTATAGAGCCCCGACAGCAAACAGGCCCGGCTCGGCGCGCAGTTCCCCGCGGCGGCGTAGGCGTTGGTGAAGGTCATGCCCTCGGTCGCCAACCGGTCGAGGTGCGGCGTCTCGATAAACCCGTCGCCCTGATAGCCGACGTCCTTCCAACCCAGATCGTCCGCGAACACGAACAGCACGTTCGGCGGTCGGGGCTCGTCCTCTGCCAAACCGGCTGCCGCAAACGACAGCGACAAACAGACGGCCAGCAGCGGCCGGACGATGGGGGGAAGATGCGTCATCGGTCGGCGGGGGCGGGGTCGGAACGGCGGCGAAGAGGCGGCACAGGGTGCCATGCGCTCACGCCGAAGTGCAGCGAAGCGGAACGTAGGCAGGTGAGCACGCGGGGCGACGCGGCTCCCTCTGCCGCGGTCAATCGCCGCTCGCATGCTCACCCCGTCCGACTCCGCTCTGCTGTGTCGGCCGGTGAGAGCATGGCACCCGGAGCATTCCACAGCCGCTGCCCCCGTCGGTCGTGACGTTAGTTAGAGCGAGGCGTCGCACTCAGTTCTACGATCATGCTGGACGGTGACCTCATACCGCAGCCGGTCGGCCAACCCTCCAAGGTCAGGCCAGATGAACGCGCCATGAATCCCAAGATCAAACAGTTCACTAAGCACCTGCTTCTTCTTTCCTGCAGGGATAGTGATCTTCGTGAAGCGGCAGTAGTCGTCCCAGTCTGCTTCGTCAGCAGGTTTGTTGGTGCGATGGTTCGTGAAACAGCCGGATTGATTAGTTACACGTGGCGAGAGGTGTCGTGGGAAGACAATTAACCCAGAGTTTCTCACTGTTGACCGTTGATCGGTATGGGTGCTTGCCGGTAGGCAGTTGTGTGTCGAATGTGCGCCTAGGCACCACACATTGCCGTCTTGGTCTGGCGACTGTTCGACTGCAAAATATAAGGCGACGAGCGGGTTGGTCGACCAGTCTAGCAATCGCGTCGGCACCCCATGGTGTTGGGCAATCGTTAGCCAGCCAAGCTCGTCGTCTAGCGGCGGCGGCGATTTTAGATAAGCCGGAGCCTCCCGCTTGAAACAGCCCATCAAGTACGATTCGATCGATCCGATGTCTGACATCGGGTTGTGTTCAGCGACCCGAAACAGACTTGGGACTAAGCGAAACTCCTGTTCTGAATGTCCTCGGAAGAACCATTGAGCGACATGGCGTCGTTCAAGTCCGGAGATCAACCGGACGAACTGTTCGACAGTCTCGGTTTGAGATTCTTGGACGAGCTTCTGAGACATGCATTGTCGCGGCTGGTGCGGAATGGCCTACGCAGTGACATCCCAATACATCACGCGAACAGCCCCGTGACCGCCTCCGCCTTGACCAACTCCCGCGGTTGGTTGAGGTGATTATAAACAATCGTTTCCGGCTGGATGCCGAAGGCGTGGTAGATGGTGGCGAGCAGTTCGCCGGGGTGCACCGGGTCGGTCGCGGGGGCGCTGGCGGTGGCGTCGCTGGAGCCGTGCACATGGCCGCGGCGGATGCCGGCGCCGGCGACCAAACCCGTGTAGCAGTACGGCCAGTGGTCGCGGCCGTCGGCGGAGTTGTTGTTGCCGGAGGTGCTCACCCCCCGCTTCGGACTGCGGCCGAACTCGCCCACGGCGACCACCAGCGTGTCCTCCAGCAGCCCGCGGTCGTCCATGTCCGCCAGCAGGGCGCTCAGGCCTTCGTCGAACATCGGGCCGGACTGGTCCTTCATCCGCTTCGTCAGGGCCGTGTGCTGGTCCCAGGAGTGGTTGTCGCTGTTGGCGTGCTTCGGCCAGATCACCTCCACCACCCGCGTGCCGGCCTCCACGAGGCGGCGGGCCAGCAGCAGGCTCTGGCCGAAGGTGTTGCGGCCGTAGCGTTCGCGCATCGAATCCGGCTCCGCCTCCAGGTCGAAGGCGTCCCGGGCCCGGCCGCTGGCGACCAGTTCGAGGGCCTGCTCGTAGTACGTGTCGAGTTTGTGCTCGGAGACGGCCTGGTCGATCTCCCGCATGCCGTCCAGCACGCTTTTCCGCAGGTCCGCCCGCCGCCGCAGCCGGGCGGCGAACACGTCGTCCGGCAGTTTGAGGTCGTCGACCTTCACCGTCGCCAATTTGTCCATCTGCATATCGTCCCCCGGCGGGTAGAGCGTATACGGGTCGTACGCCTTGCCGAGGAAGCCCGCGGTCCCGCCCTTGCCGACGACGTTCGACTCCTGCAGCGGCCGGGGCAGCATCACGAAGGGCAGCATCGGCTCGGTCGCCGGCCGCAGGCGGATTAAATTCGAACCGAAGTTCGGAAAGTCCTTCGGGCTGGGCGGCTCCAACTGGCCGGAGGGGCTGACCTTGTCCGTCGTATAGCCGGTCATCATCTGATAGATGGCGGCGGTGTGGTTGAACAGCCCGTTGGGGGTGTAGCTGAGGGAGCGGATCAGCGTCGCTTTATCGAGCTGCTGGGAGAGCTTCGGCAGGATTTCCGTGACGTTCACCCCGGGGACGACCGACGGGATCGTCTTGAAGGCGCTGCGGACGTTGTCCGGCACGTTCTCCTTGGGGTCCCACAGGTCCAGTTGGCTCGGCCCGCCCTGCAGGTAGACCATGATGATGCTCTTGGCCCGGTTCCAGCCGGGCGCCCCGCTGCCGCCGCCGGTCTCTGCCGCGCGGGCCCGGAGGTTCAGCATCGACGCCAGCGAGAGCCCCAGCACGCCGGAGCCGCCGACCCGGAGCAGGTCGCGGCGGGTGTGACCCGCGTGGGGATCGCAGAGGTCTTTGCCGCGGGAGCCGGGGAGGATGAACATCGGTGGCGGGCGGGCGGGGGGGCGGACGTAACGCGGGGGCCCCGCGGGGCCCCCGCGTTAGAAAGACTAATGGTTGAACAAAAACTCCGGGCTGTTGATCAGCGCCCAGGCGAAGTCCTGCACCGCGGTCAGGCGGACGGTCTCCAACTGTTTGGCGCTGAGGGCCACGTCGGCCCGCAGCCGGGCCAGTTGAGAATCGACCGGGACCGGCTTCTGGGCGGAGGCCAACCGGGCCTCCCGCTGCGCCAACCCCGGGTCCTTCGGCAGCGGTTGGCGGGCCGCGTTCCGGGCGTCGGTCAGCGTTTGATACTCGCCGTCGTCCTTGAGCTGGAGCGTCCGGACGGCGTTCTTCTGCTCGTCGGTGCGATTCTCCGGAGCGGTCGCCAGCAAGCTCGCGGACTCCGCCGGCAGGCCCAGCGGGACCGGCCGCGGCTGGCGGGCGACGCTCAGCCGGAACCGGCCCAGCGCGTGCTTGCCGTCCTGGTACTGCTGGTCGATGACGATCTTCAGCCGCGACCCACCGACGACGCCCACGTCGGACGCCGTTTCAAACACCGCCCAGTGGTCCTGGCCGGTTTGCGGGACGATCGCCCAGCCGTTGCTGTTGGCCGGGCTCTTGCCGTCGATCGCCGTGGCGACCGCGTAATTGTCCTGGCTGAAGTCCGCCTGCGGGTTCTGCAACGGCACCGGCGTATAACCGGGTTCGTCGTCCCCCGGCGGGGCGGCGAAGACGGAGAACTCGCTGACGACGAAATTCATCGACCGCCCCGGGCCGTTGCCGGGCAGGTCCTTATCAGTGAGGGCGTCCAGCCGGAAGGCGGTGATCCCGGCGACATCCGTTTCAAACTCCAGTTCATAAGCCGTCTTGCCCTCGGGGCCGCTGGCGAAGATCGAACCGTCGTCGCGGACTTCCAGCTTGGCCCCGTTGGTGGAGGTCATGGCGACCGGCGTGAGCGTGGTCCACTCGACCACCTCGGCGCTGCGTTCGGCCTCCCACGCCGGCAGGCGTGCGTCGGCGGCCTGTTCGTAGTCCTTGAGGGCCTGCTCCGCCGCGGCGAGTTTCTCGGCCCGTTCTTTTTCCCGCTCGGCGAGCTTGGGGGCAATCTCTTCTTGATAGGAAGTGAGATCCGCCTCGGCGGCGGCGATCGCGGCCTGACGTTCGGCCTGCAACGCCGATTCGCGGTCCGCCCACCCGGCTTCGCGCTCGGCGAGCTTGGCTTCGAGGGCGGCGTGGTCCTCGGCGACGCGGTCGAGGGCGGTCTTGACGGCCTGCACCTCGGACTCCTGCGCCGGGCGGCTGAGCACCCGCATCACCACGGCGTCGACCAGGGCGCGGTCGTCTTTGATCTCCGCGGCCAGTTCGTCCAGCGAACCGGCCGGGTCGGAGAGCGCCCGGCTGACGGTCGGGCCGCTGACCAGCGCCATCACCGGGCCGAGCTGCACCTCGTCGCTGCGTTCGCACTCGCAGGCGCTTTCCCGCACCGGCCGACCGAAGGTGTTGAGGAACCCGTCCGACAGGCCCGCGGCGGCGTCCGGCAGCGTGGCGGCCCGGGCGCCGGCCGGCAGGCCGGGCAGCTTCGAGGGCGTGCCGGTCACCTGATGAATCGCGTCGTACAGGGCCTCGGCCGGCAGCCGGCGGGGGGTGGCCCGGGCGTAATTCCGGGCGTCGTCCTCGTTCCACTCGTTCGAGGCGACGGAGAGTTGATACGTCCGCGACTTGCAGATTTCCCGAATCAGTTCCCGCACGTTGAAATCGCCGGCGACGAATTGATGCGTGAGGTGATCCAGCAGTTCGGGATTGGTGGGCGGGTTGCCGGCCCGGATGTCGTCCACCGGCTCGATCAGCCCCACGCCGGTGAGGTAGCCCCACATGCGGTTGGCGTAGCTGCGGGCGAAATAGGGGTTCTCGGCGCTCGTCGCCCAGTCCGCGAAGCGTTCGCGGCGGGTGCGGTCGTCGGCGGATTCGCCGTCATTGGCGTCGCCCTCAGGCTGCGTTTCGGCGCTGGCCAATTCGAAGGGGAACTGCGGCTCCGCGACGGCGCCGGTGCGGTCGTGGATCATGTCGCCGGCGTTCTTGTCGCCGACGATCTCGTACAGCGGCGTCGCCCCCTCGACGGCGGAGCCGCCGATCGTCTTATCGCCGCCGGCCGGGTCCTTTTTGAGGTCGATGCGGGCGAAGAAGGCGGCGGTTTCGTAATATTGATCCTGCGTCCACCGCTCGAAGGGGTGGTCGTGGCATTTATTGCAGTTGAACCGCACGCCCAGGAACAGGTGCGTGGTGTTCTCCATGGTGAGGTCCGGCTCGCGGAGAATCTTGTAATAGCTCGCCGGCGGGTTCTCCTTATTCGAGCCGGCCGCGGTGAGAATTTTATGGGCGAATTCGTCGTAGGGGGTGTTGGCCCGCACCTCGCCGCGGATCCAGTCGCGGAAGGCGGTCGCCCCTTCCTTGCCCAGGAACTTGCCGTTCACCTGGAGCAGGTCGGCCCATTTATTGGACCAGTGCTCCACGAAGTCGTCCGAGCCGATCAATTCGTCGATCACCGCGTCCCGCTTTTCGCGGGTGGGGCGGTCGTCGGCGAGGAAGGCTTTCACCGCGTCCGCCGTCGGCGGCAGGCCGGTCAGGTCCAGGTGCACGCGGCGGAGGAAGGAGGCGTCGTCGCTCAGGCCGGAGGGGCGAATCTTCAACGTCTGCCATTTGTCGGCGACGAGTTCGTCGATTTTCCCCCAGGTCGGCGGGGTTTCCCATTCAAACCTGCTGCGGTCGCCCATCACGGTGAGGGTGGTGGCGGCGTAGGCGCCCTCGTAGCGGGCCAGCACCGGGGCCTCGCCGCGACGGACCGCGGTCAGGGCGCCGGCCGCGTCCGCGGTGGCGACCTCGCCGTCGCCGGTTTCGACGAAGGCCTCGCTCGTCACGTCGCGGGTCGTGCCGTCGGCGAAGGTGGCGACGACGCCGAACTGAACCGTCTCCCCCGCCGCCTCCAGCACCGGATCGGCCGGCGTCAGGGCGATGGAGGCCACCCGCGGGGCGTTCTGGTCGAGGTGGGCGCCGTCCGCGATCCAGGCCCGCAGGATCTTATAATAGTCGGCGTCCTTCGTGGTGAGCTGCCCGCCCTCGTGGGGCACCGCGGCGGTCGCCTTGAGCAGCATCAAACTGTCGTCCGGGCTGGCGACGTTCACCCGCCGGGCGGCGTGGTCGTCCGTCAGCGCCCGCACGTCGAACAGCGGGTCGTAGCCCCGCAGGCTCAATTTGAACCCGTTCTTCCCGTCCTTCGACCCGTGACAGGTCCCCGCATTGCAGCCCATCTTGGAGAGCACGGGCGTCACGTCCTGAATATAATCCACACTTTTAGTAACGCCGAGGCCCCGTGGGGCCTCGGCGTTATCGGCTTCGACCAGTTCCGCGGGCACCTCGACGGTCTGCTCCGGCTCGACCGGGGCGGGGGAGAAGGTCCGGGCGATCTTCGCCGCGGCGACGTCGATCAGCCGGACGACGCCGTCGGAGCCGCTCGCCGCGACCGTGGCCCCGTCCGGGCTGACGGCGACGGCGTAGATCGCCGCGTCCGGCACCGGCACGCGGGCCAGCAGGTCGACGCCCTGGTCCCGATAGTCGCTGAGGACCTTCATCTGATCCGCGTTGCGGCCGGCGGGGATAGAGGCCATCGCGTCCAGCACCGGCTTGGGGATTTCGTCGTCGTAATTGAAGGTGGCGACGATCACCTCGCCCGCCCCGTCCAGCCCGCTGCCGGCGACGATGCGGTCGCCGTCGGCGTCGAACTGCACGGCGAAGGTCCGCCCGTGCATCGGGAACAGATCGAGCACATGGTTCGCGTCGTCCCCGATCTTGCGGGGCGTGTGCCGGAATAATTGAAAGACCTTCGGCAGCCCGTCGGCCCCGCCGACGACCACTAAATCGCGGGTCGGGTGCCGATCGATCGCCTGCACGCCGCCCTTGAGAGCCCCGGGGGTGATCGAGGTGACGTTGTCCTCGAAGCGGCCGGTGGCGACCTCGGTCAATTTGACCGTGCCGTCGCGGCCGGCGCTGAGGACGTGGGAGCCGTCGGCGTCGAAGGCCGTGGCCAGCGCCCAGTCGGTGTGCGAGGCCATCCGCACCAGCCGCGCGCCAGTGGTCGCGTCCAGCACGTGGACGGCGTTGTCGGCCCCGGCGACGGCCACCTTCGAGCCGTCCGGCGCCCAGCTCGCCCCGTAGGTCGTGTCCGCGGTCAGCGGCACGCTGAGGGCCAGCGTTCCCCCCGTCTTCACCCCGTTCCCGTCGGCCGTCAGGTCCCACAGTTGCAGCTCCCCCGTCCGCCCCGGCAAGCCCCCGGCGACCGCCAGGCGGGTTCCGTCCGGTGAGAACCGCACGGATTGCACCCGCTCCGAGAGCCCCACCAGCCGCCCGGTCCGTTCGCCGCTCGCCGGGTTCGTCAACAACACCTCATGAAAGCCGGCGACCGCGAGGGTCTGGCCGTCCGGCGCCCAGTCCAACGAGGCGACGACCGGCGGCCGGGTGTATTCCGGCGGGTGGGCGGCGTCGTACCGCGGGCCGGCGGCGGGCAGGTCGTGCGTCGCCCCCTGGTCGATCCAGCGGCGGAGCAGAGCGAGTTCCTCCGAGGAGAGCGGCGGCCCCTCCGGCGGCATCTCGGCCCGGCCGTCGGCGTCCGGCGTGACCCGTTCCAGCAGGAAGCTGTCGGCGGTTTTGCCGGGCGCGATCGCCGCCAGGCCGCTGTCCCCGCCGGCGAAGAACGCCTGCGGGTCGGTCATCACGTAGCCGCCCTCGGCCTTGGCCGGCTGGTGGCAGCCCAGGCACTTCGCCTGCAACGCCGGCCACAGATCTTCGGCGAGGCTGACGGCCTCGGCCCCGGGGGCGGTCTTCTCCGCGGCGTCGTTCGGGGCCGGTTCGTCCCCGACGGCCGGTTCGGCGAGGACTCCCCCCCCGAGCCAGCCCCAGACGGCCAAGGCCGCGACGAACGAACGGGGTGCGAACGGACGGGGCATATGACAGCCGGCCGGCGTGCGGGGAGGGGGAGCGTTGTCAAGACTCAACGCCCGGGGGGAGCCTCATCTTACAGCGGTCCCCCCGCACCCATCAACGCCCCGCGATCTTTCCCCCGACGCCCCGCCGGACGAACGCGGGCGGAACGCGAGGCGAACCGCCCGGGAGAAACGACTAGGGCCGGCGGGACTCGAACCCGCAACCGAGCGATTATGAGTCGCGCGCTCTAACCGATTGAGCTACGGCCCCCTGGCACTGCGAGAATAGGCGTTTGCGTCGGTCGTCGGTAGTCTGGCCGGCGTTTGCGGGCGGGTTTGGTCTCTGACCTGTTCGTCGGAGCGGAGCGCACTGCAAACGCGGCCTCCGCTCGCTGGCGCCGGGATCGGGTCGTTTCGGTCCGGTCGCGGCGGCGGCGGCGTCCGCAGTCCGCCGCTATGGTCAGTCGCGACAGAGCCCGCGAACACGGGCCGCCCGAGGTCCGGCGTGTAACCGGCGTGAGACGACGATCTGAATAGGACGATTTGATGACGGCGAGCCCGATTGCGTTCTCGACAGTCGTCCCGGCGCTCTGCGTCGCGTGGCTCGCCGCGCCGCCGGCGGATTCGACGCTCGTGGCGCCGACGGAGGCCCTGTCGCCGGCGGAGCAGCAAACGCAGTTTCGCCTGCCGCCCGGCTTTGAGATTCAGCTCGTCGCGGCGGAGCCGGAGATCGGGCAGCCGATGAACCTCGCCTTCGACGGGGCGGGGCGACTTTGGGTCACGCACTCCACCACCTATCCCTTCCCGGTCGAGGGGCCGGGCACGGAGCCGCGGGCGGGGGGGCTGGACGGCACGACCCCCGGCCCGCCGCGGGACCGGCTGTCCGTGCTGTCGGACTTCGCGGCGGACGGGCGGGCCCGGTCGGTCGAGCACGTCGCCGACGACCTCAACATCCCCATCGGCCTGCTCCCGCTGGACGGCGCGGGGGCGGACGACGCCGGCGGGACGCTGGTGTACTCAATCCCGAACCTCTGGCGCACGCCCCCCGGCGGCGGGGAAAAGACGCCGCTCGTCACGGGTTACGGCAACGTCGACGCCCACGGGATGACGAACTCCTTCACCCGCGGCCTGGACGGCTGGATCTACGCCTGCCACGGCTTCCGGAACGACTCGCGCCTCGTCGGCTCCGACGGCTCGACGCTGCCTCTCAACTCCGGGAATACCTATCGGTTCCAGCCGGACGGATCCCGGCTGCAACAATTCACCCACGGGCAGGTGAACCCCTTCGGCATGACCTTCGACCCGCTGGGGAACATTTATAACGCCGACTGCCACTCCCGCCCGCTGACGTTGTTGCTCCGCGGGGCCTATTACCCGAGCTTCGGGAAGCCGGACGACGGACTCGGGTACGGGCCGGAGATGATCGACCACAGCCACGGCTCGACCGGCATCTGCGGGGCCGCGTGGTACGACGCCGATCATTTTCCGCAGGAATACCGGGACGCTTTATATCTCTGCAACCCGGTCACTGGCCGCGTGCACCGCGACCGGGTGCGGTGGGCCGGCTCGACCGCCCGCGCGGACACCCAGCCGGACTTCGTCCGCTGCGACGACCCGTGGTTCCGGCCGGTCTACGTCACGCTCGGGCCGGACGGGGCGTTGTATCTGGCGGACTTCTATAATGCCGTCATCGGGCATTACGAGGCGCCCCTCGACCACCCGGCCCGCGACCGGCGGCGGGGCCGGATCTGGCGGATCGTGTGGCGGGGCGAAGGGACGGAGGAACAGGCCGACCCGCCGCCGGCGCCGGTCGATCTGGCGGTCCTTCCGGCGGACGCCCTTGCCGATCATTTCGCCGATCCGAACATCGCCGTGCGGACCGCGGCGACGCACGAGTGGGTCGACCGCGTCGGGGCGGCCGGCGCCGCGACGTTGGACGGGCGGATGAACGATTCCGAACCGACCTTCCGTGTGCACGCCGCCTGGGCGCTCCATCGAGCCGGCGGGCTGACCGACGACCGACTCGCGGCGCTGCTGGCCGACCCGGACCGGACGGTGCGGACGCACGGGGCGAAGCTCCTCGCCGAGCGCGACGCCGCGGACGACCTGCCGCGACTGAAAACGCTGCTGGCGGACGCCGACCCGTTCGTGCGGCGGGCCGCCGCCGAGGCCCTCGGTCGGCGACCGGACGCCGGGCACGTCCGCCCGCTGCTGACGGCCCTCGCCGCCGCGGAGAGCGGGACGGCGGACGACGCGATGCTGATCCATCAACTCCGCATCGGTTTGCGGGATTGCCTGCGGGCGTCGGTCGACGGGGCGCCCACGCTCGCCGCGGATGAGTTCACCTCGGAAGAGCGCCGCCGTCTCGCCGGGGTTCTGGTCGCCGTGCCCACGGCGGGCGGGGCGGAGGCGCTGGCCGCGCTGCTGGCGCCGGAGGGGCCGCCGTTCCCCCCGGCCGACGTCGAGCGGTTCGTCGCCCACGTCACCCGGTACGGATCGGACGAACGGCTGGACGAACTGCTGGCGAAGCGGTGGGAGACGACCGCCGACCCGCTGCGTCGCGTCGGGTTGCTGCGGGCGGCCGCGGAGGCGCTGCGGCAGCGGGGGGCGGATCCGACCGCCGTGCTGGGCGAGCGGGGCCGGGCGACGGCGGCGGCGCTGCTGAACGCGTCCGGCGCCGGGGCGTTCGAGTCGACCGCCGCGGCCGCCGGGCTGATCGCGGAGTTGAACCTGACGGACGCCGCCGCGGGGCTGCGGGAGCGGCTCGCCGATCCGTCCGTCGGCCGCGCCGCGGCCGGGGCGTTGGCGGGGGCGTTGGCGACGCTGCGTCGCTCCGCGGCGGCGGACGCGGCGTCCCTGCTGATCAGCGACGGCGGCCTGGCCGGGCCGCAGTGGGACGGGTTGCGGGCGGCCCTCGCCGGCGGGAACGAACCGGCGGTCGCGGAGGCGGTCGGCGCGGCGTTGAGCGTCGCTCCGGCCCCGCTCCGCCGGGCCGCCGCCGAACGGCTCGCCGCGGACGCCGCGGGGGCAACCCTGCTGACGACCCTCGCCGAACGCGGCGCGATCCCCCCGCGGTTGCTGATCGACCCGACGGTCGGTCAGCGGTTGGGCGGCGTGGCGGACGCGGCGCTCGCCGCCCGCGTGGCCGCCCTCACCGCCGACCTGCCCGCGGAGGACGCGGGGCTGGAGGCGCTGCTCGCGGCCCGGGCCGCCGCCTTCGACCCGGCCGTCGCCTCCGCGGAGCGCGGGGCGGCGCTGTATAAAACGCAGTGCGCCGCCTGCCACGCGGTCGGCGGCGTCGGCGGCGCCGTCGCCCCGCAACTGGACGGCGTGGGCGTCCGCGGGGTCGCCCGGCTGTGCGAGGACGTGCTCGCCCCGCACCGCAACGTCGACGCGGCGTTTCGCACCGTGCTGCTCGTGCTGGAGGACGGCCGCGTGGTCACCGGGCTGCCCCGGCGCACGGAGGGCGAAACGTTGATCCTGGCCGACGCGGAGGGCAAGGAGTTCGCCGTGCCCACGACCGCCGTGCTGGACCGGGCCGATTCGCCGCTCTCCCTGATGCCGGGCAACTTCGGCGAAACGCTGACCGAGACGCAGTTCGCCGACCTGCTGGCCTACCTGCTCGCCCAGCGGGAGCCCGCCCAGCAGGAGCCTGCGGAGGGAGCCTCCGCCGCGAAGTGACGCGACCGGCCGGTCGTCACGCGTTCGCGAGTTCCTCGGACGTGGCGCTGCCGAGGCGGGATTTCCGCTGGTCCTGATCGCCGAAACGCCGCCGCTTGGCCGTCTTCGCCGCGATGGTGCGGAGCGTGGACGCCGGCGTGGGACAGATCGTGGACCGTCTACGGGCGACCTGGTCATCACGCGATTCTGTTCCTCAGCGACAACGGGGCCTGGGGGTTCGACCACCGGGGCGGCCACGCCCTCCGAAGCGGCGGCCGTCACCAGGGAGGTGAGCCTGGCGGCGACGCGGACGGGGAACCGGAGGACGCTCCGCGTGAACGACGGCGCCGCGGTCGCCGGCGACTCCCCGGGGCTCGTTCCCGTTCAGCCGATCGACCCGCTTTCCGCGGATGCGGAGGTCCGTCAAAGTGGCGGTCCCGATCGCTCCCCGTCGGCCCCGGCTCCGGCTGGGGCGGACGGGAGACGCGACGCCCGTCCGCCCCGCCGCCGACCGCAAAGCCCTTGTCCCGCAAATCCGGCTTGAACGCCCCGCCGCCCGCTTGCGGGCGGGCGCCCGCCCGCAAGCGGGTGGCGCTGCTGGTGGAAACCTCCAGCGGGTACGGGCGAGGCGTGCTCGCGGGGATCACGCGGTTCATGCGGATGCACGACGACTGGTCCGTGTTCCTCGAACAGCGGGACCTGACGCAGAGCCCCCCGAAGTGGCTGACCGGGTGGGACGGGGACGGGGTGATCTCGCGAGCGACCGCCCCGGAGCTGACCGCCGCCGCCGCGTCCGGCCTGCCGCTGGTGGAGATCGCCGACCGGGAGGAAGGCCGGGCGCAGATCCGGAGCGACGACGCGGCGATCGGCCGGCTCGCCGCCGAGCACCTGTACGACCGCGGCTACCGCCGGTTCGCCTACTGCGGGTTCTCCGGCGAGGCCTGGTCCGCCCGCCGGGAGCGGGGGTTCGTGGAGTACGTCGAGGGCCGCGGCGGGCGTTGCGAGCGGAATCACGTCTCCTGGTTGGGCCCCGGGGCGCTGCCCTGGGACGTGGACCGGGGCCGCCTGGGCGAGTGGCTGGCGACGATCCCGCGGCCGCTCGGCGTGATGGCCTGCAACGACGTCCGCGGCCAGCAGGTGCTCGACGCCTGCGCCGCGCGGCGGTTCGCCGTGCCGGAGGACGTGGCGGTGATCGGCGTGGACGACGACGACCTGCTCTGCCGGCTCAGTTCCCCGCCGCTCTCCAGCGTGATCCCGGACGCGGAGGGCGTCGGGTACCGGGCGGCCGAACTGCTGGCCGCTCAGATGAACGGCGAACCGACGCCTCCCTCCGCGGAACTGATCCCGCCGCTGGGCATTGCGACGCGGCAGTCCACCGATGCGGTGGCGATCGCCGACGCCGGCGTCGCCGCGGCGCTGAACTACATCAGCCAGCACGCCTGCCGCGGGATCTCAGTGGACGAGGTCGTCCAGAACGCCTCGGTCTCCCGCAGCACCCTAGAGCGGAAGGTTCGCAAGCACCTGGGCCGCACGCCCCAGGAGGAGATTCGTCAGGTGCAGGTCAAACGCGCCTGCGAACTGCTCCAGACAACGGACCTCACCATCGAGCGAATCGCGGCCCTGTGCGGGTTCGAGCACCCGGAGTACCTGCACGTCGTCTTCAAGCGGATCACCGGGCGAACGCCGGGCCAGTTCCGCGCCGACGCCGCCGCGGGCCGCTCGAAGTCGCCGCATCTGGTTGACGCCTGATCTCAGGGCGGCGCCCCGTCGATTGTGCCGCCGACCTTCCGCGCTTACGGTGAGCCGCCCGCCCCCGGTCCGATCCGACGAAGCGATGAAGGCGCTGCTGCTCTCCGACCTGAAACAGCTTGAGGTCGTCGACTTCGACACCCCGACGCCGGGCCCGCGGGATCTGCTCGTGCAGGTCCGGGCGTGCGGGATCTGCGGCAGCGACGTGCACGGGTACGACGGCGGCAGCGGACGCCGCATCCCCCCGCTGGTGATGGGCCACGAGGCCGCCGGCGTCGTCGCGGAGGTCGGCTCCGAGGTGACGGGCTTTCGGCCCGGCGACGCCGTCACGTTCGACTCCACGATCTTCTGCGGGACCTGTCACTTCTGCCGGCAGGGGCGGGTCAACCTCTGCGAGGACCGGCAGGTGCTGGGCGTCTCCTGCGGCGACTACCGCCGCCACGGCGCCTTCGCCGAATACGTCGCGGTTCCCCAGCACGTCTCCTACAAGCTGCCGGAGGGGCTGTCGTTCGAGCACGCCGCGATGATCGAGGCCGTCTCCGTCGCCGTGCACGCGGTCGGCCGGACGCCGGTGCGGCTGGGCGACACGGCCGTCGTCGTCGGCTGCGGAATGATCGGGCTGCTGACGATTCAGGCGGCCCGGCTGGCCGGCTGCACGCGGGTCGTCGCCGTCGATCTGGACGCCACCCGGCTGGCGCGGGCGAAGGCGCTGGGGGCGGACGTGACGCTGAACGCCAAGGACGTCGACGTGCCGCAGGCCGTCCGCGACCTGACCGACGGCCGCGGGGCCGACGTCGCGTTCGAGGTCGTCGGCACGCCGCCGACGGTCAAGACGGCGATCGACAGCGTCCGCAAGGGCGGGGCGATCACGCTGGTCGGCAACCTCGCCCCGACCGTGGAGTTCCCGCTGCAATCGGTCGTCACCCGGGAGCTGTCCCTGTTCGGGACCTGCGCCTCCAGCGGGGAGTACCCCGCCTGCATCGACCTACTCGCCCGCGGGGCGATCCGGGTCGCGGACCTCATCACCGCCACCGCCCCGCTGGAGGAGGGGGCCGACTGGTTCGCCCGCCTCTACGACGGCGAAGCCGGCGCGATGAAGGTGATCCTCGACCCCACCCGCTGAGCGGACCGCATTCGTCCCAGTCCCGTGCGGCCGGGGCGCCTGAGGCGCGCCGGCCGCACCCGCAGCAGACCTCGTCCCCTTTCGAGTCGCCCCGCCCGATGACGCTCAAACTCACCCTCGCGGTCGCCGGTCTGGCGGCCCTCGCCGCCCCCGGGGCCGCCCCCGCCGCGGACTGGTCCCCCGTCGCCGATTCGATGCTCACCCGCTGGGGCAAGACCGTCGAGCCGGAGTCGGCCTGGTCGGAATACCCGCGGCCGACGATGGTTCGGCCGCAGTGGCAGAACCTCAACGGCCTCTGGCAGTACGCCGTGACCCCCGCCGCCGCCGGCCCGCCGACGGAGTGGGACGGCGAGATCCTCGTGCCGTTCGCCCTCGAAGCCCCGCTGTCCGGCGTCGGCCGCCGCCTGGGAGCGGACGAGGCCCTCTGGTACCGCACCACGTTCCCCGCCGCGGAGGGCGACGCGAACCAGGACGGCGACGCGAACCGGCAAGGCGACCGCACGCTGCTGCACTTCGAGGCGGTCGACTACGCCTGCGAGGTGTGGGTGAACGGGCAGTCCGTCGGCACGCACGTCGGCGGGAACCTGCCGTTCCGCTTCGACGTGACCAAGGCCCTCGCCGCCTCCGACAAGCCGGCGACGCTGACGGTGAAGGTCCGCGACGCGACCGACGCCGCCGGGGAATATCAGCTCCGCGGCAAGCAGGTGAACGAGCCGGAGGGCATCTGGTACACGCCGGTCTCCGGCATCTGGCAGACGGTCTGGACCGAACGCGTCCCCGCCGCGGCGATCTCCGCGGTGGACTTCGACACGAAGATCGACGGCTCCGTCGCCGCGACGGTCGCGGTCGACGGGCCGACCGGCGCGGAAGCGTCGACCCGGGTGACCGTGCTGGACGGCGGCCAAGAAGTCGCCTTCGCGACCGGTTCCCCCTCCGCTCCGGCCGGCGAGGTCTCGCTGTCCATCCCCGACCCGAAGCTGTGGTCGCCGTCGTCGCCGCACCTGTACGACGTGAAGGTCGAACTGCTCGACGGAGACCGGGTCGTGGACGCGGTCACGTCCTACGTCGGCGTGCGTGAGGTCGGCACGGAGCGGGACGGGAACGGCGACCTGCGGCTGACGCTCAACGGGAAGCCGCTGTTCCACTGGGGACCGCTCGATCAGGGCTGGTGGCCGGACGGGCTGCTCACCCCGCCCTCGGACGAGGCGATGCGGTTCGACGTCGATTGGCTCAAGTCCGCCGGCTTCAACATGATTCGCAAGCACATCAAGGTGGAGCCCCGCCGGTATTACGCCCACTGCGACCGCGTCGGCATGCTGGTCTGGCAGGACCAGCCCTCCGGCGGGAAAGACGAGCGGACCGGCGAGTGGCCCCGCTGGCACCGTCTGGCGGACAAGTACCTCGGCGACCCGAAGCGGACCGTCGACTATTCCTCTTTGAAGCTCGACGCCGACTGGCCCGACGCCGCCCACGAGCAATACATGCGGGAATTGAAGGGGATGGTCGACCATCTGGACGTTCACCCCTCGATCGTCTGCTGGGTGCCCTTCAACGAACGCTGGGGCCAGCACCGGACGGCGGAAGTCGGAAAGTGGCTGAAGGAGTACGACCCCTCCCGGGCCGTGAACGTCGCCAGCGGCGGCAACTTCGCCCCGGTCGGCGACATCGCCGACGAGCACGCCTACCCGCACCCGTTCTTCGACACTGAGGAACCCCGCTACGACGACTTCGTCAAAGTCGTCGGCGAGTTCGGCGGCCACGGCTGGCCGGTGAAGGGCCACCTCTGGAACGAGTCCACGCGGAACTGGGGCTACGGCGGCCTGCCGAAAACCAAGGAGGAATACGTCAGCCGCTACGAGGAGTCGATCCGGCGCCTCGCCGACCTGAAAGCGAAGGGGATCGCGGCGGGGATCTACACCCAGACGACCGACGTCGAGGGCGAGATCAACGGCCTGCTGACCTACGACCGGGAGAACGTGAAGGTCCCCGCCGAACGCCTGAAGCAGATCGCCGAAGACGCCGGCCTGATCGGTCCGGCGACTGGGAGGTAAACGGCGGCTTCCGGGCCGACGGCGACCCCGGGCCTTCGCTCATCCGCTGGACCGACGCGAAAAGGACCTGCGCTCCCGGGGCTCGCCGGGGTTGGGCGTGGCGCCGGTCAGAGACCACGTTCCGTCGGGGTCGCGGGCGATGAACGGATCGCGGATCCAGCCGCCGGTCGGGTGCAGCGCCTAGAGCGGTCCGCGGATCGCCGTAGCGGCGGCTTCCAGCCGCCGACTCTCGACACGGCCCTTTTCGAACTCCCGCTCGCTCCGCTCTCGGACGGCGGCAGGATGCCGCCGCTACGGATCTTCGAGTCCTGTCCTAGTCGTGCGCCTCCAGCCCGGCGGCGATTTCCGCCCGGGTCATCGGCGGGGCCGGCTTCGCCGCGGCCTGCGCCGGCGTCTCGCCCGGCTTGAGGGGTTTCGGGTAGTCCGCCAGCGTCGCCCGCAACCGCTCCACGACCTGCGGCCGTTCCTCGGCGAGGTTCCGCGTTTCGAGCGGATCGTCCCGGTAGTCGTACAGCTCCAGCAGCGCCGGGGCCTCCGGGACGCGATGGTCGATCCACTCCACCAGGCGGTAGCGGTCGGTGCGGATCGCGCGGCCCAGCCGTTGCTTGGGGAACACGTGATAGGCGTGATCGCGAACCCGGGCCGCGGGGTCCTTTAACACCGGGACGAGGCTCACCCCGTCGATCGGCTGCGGCCCCCGGGGGGTCGGCAGGCCGCAGAGTTCCGTCAGCGTCGGGAACACGTCGACGCTCTCCGCCAGTTGGCCGGTCGCCGCGCCGGCCGACACGCCGGGGCCGGCGAACAGCAGCGGGATGCGGGCGGCCTGCTCGAAGTTGGTGTGCTTCGTCCAGATGCCGTGGTCGCCGAGGTGGAACCCGTGGTCGCCCCACAGCACAACCACGGTGTTCTCCGCGAGTCCCAACTCGTCCAGCGCCGCGATCAGCTTGCCGACCTGGGCGTCGGCGTAGCTCACGCCGGCGTAGTACCCGTGCACCAGCGTCTTCGCGAGTTCCGAGCCGGGCTCCGGATCGCCTCCGTCGGGGATCGGTTTGTAGGCGTTGATCTCCCCGCCTCGCTTTATCGCGACCCCCGGGGCGCCGTCCGGGGCCTCCACGAATTCCGCGGCGGGCAGTTCGTCCGGGTCGTACAGGTCCCAGTACCGCTGCGGCACGCTGAAGGGCATGTGCGGCCGGGCCAGCCCGCAGGCAATGAAGAACGGGGTGCCCTCCGCCTCCCGCCGCGCCTTCGCGTCCCGGAGGCGCCGCACCGTTTCGGCCGTCACGCGGCCGTCGGCGTAGGCGTCGTCCGGCACGTCGGGCGATTCGTACGCGGCCCCCCGCGGCAGCTGGCCGATCCGGTCGAGCATCACGTTGCCGAACAGCGCCTCCTCGCGGGTGATCGGCCCGCCGACGTTCTCCGGGGCGACGTACTCGATCACCTTGTCCTTGAAGTGCGGGACCATGAAGGACTCCGGGTCGCCCTGGTTCCCGTGCCCGATGTGGAACACCTTCCCCAGCGACTCGGTCCGATAGCCGGCCGCGGCGAAGCGCTGGGGCAGGGTGACGGCGTCCGGCAGCGCCTGCCGCAGGTGGCTGCCGAGTCCGTAGAGGCCGGTGGACGTGCTGTGCGAGCCGAGCATCAGCGTGAACCGACTGGGGGCGCACACCGCCTGGTTGCAGTACGCCGCGTCGAACCGCACGCCGCGGGCGGCGAGGGCGTCCATATGCGGCGTCTGAGCTACCGCGTCACCGTAGCAGCCCAGTGCCGGCTTCAGGTCGTCCACCAGAATCATCAACACGTTCGGCCGCCCGGCCGCGGAGGGCCTGTCCGGTTCCTCCGCGGCGACCCCCGCGGGCTGTACCGCAAGGGCCGCGACGGCGAGCGCCGCGGCGAGGCGGACGGAGACGGGCGGCGGAATCATGCGAGCGAGCGGGTTGAACCGGGGAACGGCCCAGTCTATCGGGGCGGCCGACAGGAATTGCCCCTGAGACGGCGAGTCTCGATTGAAACCGCCGATCCCGTCCGCCGAGGGCGTCGTTCGCCGGCGCCCCCGTGCGGCCGGCGAACGACGCCGGTGAAACGATGGGCGCCTCGCAGCCCGCCGCGTCCGCTTCGGCGGCTTCGGGTTCCCGGTAGCATGTCGGCGACGATCTCTCGCCGCCCGGCCGCCGATCGACCGCTCCCCGCTCCCCCGACACGACCGCCGCCCGATGCCGTTCCGCACCGCCCTCGCCCTGACCGCCGCCGCCTCGTTCTGTTGCTCCGCGTTCGCGGACGACGGGCCGGCCGGTTCGAGGAGCCTGTTCGACGGGAAGACCCTCGACGGCTGGCACGCCGACGTGCCGGCCGCGGACGGCAAGCCGGAGACGAAGCCCTCCTTCGTCGTCCGCGACGGGATGCTCGTCAGCCTCGGCTCGCCGAACGGGCACCTCATCACCGACAAGACGCACGAGAACTACCGGCTGGAGGTCGAATACCGCTTCCCCGGCAAGCCCGGCAACTGCGGGGTGCTGGTGCACGCCTCCACGCCGCGGGCCCTCTATCAGATGTTCCCGCAGTCGATCGAGGTGCAGATGAACCACCAGCACGCCGGCGACTTCTGGTGCATTGAGGAGGACATCGCCGTGCCGGATATGGTCGAGCGCCGCGGCCCCAAGGAGAACTGGGGGATCAACGGGAGCAAGGCCCGCCGGATCCTCAACCTGACCGACGGCTCCGAGAAGCCGCTGGGCGAGTGGAACCGCATGACGATCGAGTGCGTCGGCGACGAGGTGAAGGTCTGGGTCAACGGCGACCTGGTGAACCACGGCCACGACTGCACCGCCGCCAGCGGTCAGATCGCCGTGCAGGCGGAAGGCTCCGAGGTGGAGTTCAAGAAGCTCCGGCTGACGCCGATCGAGACCCTCAGCGAAACGGCCCCGGCCGAGTGACCCCCGGGCGAGCCTGTCGCGTCCCGGACGGAGTTTCGTCACGGCCCGCACCCCGTGGCGCCCGCTCGCCGCGTTGTTTGCGGGGGCGGCCGTTAGACTGTTCGGGTTCCGATCCGCCCCCCGATCCGCGCTCGATTCCATGCGAAACGCCCTCGCCTCCGCCGGCACGTTCCTGTGGCTCGTCGTCCCGGCCCTCGCCGCGGACGGGGAGCGCTGGCCGCAGTGGCGGGGGCCGGACGGCAGCGGGCGGACCGCCGCCACGGACGTCGTCACGGAGTGGGGCCCCGAGCAAAACGTGCTCTGGCGCGCCAGCCTGCCGGAGGCGGGGAACTCCACGCCGGTCGTCTGGGGCGACCGCGTGTTCCTCACGCAGCCGTTGTCGGAGAACGATCAGCGGGCGCTGCTCTGCCTCGACCGCACCACCGGCGCCGAACTCTGGCGGCGGGCGGTGACCTACGACAAACCGGAGGCCACCCACAAAACGAACCCCTACGCCTCCGCCTCGCCCGCCGTCGACGGCGAACGGGTCGTCGCCTGGTTCGGGTCCGCCGGCCTGGTCTGCTGGGACCTGGAGGGCAAAGAGCTGTGGCGTCGCGACCTCGGCGAGCAACGGCACATGTGGGGCTACGGCTCCTCGCCGATCCTCCACGGGAACAACTGCATCCTGAACTTCGGCCCGGGCGAACGGGAGTTTCTCATCGCCGTCGACAAGAGCACCGGCGAGACCGTCTGGCAGGTCGACGCCCTGGACGACGAGGCCGAACGCGCCCACAGCGGCCCGGAAAACGACGGCAACTCCAAGGACTTCGATAAGGATGGCGACCGGGCGAACCGTCTCCGCGGCGCCTGGAGCACGCCGATCGTGATCACCGTCGACGGCCGTGACGAACTGATCGTGACGCTGCCCCGCCGCGTCAGCGCCTTCGATCCGGCGACCGGCGAACAGTTGTGGACCTGCGGCGGGCTCGGCCCGCTGGCGTACGCCTCGCCGATGGCCTCCGAGGACGGCATCGTCGTGGCCCTGGGCGGCTACGGCGGGGCCTGCCTGGCCGTGCGGGCCGGCGGCGAGGGCGACGTCACGGAGACCCGGCGGCTCTGGCACCAGCCCCGCGGGGTCGGCTACCTGGGGACCGGCGCCGTGGCCGACGGCGCCGTGTACGTCTGCGACATGGGCGGCGTCCTGCGCTGCCTCGACGTGCAGACCGGCAAGGAACTGTGGAAGTCTCGCGTCGCCGGCGGGGGCACCTGGTCCAGCGTGACCCAGACCGCCGACGGCCGCATGTTCCTGCTGACAAAGTCCGGCACCACCGCCGTGTTTCGGGCGAACCGGGAGGAGTACGAACCGATCGCCGCGAACGACCTGGACGAGTCCACAAACGCCTCCGTCGTGGCGGCGGGCGACGCCCTGTTCCTCCGCACCGACGACGCCCTCTGGGCCGTCGGCGCCCCGGCCGAGGGCGCCGCGGACGGCGAGTAGGCTGCTCCCGAGGGAGGGCCCTGTGACGAACGCTTGCGGTTTCGCGGGGCCCGAGAGCCCTCTGGCGCCGCGAAACCGCAAGCGATGCAAGCACCCCGAGAAGGCCCGACGGTTCGTCGGAGCAGTCGAACGCCGGACGTCGCCGCCCCGCCGCTTCGGTCGTGACGACGGATCGGCGCCGGTAGATTGGTTCGTCGCGGAGCCGCCGAGGCTTCGGACGCACGAACTGAAACGATCCGCCCATGCCCGCTCAATCCCGCTGCGTTCTGTTTCTGGCGGGGGCGCTCCTCGCCCTGACGGCGGGGGCCGTGCCCGCCGGGGCTCAGGTTCCCTCTGAAGGGGAATCTGCACGGGAACCCGCGAGCGTGCCGGCGGAGAAGAGCGGGTATCTGCTCGTCCCCAACGGGCCGGTGTCGCAGGAATTCGACGCCGGGTTCTCCCTGTACGCGGCGGCGTGGCCGCTGCTGGAGACCTACCCCGGCCAGCAGTTTCAGTCCGGGTTGTTCGGGACGTGGATGCACCCGCTCCACGATCCGCAGCCGGAGGAGCGGCTCTACAACACCATCGAGGGCGGCTTGGGCTGGTGGCGGGACACCCGCTTCGCCACCGCGACGCCGAAGTTCATCATGGGCGGGGTCGCGTTGAACTTCTCCGCCTGGGCCAACGGCCCCGGCGCCGGCAAGGGGCGGGACTGGGCGAAGCCCAACGGGAAGGAGGCCGTGGTGCAGCTCAGCCCCCGCGTCCTCTGGCCGCCGGACGGGTTGAACCTGAAGCAGGGCACCTGCGGGGAGCTGTTCGGCTACGGCTACCTTCCGCTGCCGTTGATCGACCCCCAACCGACCACCGACGGCGCCCCGGTCCCCACCGGCGGGCAGTGCTGGACGCTGTTCCTGAACGCCGGCAACTTCAAGGGTCCGGTCGCCTTCTTCGCCCCCTCCTTCTGGTCCCGGCCGACGATCGAACGGCCGGAACTGGCGGGGCTGTTCCTCGACGCCAAGCCGTCGAAGGCGAACCGGGCGTTGCAGATGGAAACGCAGTTCATCCCCGCCGTCGTCGCCACCGCCGAGGACGGCACCCGCTACGCCCGGGTCGCCCGCACGCTGTTCCCGGCGAACCGCGACGGGGCCTCGGTGACGGTGCACAAGATCTCCTCCTACCGCCGGGCGGCGCTGTGGGACGCGGTGGAGGCTTGGTTCGCCGGCGGTCCCCCGGCCGACGGCCGGATCGACGCCGGGCAGGCGGTCGTGCATCCCTTCCCGGGCCGCGGCGGGGCGACCTGGCGGATCTTCGAACGCGGGACGCCGCGGGAGGACCGCATCCGCCTGGACTGGGACGCGATCGCCACCCCCACCGCCTTCGCCGAGGACGCCTACGGCTTCCGCTGGAACGAAGACCTGACGACCTCCGCGACCGTCGACGGCAATCCGGCCGTCGCGCTGCCGGAGTACTACCGCCTCGGCGAGGACGCCCGCGGGAACCCGCTGTGGCAGCCGATCAAACGGGGGGACGTGCCGGCCTCGGTGCGCTTCGACGAGTCCGCCCTGACGACCCCCGGCGCCGACCGGCACGACGCCTACGTCACTCCGCTGGTCGCGGAGAACCCGGACGGCCGCGACGCCACCGGCGCCGGGACCGACGCGGCGACGGTCTGGACGACCCCCGGCCCGGCCGTCGGCCCCTTCACGGCCCGCCCCGGCGACGGCAGCGAGGTCACGTATCACTGGTATCGCTTCGCCGACCAGCCGGCCGTCTTGCAGGCCGGTCTGTCCGACGCGGAGCGGGAGGTTCTGCAGAAACGCGTCGAACTGCTGCACCGGCATTGGACGCCGGACCGCGACTACCTCCCCCCGCCGACCGACGGCGCCCTGTCCGCCGGCGCCCTGGCGGAGATCGACCCGGCGCTGCTCGTGACGCCGCCGGCGGGCTTGGAGATCGGCTACGTCCCCATCGTCACCCGCCAGGCCGCCGGCCCGGACCGCTAGGGCGCTCGGCCGGGTGCCGCCGCGGTGAGCGAGACCTGCGGTCGAACCGCGCGAACGGAGGCGACCTTCGCGTTTCCGCGACGCAGTTCCTTCGCGGGCGATCGACGCCGAAAGGGTCTCGGGCCGGACCGTCCACTCCCCTAGCATCTCAGGGCGGAAACATGAGGCGGACTTCGCCGCCGCGGTGAAAACGGGGGGTTTCCCTGATGCCTCGACAGAAGATCTGACGATCTTGTTAAGAAGCGGTCGACGGAGCGTCCCGTCAGTCTGCGCCTCTTCAGAACTTTCACCGAAAGGCGTCACGGATGACGTCGCCCCCGCCCCCGCCCACGGCGCCTGCCGCAGACTCCGCCCGCCCGCGGCCGTCCCGGGCCGCGGCGGAGCGTCGCCGCTCCCGTCGCCGCCGGTTTGCGGCCGCCTTCGCCACGGTCGCGCTGGGCCTGTTCGCCGCCGCCGACCGGGCGGCGGCGCAGGACTTTCAGGACGTCGGCCGGTTCCGCATCGTGTTCTGGAACCAGGTCGACGGCGATCACAACTTCGGCGCGGAATCGATCGTCCAGGCGGACCTCGGCACCTTCTCGGCGGAGGAGCGGGCGGCGGTGGTGCAGTCGTTCCAGTATTGGAACGGCATCCTCAACACGACGACCGACGCCGGCGCGGGGGGGACGGTCGGGGCGGTCGGCGAGCAGGTCGTCATCCGTGTGCTGAAGGACGACTCGCAGACCGGCTACAACGCGAACGCCGCCTCCAGCTTGCACGACGTCGGCGGGGGCGTGATCAGCACGGACACCGCGGCCCGCTTGGTCAATGGCCAATCCACCACCCGGACCGACGGGCAGGACGGGCGGATCGTGTTCGAGTTCGGCGCCTCGCCGCTCAACTTCGACCGCCCCGCCCAGCTGGTGCCGCCGGGGAACTCCGTGGTGCGGACGTCGATCCACGAGATCGGCCACCTGCTGGGCTTCACGGGCGACCACGACCCGTTCTCCACCAACACCGTCGGTGGCAACTTCAACGGGACGGAGGTGGACGCGATCACCGGCGCCGCCGGCGTGCCGGTCGACGGGGACGGCGCCCACACGCTGCTGGACTACCACAACCTGACCCGGGCCGAACCCACCGGCGTCAGCTACCGCAACCTGGCGGCGTTCGGGCCGGCGGAACTGGCCGTGCTGGCGGACCTGGGCTACGACGCCGGGGCGAACGCCACGCTGAACCTCGACCAGCAGTTCGGCGGGGCCCGCTACTTCGCCGACGTCGCCGGGGCCGTCGGCTTCAACGACAACGTCGCCGGCGGGACGGGGACGACCGGAACCTGGACCTCCGCGGCGGACTACTCCGTCGGCTATTTCCTCCAAACGGACGGCAGCGTCGTCAGGCTGGTCGGCAGCACGAATCAGAGCGGCTTCGCCACCGCTGGCGTGCGAATCGCCGGCCCCGGGAACCAGACGACCGGCGACCGGGTGACGCTGGACGTCGGTTCGGCGATCAACGCCTCCGGCGACAGCGCCGTCGGCGTCCTGGTCAGCAGCGGGGCGAACAACTGGATCACCCACCGCGGGGCGATCAACCTCACCGGCGCCGACACGATCGGGTTGCAGTTCGACTTCGGCGGGCCGTTCGGCACGACCGTCGTCGACTCCGGCCGCTATGGCGACCACCTCGTGGACCGGGTGGATCTGACGGGCACGGTCTCCGCCGACCGGTCGATCTTCATCGCCGACACCGCCGCCGTCCGGGAGATCAACGTCCTCACCGGCGCCAGTCTGACCGGCGACATCGTCAGCGACGCCTTTGTCGGCGCCCTGGGCCGCCCGACCCTCACGTTCGGCCGGGCGTTCGACGCCGGGACCGGGCAGGCCAACGGCGTGACCGGGACCGCCGGCGCCGGCGGGGACGCGGCGTTCGTCTTCACCTTCGCCGACGACGTCACCTCGTCCGACCCCGGCGTCAACGGCGGCCGAGCGGTGTTGGACGCCCAGGTGTACGGCGGCGCCACGACGTTGTCCGGGATCGCGCTGTTCGGCGGCGAGTACGAACAGTACGGCGGCACGCTGACCGCCTCCGGCACGCTGCTGAATTACAACGGCACCACGCTGCACGGCGGGGAACTGCTGGTTTCGGGGAACGGCTTTCTGGAGGGGACGGAAGTCCGGAACGGGGCCACGCTGACGGTCTCCGGCACGGCCCGGACGGGCGACGACGTCACCTCCACGGACGCCTTCTACGACCTTGAGGTGCAGGCCGGGGGGACCGCCGCCGTCACGGCCACCGGGACCCTGGTGACCGACGACTTCGATACCGCCGGCACGGCCACGGTCGCCGACGGCGGGACGTTCAACGCCGCTACCGCCGACGTCACCGGCGCCGGCGACTGGACCGTGAACGGAACCGCCGCGGTGACTGGTGCCGCGACCGTGGACGCCGGCGAGCTCACGGTCGGCGCAACCGGCGCCTTCGACGCCGCCTCCCTCGCCCTGTCCGGCAGCGGCGACGCGACCACCAGCGGCGACGTGGACGTCGTCGGCGCCACGACGGTCGACGGCGCCGGTTCGACCCTCAACGTCGCCGCCGGCGCCTTCGACGCCGACTCGCTGGCCCTGACGGACAACGCCGCCGCGAGCGTCACCGGGACCGCGACGCTGACCGGTGCCGCCACGGTCACCGATTCCACCGCGACCGTGAACGCCGGCGGGACGCTGGCGGCGGGGTCGGCGACGCTCAACTCCGGCCTGCTGGACGTGTTGGCCGGCGGCACGGCCGACGTGACCGGCGACGCCTTGCTCGACGGCGGGTTCGCCCGCGTCAACGGCGACCTGCTCGCCGCCAACGTGCTGCTGAACCAGGGCGGCGCCATCGGCGGCGCCGGGACCGTCACCGGCGACTTCTTCGCCGCCGGCCGCATCGCCCCGGGCAACAGCCCCGGCGTGCTGACCGTTGTCGGGAACTTCACCGGCGCCTCCGTCGCCGTGTACGACATCGAACTGCAGGCCGCCGCCGCCCCGGTCGCGGGCGTCGACTACGACCGCCTCGCCGTCAACGGGGCCGCGAGCGTCGACGGCGGCACGGTCAACGTGCTGCCGTTCGGCAACTCGAACTACGTGTTCGGGTCGCGGTACGACTTCCTCACCGCCGCCGGCGGGCTGACGGTGCAGAACCGCGTGGACGTCGTCGATCCGCTGGCCGACGTGCGGTTCGCCCAACTGATCGGGCCGAACTCCTACGCCCTGGTGACCGCCCGCGACGTGCCGTTCGCCACGTTCGGCGACACCTTCAACACCCGTCAGGTGGGGGCGGCGCTCGATCGGGTGCGGAACGATCCGGCCCTGGCGGAGTTGCGGGACGCCCTCGACACCCTGCCGGCCGACGCCGACGTGCGGGACGCGATCAACCAGCTCTCCGGCGAGATCTACGGCACGCAGTTGACCGCCATGAATCGCAGCAACCTGCAGTTCCTGGACGTGGTGGGCAGCCGCGGCGGAGCCTTCCCGCTGGTCTGCGGGACCTGCGGCGCCGGCCCCGGACGGGGCGGCTTGCAGGGCTGGCAGGAGACCTTCGGGGCCGGCGGGCAGGTGGAGGGCGACGGCAACGCCTTCGAGGCCCAACTCGGCACGGCGGGCACCGCGGTCGGCCTGTCCCGGATCTACGGCGGGGAGAGCGGCTGCTTGGCGGTGGACGTGTTCTACGGCTACGAATCGACCACCGTCCGCGTGCCGGACGCCCGCTCCACCCTCACCGACGAGTCGCACCGCGTCGGCGGCTCGCTGCGGGCCAGCGCCGGCCGGGTCTACGGCCGGCTGACCGGGTTCAGCGGCGGGTTCGACGGCGAATCCCGCCGGGCCTTCGTCGTCGACAACCCGCTGTTCCCGCTGTCCAATCAGACCCGCGGGGAGTACGACGGCTCGTTGTCCGCCGGCGACGCGGAGGTCGGCGCCCTGACCGGCTCCGAGGTCGCCTATCTCATGCCGATCGCCGGCGTGCGGGTCGTGCGGACGCATCGGGGCGGGTTCGCCGAGGACGGCGGGATCAGCGCCCTGGCGGTGGACGACGCCGCCCTCACGGAGCTCCGGGCGCGGGTCGGCCTGCGGGCCGGGCGCCGGCTGGCGCTGGGTTGGAACCTGCCGGCGACGGGGACGTTCGAGGCGTTCTACAGCCGGGACCTGTCCGCCAGTTCCGTGGGCGACTTCCGGGCGAACCTCGTCGCCGCCGAAGCCGCCCGGTTCACCGCCCGCGGCACGGACTTCGACGCCGACCGCCTCGTGCTGGGCCCGGGGCTGACGCTGGGCGACGGGCCGGTGCAGCTCACCGGCCGGTACCGGGCCGGGCTGAGCGAGACCGCCGTGCTGCACGCCGGCGACGTCGGGCTGGAAGTCTGCTTCTGAGCCGCGGCGCTCGTTGAAGGCGTTCGAAGGCGTTCGTCGGAACGGCGGTCCGCACCTGGTGCGGGCCGCCGTTCTCTTTTGCCGTCCGGCGTCTCCGGACTGTACGGCCCCTTTTGGCCCCGGGCGGACGCGGGCTGACTTGAGGGGAATTGGGAAAGATCGCCCGGGGGGCGGGAATCCCTCATGCGACGGGCGCGGCGGCGTCGATTGAAGAGGGAAGCCGTGGGGAGCGAAGGATCGCATCCCCGGGAATCTCCCCGTCACCAGCCTCCTGACCGCCGCACGGATGCGCCGTTCCCTCGCGTCTCGCCTCGCCCCTTCCCGCCGCGGCGGGGCGGCGTCCCGGTCGGCCTCCGGTCTGCGGGGCCGTCGCGCCTGGGAGCCGGGGCGCTGGTTCCGCCGGGCGCTGCCCTGGCTACCGGCCGCCGCGTTCGCCCTCGCCGTGCCCACCGTCGCGGTTCCGACCGTCGCCGTCGGGCAGGTGACCATCGACGCCGCGACCTACCCGTCGGGCGGCCCGTATCAGGTCGCGGCGACGGAGGACTACAACGGCTTCGGCGACTTCACCGTCGAGTCCGGGGCGTATTTGGAAGTCCTCGGCCCGTCGGGCCAGTTGATCACCGACGCCTACTTCAACCAGGGCTCCACCACGGTCTTCGCGGACGGGCAGCTCTCCACCGGGCTCGGCGAGGACTACACGAACGAACTCGGCGGCGAGACGGCCGTCGGCGGCGCGCTGGCGGTCGGGGGGGATCTGAACCTCTCCGCCGGCAGCGTGATCGCGGAAGTCGGCGGGACGATCACCGCCGCGGCGCTCGCCCAGACCGGCGGCACGTTGCAGGCCGACGGGACCGTCACGCTGACCGGGGCCGCGGCCGTCAGCGACGGCGCCGGGGCCTCCGCGCTGAACGTGAACGCCGGCGGCGCCTTCTCCGCCGACAGCCTCACCCTTGCCGCGGCCGGGGGCAACGGCACGACGGCGGCGCTCAACGGGACCGTGACCCTGAACGCCGGCGGGACCGCCGCGGACGCCGGCGTGTTCATCGTCGCCAACGCGGCGACGGCGGGCGTCGGCGGCGCCTCGACCGTCACCGGCGAAACGTCCGTCACCGGCGCCGGGTCGGCGCTCACGGTGCAGGAGGACGGCGTCTTCACCACCGACGCCCTGACCGTCGTGGGCGGCTCCGTCACCGTCGACGCCGTCGGCGGCGGCGGCGCGGACGGAATGCTGATCGTCAACGACTCCACCGTCCTCGGCGACGGGACCAACGGCGGGACGTTGACGGTCCACGGCGACGCCGCCACCGGCGACACCACGGTGAACAGCGACGCCACGCTGACCGTCGGCGCCACGGGCGACCTCACCACCGGCTCGCTCGCCACCGCCGGGACCACGACCCTCGACGCCGGCGGCCAGCTGATCGCCGCCGGGACGACCGTCTCCGGCGGGACGATGACCCTCGACGGCACGGCCACGCTCGGCGCCACGACCGTCTCCGGCGGCGCCCTGACCGTCGGCGGAACCGCCGACACCGACGACGGCCTCGGCGCGATGCAGACGCTGAACGTCTCCGGCGGAACCGTCACCGTGGAGAACACGGGCCTCCTGAGCGCCGGGGACGTGGACGTCGCCGGCACGCTGAACGTCAACGGCGACGTCGGCGGCCGCGGCGTGTTGAACGCCGCCAGCCTCGACGTCGCCTCCGGCGGGCTGACGTACGTCTACGGCGGCGACGCGACCGTGACCGGCGACGTGACGGTCGTCGGCGGGGGTTCGGGGGCGGAACTGCGGCTCAGTTCCGGCGGCGCCGTCGCCGGCACGCTGGCCGCCGGCGGGCTGATCGTCGACGGCTCCGCCGGCGCCGCGGAGGCGAACCTCTTCGACACCGCCTCCGCCGACGTGACCGGCGCCGCGGTCGTCACCGGGGCGAACGCCGACCTGAACGTCTTCAGCATGGGGGACGGCTCGCCCGGGGCCGCCGGGCTGAGGGTCGGCACGCTGGAAGTCTCCGCCGGGGCGACGGCGACGGTGGGCGGCGGGGCGGGTCCCGCGGACGGCTCCCTGATCGTGGACGGCGCCGCGACCGTCGCCGGGGCCGGCTCGACGCTGACGCTCGCCACCCCCGGCAGCTCGCTGGAGGTGAACGCCGGCGGAACTGCCGCGGACGCCGGCGCCCTCGCCGTGTCCGCCGGCGGCGCCGTGACGGTGGGCGGCACCGCGACCGTCACCGGCGAGGCCGTCGTGACCGGCGCGGGCTCCTCGCTCGTCGTGCAGCAGGACGCCGCCCTCGCCGCCGACGCCCTGACGATCCACGGCGGCGCCGTCACCGTGGACGCCGTTTCCACCGGCACGGCCGACGGCACCCTGACCGTCGCCGACGCCACCACGATCGGCGACGCCGCCGCCGCCGGCGGTTCGCTGACGGTCCACGGCGACGCCTCCACCGGCGACACGACCGTTCACAGCGACGGCACGCTGACGGTCCACGCCGGCGGCGCCCTGACCGCCGGCACGCTGGACTCCGCCGGCGCCACGACCTTCGCCGCGAGCTCCGCCGTCGACGCCGACGCCCTCAACGTGCTTGGCGGATCCACGCTGGGCGCCGCCGGCGCCCTGACGCTCACGGGGGGCGCGGTCGTCGCCGACAGCTCCGTCCTGAACCTCTCCGACGGGACCTTCGACGCCGCCAGCCTCGCCCTGACCGGCGCCGGCTCGGCGACGATCGAGGCCCTCGCCACGCTCACCGGCGGGGCGACCGTCGACGGGCTCGGCTCCCTGCTGACCGTCGACGCCGCCGGCACGCTGAACGGCACGACCCTCGCCCTGACGAACAGCGGCGAAGCGACCGGCGCCGGCGACGTGAATCTCTCCGGCGCCGTCACCGTCGACGGGGTCGGCAGCCAACTGAACCTGACCGGCGGCACGTTCGGCGCCGCCGGCCTCGCCCTCACCAACGAGGGGCAGGCGAGCGTCACCGGGGGCGCGGCGACCCTCTCCGGCGCCACGACCGTCGACGGCGACGGGGCTCAACTCACCGTCGGCGCCGCCGGCGTCCTGAACGGCACGTCGCTGGCCCTCACCAACTCCGGCGACTTCTCCAGCACGGGGGACGTGACCCTTTCCGGCGCCGCCACGACCAGCGGGTTCGGCAGCAATCTGCTGATCAACGGCGGGACGTTCGACGCCGCGTCGCTGGGCGCCTCCGGCGGCGGGTACTTCGGCGCCGGCGGGGACGTGAACGTGACGGGCGCCGCGACCGTGGACGGTTCCGGCAGCGAGATCGACGTGCATTCCGGGACGTTCGACGCCGCCTCCCTCGCCGCCACCAACGGCGGGATCCTGTACGTGTCCCGCCACGGGACCGGCGGCACGGCCACCCTCGCCGGCGCCCTGACCGTGGACGGGGCGGGCTCCCTCGCGGAGGTCGGCGTCGGCGGCGTGCTGAACGGCGCGACCCTCGCCCTGACGAACGACGGCGACGCGACCAGCGTCGGCGACGTGAACCTCTCCGGCGCCGTCACTGTCGACGGGGTCGGCTCCACGCTGACCGTCGCCGCCGGGACCTTCGACAGCGCCACCCTCGCCCTGACCGGCGCCGGCTCCGTCACGGTCGCCTCCGGCGCGACCCTGACCGCGACGACCTCCACCACCGTCGGCGACGGGACGGACGGCGGCACGCTGACGATCGACGGCACCGGCGACCTGGGGGCCACGACCCTCCTCGCCGACGGCACGCTGATCGTGAACGGCGCCGCCTCCGCGACCACCGTCGACCACGCCGGGGACCTGACGGTCGCCGCCGCCGGCTCGCTGACCGCCTCCGACGCCTTCGCCCAGACCGGCGGCACGACGACCGTCGCCGCCGGCGGGACGCTCGACGGGACCGCCCTCGACCTGACCGGGGGGACCTTCGATGTGGCCGGCGAGGCGACCTTCACCGGCGCCGCGACCGTCGACGGGGTCGGCTCGACCCTGACCGTGCAGCCCGCCGGCGTGCTGAACGCCGGTTCGCTGAACGTCACCGGCGGGGCGACCGCCACGACCGCCGGCGACGTGAACGTGACGAACGCCCTCTCCGTCGACGGGGCCGGCTCCGCCCTGACCGTCTCCGGCGGGACCTTCGACGCGGCCAGCCTGTCCGCGACGAACGGGGGAACCGTGAACGTCGACGCCCTGATGACCGTCGTCGGCTCCACGGACCTCGACGGCGGCACGCTGGACGTCCGCACCAGCGGCGCCGTGTTCAACACCGACACGCTGTCCACCGTCAATAACTCGGTCCTCAATATCGCCGACGGCGCCACCGTCAACGCGACCGTCTTCACCCTCGACGAATCCTCCACCCAGACGGTCGCCAGCGGCGGGGCGCTGAACGTCGGCGAACTGCAGTTCTCCCACGGCTCGATCTTCAGCGTCGGCGCCGACAACGTCGTCAGCAGCCCCGGCACGTTGACGATCGTCGACGGCTCCACCGCCCATGTGAACGGCCGGTTGCGGGGCGATACCTTCGTCGTCCAGCAGGGCGGCCGGCTGACCGGCTCCGGCGTCTTCGAGGCGACCGGCTCCGGCGGCGGCTTCCTGATCGCCGGCACGGTCGCCCCCGGCAACAGCCCCGGCGTGCTGGGGGTGATCGGCGCCGTCAACGTCGCCCCCACCGCCGTGCTGGAGATCGAACTGGTCGCCACCGCCCCGGGCGTCGCCCCGGTCGCCGGCGTGGACTTCGACCAGTTCGCCGTCACCGGCCCGGTCGTGCTGAACGGCAACACCGTGGAGGTCGCCCAGTTCGGCACGGGAACCTTCGCCGTCGGCACGCGGTACGACGTCGTCACCGCGACCGGCGGGCTGACCGTCGCCGGCCCGGTGACGGTCGTCGACGACGTCGCCGGCGTGCGGTTCGCCCAACTGATCCGGCCGACCAGCTACGGCCTCGTCGCCGCCCGGGACGTCTCCTACGCCGGGACCTTCGGCACGTCCGTCAACCGCCTCGCCGTCGGCGGCGGGCTGGACGCGGCCCGATCCGCCCCCGCCCTGAGCGACCTGCGGGACGCCCTCGACACCCTGCCCGTCGCCGCCGCCTCGAAGGCCGGCCTGAACTCGCTTTCCCCCGAGATCTACGGCACGCACCTGACCTCGCTGAACCGCAGCTCGCTACAGTTCTTCGACACGCTCGCCGCCCGGGACGCCGTGTTCCCGCTGGGCTGCGGGGTCTGCGGGGCGACCGACACGGGGCTGACCGGCTGGTGGGACGTCGCCGGCGGCGCCGGCCGGATCGACGGGGACGACAACGGCGGCGACGCCGACTTCGGCCGCGTCGGGACGACGGTCGGGCTGTCGCAGGTCGTCCGCGGGGGCAACGCCGCCGCGGCGTTCGGCGGGTTCTACGGCTACGAGTCGCTCGAATCGCGGGTCGATTCGGTCGGCGCCCGGGCGGAGTCGGACGTGCACCGCTTCGGCGTGGACGCCAGCGGAACCTTCGGCCGCATGTACGGCCGCGTGAGCGGCTTCGGCGGCTTCTCGGAGACGGACGTCCGCCGCGACGTGGTGATCGCGAACCCGCTGTTTCCCTACCTCGACCGCAACGCCGCGACCGTCGACGGCGCCCTCGCCGGCGCCGACTCGGAGGCCGGCGTGCTGATCGGCGGCCCCCGCGCCTACGTCATGCCGGCGGCCGGCCTGCGGTACGTGTACGCCTCGCTGGACGACGCCCGCGAGAGCGGCGGCGCCACGGCGCTGATCGTGGACGACAGCGCGCTGGACGAACTGCGGGCCCGCCTCGGCGCCCGCTTCGGCTCCCAGTTCGGCAGCGACCAGCTTTGCGTCGCCGGCACGCTGGACGCCTTCTACAGCCGGGACATCGCCGCCGGCTCGACCGGCGACGCGACCGCCGCCTTCGCCGCGGCGCCCGACGCCCCCTTCACCGCCCGCGGCACGGACTTCGGCAGCGACCGCCTGACCTTCGGCCCGGGCGTCACGTTCGGCATCGACGCGCTGACGATCGGCACGTTCTACCGCCTCGACCACAACCGCGAAGCCACCTTCCACACCGGCGACATTCGCCTGGAATACAGCTTCTAAAGCGTACCAGCCCGACGCGCGAGCGTCGGCCGTCGGCGCCGCCGACGGACCGGACGCCGCACGGCCGGAGCTTGCGCTCCGGGCTGGTAGCAAGACGATTCGCCAGTGAATCGCGGTTGAGAACCCCCCCCGCCGCGGGGCGGATCGCTCAGGCGGTCTGCTCCGCGTGCTTGCCCTCGGCGAACTCCTCGATCGCCTTGGCGCAGAAGGCCGGCAGGTCGTCGGGATTGCGGCTGGTGACGAGGCCCTCGTCGCAGACGCATTCCTCGTCGACCCACTCGGCGCCGGCGTTCTTCAGGTCGGTCTTCAGGCTCGGCCAGGAGGTGACCCTGCGGCCGCGGACCACGTCGGCCTCGATCAGCGTCCACGGGCCGTGGCAGATCGCGGCGACCGGCTTGTGCTGCTGGAAGAAGTCCCGCACGAACGACACCGCCCCCGCGTTCGTTCGCAGGTTGTCCGGATTGGCGACCCCGCCGGGCAGCACCAGCCCGTGATAATCCCCGGCGGAGGCGGCGTCGACGGTTTTGTCGACCGGGAACGTGTCGCCCTTCTCGTCGTGGTTCATCCCCTGGATCTCGCCGCTTTTGAGCGAGATCAATTCGACCTCGGCGCCGGCGTCCTTGATCGCCTGCCAGGGCTCGGTCAGTTCGACCTGTTCAAAACCGTCGGTCGCCAGAAAGGCGATCCGTTTGCCGCTGAGTCGGTCGGCCATCGTCGTGATCTCCGCGTGAGAAAGTAAGAGTTGAAAAGGCGACGGGCTACTGTGCGAGGAACGCGAGCAGGTCGTCGCGGAGTCGGTCCCGGTGCGTCTGGAACAGGCCGTGGGGGGCGCCGTCGTATTCTTTGAGGACGGCGTTCGGGATGCCGGCGGCGGCGGGGCGGCCGCTGGCGTCGATCGGCACCGTCGCGTCGCTCGTGCCGTGCACGACCAGCGTCGGCACGGTGAAACGGGACAGTTCGCCGCGGAAGTCCGTCGTGGCGAAGGCGTTCGCGCAGTCCAGCGTTGCCTTCAAACTGCCCTGCATCGCCACGGTGCGAGTCCACTCCAGATATTCGTCGCTGACCGGCTGCGAGAGCACGCCCACGCCGTAGAAGTCCTTGAAGAACCCGCCGTAGAACCCGGGGCGGTCCTTTTTTAAACCCGCGGCGATGCCGTCGAACACGGATTGATCGACGCCCTCCGGGTTGTCGTCCGTCTTGAGCATGTAGGGCACGATCGACGAGATCAGCGCCGCCCGCGTGACGCCCGCCCCGTCGTGGCGGCTCATATAGCGGGCGACCTCGCCGCCGCCCATGGAAAAGCCGACCAAGGCCACGTCCTGCCGGGCGCCGATCTCTTTCATCACGTCGGCCAGGTCGTCCGACAGGGCGTCGTAATTGTAGCCGGTCCAGGTCTGCTCCGACCGGCCGAAGCCGCGGCGGTCGTAGGCGATCGTGCGGTAGCCGGCCTCCGCGAGGGGCAGGGCGATCGCGTCCCAGCTATCCGCCGACAGCGGCCAGCCGTGGATCAGGATCACCGGGCGACCCTCGCCCCACGCTTTATAATACAGGCGGGCGCCGTCCCGGGCGGTGACGTAACTCATGGCGGGGGCCTGGGGCGAACGGATCGGGGACGCGGGGGACTCGCCGCCATTTCACCTGATGCAGGCCGTCGCCGCCCGGGTCGATTCCCGCTTCTGCCTTCGGGGAAAACGCAGAGCGCGCCGACCGCCGGAGGCGCATGAACGAAAGCGACGGGGGCGGCCGGCAGGAGGGAACCCGCCGCCCCCGTCGCCCGTCGGGGGCGCGACGCCTTCGGCGCCGAACCCCTCGACGCCGAGCCCTCAATCGCAGACCTTCACCTTCGCCCGGTACGGCACGCGGACCGTCGCCCGGTAGGGGACCTTGGCGAGATACGCGTCGCCGTAGTCGTCGTACTTCACGACCTGCTTATATTTGACGACGGTCTCAATGCGGTACTTGACGACCCACTCGTACCGGCAGTCGTCGTGGCGGCCGGCGTCGTGAGAGTGGGAATCGTGGTTGCCGTATCCGGCGTAGTGATTGCTGTGGCCGTGATTGCCGTGACGAGCGTTGTTGTATTGAGAGTTACTGGAGCGGGAGTTGCCGTAGCTCTGGTGGCCGTGGTTTGAGTGGCCGTGGTTGCCGTAGCCGCCGGCGGCGGCGAGCGAGGGGGCGGCAAGAGCGGCGAGGAGCGCGGCGGCGGAGCAGAGGCGGCGGAGCATCGGAACGTCTTTCGAGGAGGGGCCGGTTTCGGCCGGGAGTCGGGTTCGTCGAGAAGACCGGGGAGCCGGCGGCCCCCTCGCGGAGCGGTACGCCGCCGCCGCCGCTCCGCTTCCCGCGTTCCGAAAGAATTTCCGAACGGCCTCTCCGCCCCGCCTCTCCGGCGACGACGGCAGCCCGAGGCGCGAGCCGAGGCCGGGTGAGCGCCCGATATGCGGGTCCCCGATCGCCGACTCCGGACGGTTCCATCGGCTGCGCCGACGGCCGACGCTTGCGCGTCGGGCTGGTATTTCAACCAGCCGCTCAGCGGGTCGGTTCGGCCGGGGCCGGGGGTTCGGACTCCAGGTAGCGGAACAGGTCGCGGGCCTCGCGGTCCGTCATCTGGTCCAGCAGCCGGTTGGGCATCAGCGAGGTCCCGGTGATCTCCAACGCGGCCACGTCCGCCCGCCGGAGCGTGCGGACGTGGCCGCGGGCGTCCTTCAGCTCCAGCGTTTCGTCGGTCTGGCGGACCAGCAGGCCGGTCAGCGTCGAGCCGTCCTCCAACAGCAGCAGGGCGGTCTCGAACCCCTCGCGGATCTCCGCCGAGGGGGCGACGATCGCCAGCAACGTCTGGTCCCGCTTGGTCCGCTGGTAGGCGGTGAGGTCCGGGCCGACGAGCTGCCCGACGCCGTGCAGCGTGTGGCAGTTGGCGCAGTGTTTCTTGTAGACCGCCGCCCCGCGCTCGGCGTCGCCGCGGCCGCCGACGGCGAGGCGTCGGCTCCAGAACGCAAACGCCTTCTCCGTCTCCGCCGGGTCGACGGGCGTCTCCGGCCACCGCTCGGCGAGGCGCTGCCGCAGGGCGGGGTCCGCGTGCCGCCGCAGGCCCTGGACCGTCAACGCGGAGACGGCGGCCGGGTCGACGGCTCCGGCGTCGATCGCGTCCAGCAGCGCCGCCGTCCACCCCGGCCGGGCGGCGAGCAGCTCCACGATCGCCGCGTTCGCCGCCTCGTCCAGGTCCGGCCGGGCCGTCAGCAGGCGGCTCGCCACCTGGGGCGAGTCGAACCCGGCCAGCGTGGTGAACAGCCGGGACCGCAGCCGGGCCGGCGTCCCCGGGGCCGCGGCGAGGTCCAGCAGGCCGGGGAGGAAGGCCGCGTCGCCGGTGTCCTCGATCACCCCCAGCAGGGCGTCCCGCCGGGCGTTCGAGGTCGTGTTCGCCAGCTCCGCCAGCGCCGCGGCCGGTTCGACCAGGCCCAACCGCACGCGGAGGGCCAGCGGCGCCGCCTCCCCGGCCTCCCGCACCCGTCGATCGACCGCCTCCCCGAAGGACCGCTCCGCCGACCCGGCCGCCGCCTCGTTGAGGGCGTCGAACAGCGGCCCGGCGTCCTCAGCGTTCTGCAACAACTCGGCAACGACGGACCGGCCGAAGGAAGAATCCTGAGCCACGGCCCAGCGGAGGATGCGCGGGGCCAGCACCTCGTCGAACAGCGGGTTCTCGCGATCGAGCGCCGCTAGCACGGCTTCAGCGTCGCCTGTGGACAGTTGCCGTTCGACCGCCCACCACAGCGCGAGCGGGAAGTACGGGTCGTCCGCAAGCCCGCGGCGTCGGCTCAACTCCCCCACGAGCGACCGGGCGGGAACGGGGGCGAGGCGACGGGATCGTCCCGCCAACGCGACCAACACGGACGCGTCCGCGCCGCTCCACACTAGGCCGTTCGCCAACGGGGAATGGCGGCCGCTCGGCGGCTCGAAGAGGTCGGTCGTCGCGATCGCGAGTCGCCGCACAGACGCGTCGTTGTGATTGAGTGCGAGGCGGTCCAGCTTTCGTCGCTGATTGACGTCGGCCACCGAACGGGCCGCGGCGTAGGCGTCGAAGGCGATCGGGGCCGGGCCGTGCATCAGCGGTTCGAGGTCGTCCAGCAACTCCGTCGCCCCCCGTTGCCGGATCAGCCGCACCGCCGTGCGGCGGACCGCCCGGTTCGGCGATTTCAGCCGCTCGACCAGCTGGCCATTCGAAAAATCCGGCGGAGGGGCGGGCGTCCAGCCCTTCGGTTGCACACGATAGATACGGCCGGTGGAGGGCTCGATTTCGCCCTCGTGGTTCCGGTAGTGACTGACGACGGCGTCCGCCCAGTCGGCCATCAGCAGCGTGCCGTCGAAGGCCAATTCGAGGTCGACCGGGCGGAAGTCCTCGCCCCCCCGCACGGGCCGGGAGAGGTCCTCCGTGGCAAAGGTGGAGCCGTTCGGCCGCATCGCCGTCAGCGCGAGGTCGTTGTGCAGCACGTCCAGGGCGACGAGGTTGCCGTGGAAGCGCTGGGGCAGGGCGTCGGCGTCGTACCGCACGAAATGATGGGTGAACCGGGCCACCGGCGGGTGCGGGATCGCCTCGAAGAAGCCGAGGGCGAGCGGGTTGCTGAGGTCCCCGTGCTTGCCGAAGTTCTTGCGGTAGTAGCCGCCGTCGACGAAGTGAAAGCCCCGCGTGTCGCCGCCGTTGTGGCCGCTGAACACGTGGCCGGCGGCGTCGATCTCCAAGCCGAAGGTGTTCCCCCCGCCCTCGGCGAAGACCTCGAACCCCACGTCCGGCCGGTAGCGCCAGACGAGCTGTCCGCTGCGCTTCACCGGCGGGGCGTCCGGCGTCGCCAGCGGGGCCGTCACGGCGATCGTGCAGGTGCTCCCGTTCCCGCCGTACAGCCAGCCGTCCGGCCCCCAGGTCAGCGAGTTGGCGATCGAATGGGTGTCCTCCAGCCCGAACCCCGTCAGGTGCACCTCCGGCGGTCCGTCCGGCACGAGGTCGCCGTCGGCGTCCGGGTAGAACAGGAGTTGCGGCGGCGACAGCACCCACACCCCGCCGCCCCCGCGGCCGGCGTCGAACGCCACGGAGGTGGTCAGGTTCAGCCCCTCCAGAAAGGTTTGGTGCGTCTCGTACGTGCCGTCGCCGTCGGCGTCGGAGTGCACCGAAATGCGGTCCCGCCCGCGGAACGGCGAGCCCTCTTCATAAGGCGGCGGGGGCAGTTCGCGGTCCCACCGCACCCGCCAGTATTCGTCCCGTTCCAACTCCGTCAGCCCGGCCGGGTCGGGGTATTGGCGGTACTCCACGACCCACAGCCGCCCGCGTTCGTCCTGCTTCACCTCGATCGGCTGGGCGATCGTCGGATCGGCCAGCAGCAGCGCGACCTCCAAGTCGGCGTCGTGCTCCAGTTCGACCGGCTCCGCGGCGAGAAGAGGCGGGGCGAAGAGAACCCCAGTCAGCGCGACGAGCACGGCGGCGGGAACGGGCGGCATTTCACGCTTTCGACGGGCGGGGTCGCATCGGAACCCGCCGACCTTAACGTTTCGCCTGGTCGACGACCCGGCAGCCCGAGGATCCCTACCGGCAATGAGGCGGAACGGTGTCGCAGCGGGGCACGATCACAAACCGTGGACGGAACGGGTCCGTCGTCGCCGGCCGCTCCGTCAGCGTCGGCTCCCGGGGCGGCAAGACGGGACGCCGGGGGAGCGACGCCGGCCGCTGCACGACCGGCGGGGCAGACGGCTCGGCGAACGCCTCCGCGGTCAGCTGACCGCGGAAGTGAAAGGCGACCGCGACCAGCAACACGACGGCGACGGCCGGCAGGTCCGGGTGAGCGATCAGGCGACGAACGGCGGACATCGGCGGTGCGGGGGCGAAAGCGAGCGGGACCGCCCGCGGTACGCCGCCGCCGACGGCCTGCTTCCCGCAAACCGCCGGCCCGCGCTCACTCCTCCGAGTCGTCCTCGTCCCAATCGTCCTCCTGGTCGTCGTCCTCCGCCCGTTTCGCGGCAGCGGCGGCGAGCAGGGCGTCGGCGTCCAGCGTCGGGCCGCGGCCGGACGGGTCGGGACCGGGGGCGGCGTCAGCGGGGTCCGGCAGGCCGAACGCCGGGCCGGCGAGGGTGAACGAGAGGTCCGGCACCTTCTTGCGGTTGATCGCCCGCGCCACGGCGCTGCGCAGCATGGGTTGGGCGAAGGCGAGCTTCTCCATCACGGCGCCGGCGTCCAGTTCCGCGTGGCGGTCGATCGGGGCGAGCGTCGCCAGCAGCCGGGAGGCGTCCGGGGCAGGGATCACGTCGGCCACGTAGAGCTGCCGCAACGTGTCGTCGCCGGTCTCCCCGCTGAGCACGTAATCCAGCGTCTTGCGGACCTGCCCGCACAGTTGCAGCGTTTTGCGGTCCGGGGCGCGTTCCACGCCGGGGCCGCGACGGCCGCCGGACGGGCCGCGGGGGCTTTGACCGCGGTGACGTTTCTTGCTGGACATCGGTCCGTCCGGACGAGCTGCGGGAATCGGCGGGACGACAAGTCTAGACGCCCCGCCGCCCGCTGCGACGGGGGGAAGCCCGAGCGACGGGCGAGGAACCTCTCGGCGGAGGAACGGCTCGGCAGACGGGCGGCTCAACGGCCCTCGTCCCGGAACCGCCGCAGGCCGGACACGTCCCGGGCGCCGGAGGCTCGCGCCGTTTCCCGAGAGCCCGCCATCCGTACCAGCGTCGGCAACGCCGAGACCCGGAAGGCCCGCACGGCGTCGGGATTGGCGTCCACGTCGATCACCTCAAACCCCGGCCCCGCCGCCGCCAGTGCCGGCTTCATCGCCGCGCAGGCCCGGCACCACGACGCCGAAAACACCAACACCCGCGGCGCCGCGACCGGCGGGTCGGCCTCCGCCCCGTCACCTTAGTTCTTGATTTCTTGGTCCTTGAGACTTCCACGCAAGCAGCTGCACGGCACCCGGGCCAACCCGTCGCCGCTCGGCACGGTCCCGGACCCCTGACAGCGGGGACAGTTCGGATCGGGCCGGCGATCGTCGGGCGCGTCGTCAGGAACGCCGTCGTCGTCGGGGGAGCCGTCGTCGGGATGAACCGGGACGGCCCGTTCGGCCGCGGCGAGGGCGAACGCCGCCCGCACCCGGTCTGCGGCGGGATCGTGAGACGGCCCGGACGGAGCACAGCCGGAGAGAGCGAGGAGCAGGAGAACGGCCATGGACTTCGCTTTGGGAGACATTTGGGAGTCAGTCGGTGAGCTGGGTAGGGTGTGAAGGAGTCATGCGGAGTCCTGGGGAGTCATCCGAGGAGTCCGCCCCAGTCGTGCCGGCGGGGCGGGAAGCCGGCGAAGGCGGCCAGGGCGTAGGCCTCGCCACCGGCGAGCATTCCCTCCAGCGCCTCCCGCCGGATGCGGAGCGTGCCGGCGGGCCAGGGCTCGCCGGTCGCCCAGTCGGTCAGCCGGCCGTGGGCGTCGCCCCAGCTGTTCAGCAGGGCGGCCCAGGGCCTCGCCGGGTCGTCGCAGACGCCGACGACGCACATCTGGTGCGGCCAACGCCCCTGGCGTTCGTGGTAGCCGCCGGAGCCGGCGGACATCGTGAAGCCGGCGTTGCTGGCGACCGTCACCGGCGAGCCGTTCGCCACCGCGGAGACGACTTCGTCCCAACTCCAGACCCGGGCCGCCGCCCCGACCGGGTGATCCGCGGCCAGCCCGAGGAAGTCCCGGAAGCCGCTCGGCCCGTCGTCTGAGCGAACCGTCCGCCCGTCGCCCCAGGCGTCGGCGACGCTGCGGGAGTAGGGCGGCACGCCGGGGGCGTCGGTCCGCAGCACGCCGTATTCCTTCAAGGCCGCGGCCTGCCAGGAGCCCAGCGACCCGGCCCGGCCCCGCAGCCGCCCCTCGCCGGCCAGTACCCGGCCGGTGGCGTACAGAAAGGGGGGGAAGACGGGTTGGAACCCCTCGGATTCGCCGGCGGCGATCTCCGCGCATTGCAGGTATTCGACGGCGTTCTTCGCCCCGAAGGAGACGCAGTCGCCCGTCTGCTGCGGCACGTTCGGCGTGTCGGAGCCCCGTACCTTGCGGACGAGATCCCACAGCCGCACCCCGCCGTTCGCCACGCGGGCGGGCAGGGCCGCGGACAGGTTCGCCAGGGGAAAGGTCTCCAGCGGGGCGGGGCTCTGCTGGAGGGCGTCGAAGGCCCGCTCGGCGGCGTCGCGGCCGACCCAGCCGAAGCGGGCCGCGGGCGGGGTGATCTGTCGGGCAGAGTTTTTGGCAGAGGCGGCGCTCATCGGACCGCCTCCCCGCAGGCGTCGGCGAGGCGGGCGAAGGCGGCGGCGGCGTTCGTCCGCCGGGCGCCGGTCAGCGGGCCGGGCGGGTTGAGGACCGGGTCGAGTTCGTCCTCGACGACCGCCGACAGCTTGCCCGGCAGGCCCAACAGCGCCGCGGCTCGGCCGGCGACGGCGGCCAGTTCGCCCGTCGTCTCCCACTCGCCCGCGGTCAGACGCTCGGCGATCAGGTGATAGAAGGCGGCGTACAGCCGGGCGGCGTCGGCGTCGCCCGGCAACGCCGCGGCGACTCGGTCGTGCAGAGCGTTGTCGGCCGGATCGACCGCCGGCCCGGCCGGCGTCGGCGGGGCGAAGCAGCCGGCGACGGCGGCGGAGAGCAGAAACGCGGCGACCGTCAGCGCCGCGGTGCGGAGGCGGAGCGAGGTCATTCGGCACCCCCTTCCGTCGCGGCGACCGAATCGGCGGGGTGATGCACCTCGAACAGCAGTTCGGCCAACGCTTTCAGGGCCGCGGCGCCCCGCGGGTGGCGGACGACGGCGGGGGCGAAGGCGTCCAGCGCCGCCGCGTCCTCCGCGAACGACCGGGCCGCCGCCGGCGCCGATTCAACGCTCCGCGACCGACCGAGAACCGCCGCGGCCAGCCCGGCGCCGCCGCCGACGGCGATCAACCCGCCGGCCAGCAGGTTCGCCCCGGTCCACAGCGGCCCGCCCGTTCCCAGGCCCAGGCCGACGCCCAGCCCGTACCCGCCCCACGCCGCCAACGGCGGCCCGAGCGCGGCGAGAGCGGGGGGAACAACATTTGGAACACGCATCGGGGGTCCTCGAACGGGGGGCGGGACGGCCGACCGGCGGCCTCACCCCACGGCGGTTCAGGACCCGTTCGTGGCGGATCTTTCGTTAAACAACGCTCCCCCAACGGGATACAACCGCCTCACCGCGACGAACTGCATTTCCCGCCACCCGCACGCCCCCGCTCCGTACGATGCTCGACGCCCTCTTTCGACGCGGCAATCCGACGAACCGCTGGTCGCGGTCGCCCGGGCTGGCGCTGACGGTCGATCTCTCCCCGCCGACGATCAACGGCGTCCCGATCGGGTCGCCGGTCGAGGAGTTCTGGTTTCTCGGCCGCACGACGTCCCAAGGCGCCTGCCCGCTGGACTACGCGGACCTCGGGCTGTCGCTGGTCGCGGAGGACGACGGGACCTGTTCCACGTTTCAGGTCATCTTCGACGACACCGAGAGCCGGTTCGAGCCGTTCTCGGGCACGCTGACGGTCAACCGTTCGCCCGTGGTCCCGGCGAACCTCGCCGAGCGGTTGGGCGAACCCTATTGGGAAGACCGGGACGAGGAGGAATCGATCCTCTTCTACGAGTTCCCGGGCTATGAGATTCAACTCGAACGCACGCTTTCGGGCGTCCCGCAGCGGATCGTCGTGACGAACCAGCCGCTGATGGCGGACGCGGACCAACGAGCCAGCTACGGCGTCGATAAACCTTGGCCGCGCGCCGGCACGATGCTCCCATGAAGCACTCCGCCGGCACGCTGCTGTATCGCACGGGGGACGCGGGAATTGAGGCGCTGCTCGTGCACGCCTCTGGGAACTACAACCGGCGGGCGCCGTGGTCGTTGCCGAAGGGGGAGCCGGACGGGGACGAATCCTTCCCCGAGGCCGCCGCCCGGGAGACGCGGGAGGAGACCGGCCTGGAGGTCGACCCGGCGACGCTCACGCCGCTGGGCGAAGTCCTCTACCGCAAAACGCGCAAAACGGTGCACGCCTTCGCCGCCCCGGCCCCGGCGGGCTGCGAACCGCGGTGCGCCAGTTGGGAGGTCGATCAGGCCGCGTTCCTCCCGCTGGCGGAGGCCCGGGAGCGGATTCACCCGGATCTGGCCGTGTTCCTCGACCGGTTGGAGGCGCTGTTATCGAACGGCGACGAGGTCGACGCCGGTCGGCCGCGGTAGGCTGGCTGGGCGGGGCCGTTTGCGGCGGCTTCAAGTCCCGTCCCCCCTCTGGTCTCGCGACGATGTTCGACGTCTTTTTCCGCCGGGGCAATCCGACGAACCAGTGGACGCGGACGCCCGGGCTGTCTCTCGCCGCCGATTTGTCGGAGCCGTCCCTGAATAAGACGCCGCTCGGCTCTCCGTTGGAGGCATTTTCCTTTCTGGGTCGCAGCTCCTCGAAAGGCGCGGCGCCGTTGTTGGAGTTCGGGGAACTCGGGCTCGCGCTGGAACTGGCGGAGGACGGAACCTGTTCCGGCTTCCAGGTCGTGTTCGACACCCCCGAGCCGGAGTTTCGCCGCTATGAGGGCACGATGAGCTACCACGGCTTTGCGGTCGACGCCGCGAATCTGGCGGACAAATGCGGCGACCCCTACTGGGAGGACCGCGACGAAGACGGGTCCGTGCTGTTCTACGAGTTTCCGGACTATGAAATTCAAGTCGAGCGCTCGCCGGAACGGGACGTTCAGCGCGTGATCCTGTCGAACCGCCCGCTGCTGGCGGACGCCAAGGCGCGGAAGGCGCTGGGCGTCAAACGGCCCTGGCCGCCGGGCTGACCGGTCTCGGGCCGCGGTTCGGCCGCCCAGGCAAGATCTGCCCGCACTGTCTCCCCTCGCCCCCTTTGGCGGAGTCGCGCGGCCTCGCGTGCGCTTCGGGCTCACGGTCTTTGAGCGAAGGCGTGCGAACCGTGCGTCCCCCTCACCCCCGGCCCCTCTCCCTCAAGGGAGAGGGAGAGGGGGGAAGAGCGGGGCGGACTGTTCTCAGCGTCCGCAGACGTCGCCCCGAAAGGTCACTCCACGCCGAACGCCTTCAAATCCGCGTCGCGCAGCTTAGACGCCTCGGCGGCGGTCTTCAATTTGTTGACGGCGAAGTATTTATGGTTCGCCACCGCCTGCTCCGAGATCGACAGCCGGTCGGCGACCTCTTTATTTCGCAGACCGACCACGAACAGCAGTTCGCAGCACATCAGGCGCTCCCACTCGCCGGCGGCCTTCCAGTCGGTGATGAGTTCGCGGAGGGAGCGTTGCAACAGGGCGGCCTGGGCGTCGCGGCCCTCGCGGCTGCGGGCGATGGAACTGGCGACCCGCGCCCGGCCGGCCGGCTCGCGGCCGGAGGAGCTGTCGCTCTTGCTGGAAGGGAACAGCGGGACCGTCGGCCGGCGGCCTTCCTTCCGCAATGCGTCCGTTAATTTATGAGCCGTGATCGCGAACAGCCACGCCTCCAACGACTGCGTTTCGTCGTAGTTCGGGAGGCTGACGAGGAACCCCAAGAACGCCTCCTGCACGACGTCCTCCGCCCGCGCCCGGTTCCGCAACCGGCTGTCCGCGAAGGCCAATAAACGTCCTTCGTAGCGGCCGATGAACTCCTCCCAGGCCCCGGCGTCGCCGGCCCGGACGCGGTCGATCAGCAGGCGGTCGGCGTCCATGGTCCGCGGGGAGGGGGGAGGAGTGATGAGGGAGGGGATGTTAGCGGGTGAGCGACGGCGGGGACGAACGCTTGCGCGTCCCCTCCCTCCTCTCCCATCACCCCTCCCCGGGCGTCGGCGCCCGCAGCTTGCGGCGGCCGAGGCCCCACAGGCCGGCGAAGCCGACGACGCACGCTCCGGCGCCGCCGACCGCCCACAGCGCCCGGTCGCGGCCGAGGCGGTGGCGGTGGCCCTGCCGCAGGCGGTCCAGCACGGGGGCGGAGGCGTCCACCTGCACGAAGGCCCGGTACATCGTGAAGGCGTTCTCGCCGGTGGTGCGGGTGAGGGTCTGCACGGCGATGCGGCCCGGCCGGGGCACGTCGTCCGGGTTGATCGCGGCGCCGGGGGGCAGGCCGGCTTGCTCGATCAGGCGGGCGGTCGTCGCCTCCTCGGCGGCCCGGCGGGCGGCGGCGGGGCCGCCGTCCTCGTCCGTCACCAGCGGGCCGGTCACCACGAGGCGGTCCGCCGGCGGGGTCTGGGCCCACTCGGGCAGTTCGTTTTCGCTGACGAACTCCGCTTCGACCAGAGGGCCGCCGGGGCCGTGGTGGAGCGCTTGAGGTCTGTGATCGCGGTCGTGCCGCCGCCGTTGGAGGAGCCGTTCCTCATGCCGACCGGCGGCGTCCCGCCAGGCGTCGCCCTCGGGTCCGCGGCCGGGGGCGGGGGCGATCAGGATCTCCCCGCCGCGTTCGTCCACGTGCACGCCGTCCGGGCGGACGTGCACGCGGTTGTCGTGGGCGAAACGGCTTTGCAGACGAGCGTCATCGTCGTCCCCGTAGGCGTGCAGGACGGCTTCGCGGCGGGCCCCGTCTCGGTCCCACACGGCGTGAACTTCTGCCGGGCCCCGATGTTCCGTTCGCACGCTGATGAGGGAGCCCATTGCCAGCAGTGCCCCCAACCCAACGCCCACGCCGCCGACGATCGCCCCCGCCCCCGGCCGCCCGCGGACGGCCAGCACGATCGCCGCGACCAGCGGGGCGACGATCAGCAACAGCGCGGCGAGTAACGCGATCCAGGCGACGACCATGAACCAGATCGGGGGAGAGGAAACGGGCGACGTGCGAGGGCTGTTCGTCGCGGCGGCGGCGATCTTGGCGGAATCTTGCCGGGAACGCGGAATCCGCCCCCGCTTGCCGGCGGGGCGGGCGAACGGGAAGGGTACGGCGTCCGTTCCTCCGGGGTCTCCCATGCGTGCTCGTTCCTGCGCGGTCCTCACGCCGCTCGCCGCCCTGCTGACGCTCGCCGGCCCGGCCGTCGGGCAGACGCGGAGCGAGGCCGAACCGCCCGCCGCCGGCTTCGTGACCGTCGCCCGGACCGCGGACGCCGTCACGGTGGAGACCGACGCCCTCTCCGCCGTGATTCCGCTGACCGGCTACGTCAGCGGGATCAAAGCCGGTTCGCTGACGGACAAGCGGACGGGGGCGACGGACCTCGGCTTCGGCCTGCACATTATGGACTTCCTGATGGCCCCCGGCTGGCGGGAGGACGGCTATGAACGCGACCCCAAACTGCACGGCGACCTGCCCAAGCACTACGTCGCAGGCCTGCAGCTCTGCACTCAGGCGCAGCGCCTGGAGGCGGAGGTCACCCGCGGCGACGGCTTCGCCGCGATCCGCCTGCGGCACCGCTTCCCCGAGGCCGGCGCGGGGTACGAGCCGGGTTCAATTTGGGAACAGACCCTCCTGTTTCGCCCCGGCCTGCGGTACGTGCTGACGGCGGAGCGAATCGTCAGCGCCAACGCCGTCGACGACCTGTTTTATCGCATCGACATGCCGGGCCACGTCCGCCACGGGGGGGCGCTTGGACAAACGTTCGAGCGGATTTATCTCAGCTATGAAGACGAACCGATCCCCGCCGCGGCGTTCGACGAACCGTTCGGCCCGGATGAGCGGTTCTTCTATCAGCGCACCGAAGACGAGGGCCCCGTGCCGGAGCGGATGATCCGGGCCTATCAAACCCGGTTGAACGGGCAGCCAGGCCCCTGGCTGGCCGGGATGACGCTGGACCCGGCGGCGGTCGCGGAGGCGTGGTGCCATCAGCGGGGGTACGTCTGCTTCATTCAAGAATTGCACCGCCGCGACGTGCGGGCGGGGGAGGCGATCGGGGCGGCGTATGTCGTTGGCTGGTTCGACGACCTGCCCGCGATGCAGCGGACCTACGACGCCCACCGCGGCGTGCGGGCGATTGTCTTGAACGACGGCGGATATGAACTGGCGAAGACCGTTCCCCCTGCGGCCGCCGACCCGAACGCCGACCCGGTCGCGGCCCGGCGGGCGGCGCCGGGGGCGATTCCCGGGCTGCTGGCCTTCTGGGACTTTCAGGAGCCGGCCGGGGCGGAGCGGGTTTCGTTAGGCCAATACCAATACGCCCTGCAGGAGCAAAACGGCCCGATCGCCCGGGTCGAGGACGGCGTGTTCGGGCCGTACTCCACGGACTTCAAACCGGGCCAATGGATGATCCTGCCGCACGAAGACGCCCCCGGCCTGGACCTGCACGGCGAGGAGCAGCGGGTCTCCATGGCGGCGTGGATCAAACGCGAATCGAGCAATCGCTGGCAGTTTATCGGCGGGATGTGGGACGAACGCGGCCGCGCCCGTCAGTACGGCATGTTTATCTGCGGGGCCTGGCAGTCCGACTGGACAACTTATACCCGCACCAAGGCCGGCGATCAGGCGATGGGCTACGTCTCCCCCCTCGGCGGGGCGACCCCGGGCCGGCCGTTCGCCTACGACTACGCCACCGGCGGCACGCAACTGCCCAAAGACCGCTGGACGATGATCAGCTACGCCTACGACGGCCAGCAGATCCGCGTTTACGTCAACGGCGAGCTGGACCGCAACGAGAACTACAACCCCTTCCGGTTCGACGGCCCCGTCTACGACGGCGGGGCGGACTTCACCGTCGCCAACCGGGCGATCCCGAGCTGGAAAAATTATCCCGACGGCCCCACGGACGGCAGCGGCTTCGACGGCCGCCTCGGCGGCCTGGCCGTCTGGAACCGAGCCCTCACGCCGGAGGAGATGCGGACGCTTTATCAACGCACCTCGGGCGCCGCCGAGGCAGAAACGTCACGCTAAGTTGTGAGCCCGAAGCGCAAGCGAGGGGGGACGGGTTCGAACCTCGCTTGCACGTCGGATCCGAGTCCGACTGCGACGCCGTTCCCCCCTCTCCCTCAAGGGAGAAGGGCCGGGGGTGAGGGTGAGGGCGAGGGTGAGCGAACGGTTCTTCCGCCCCCGCTCGGAAAGTGGGAGCCCGAAGCGCAAGCGAGGCCGGGTGATTGTGCCACCCGTGCACGCCTCGGCTTGCGTCTCGGGCTGCCGGTTCTGAACGCCGGACCGTGAACGACGCTCGGGCGCCGCGGCCCCCTCACCCCCGACCCCTCCCCCCAAAAGGGGGGCGAGGGGAGACAGGGGGCCGGCGCCGCGCTATCCCACCGCGCAGACCTTGGCCCGCAGGCGGCCGGGGAGCAGGTCGAGCCGGACGGACCGCACTGCGTCGGCGGGGATGAGGGCCAGTTCGCCGTCGGCGTGCACCGCCAGCGGGCTCGGGCTGTCGATCTGAATTGACCGGCGCCGGCCGAGTTCGACGTGCGGGTGGTCGGTCGGGGGGCCGCGGCGGGCCAGGCCCGGCAGCAGTTTCAGCATGCCCCAACGGCTCGCCGGGCCGAGGCGGAGCGTGTCGAACAGACCGTCGTCCAGCCGGGCGTCCGGCGCCAGCAGGAAGCCGCCCTCCCGGCGGCCCAACAGGGCGTGGACGGACTGCGTGGGGCCGGTCGTCGGCGGTTCGTCGTCGTATTGCACCGTCCACTCCTCCGGCGGACCGGCGGCGCGCAGAGCCCGCAGCGCCGCCAGCCCGTACAGCGGGACGCCCTGCAACCAGCCGATCTTGCGGCTTTCCAGCGTCACCCGGCCCGGCAGCCCGGCGCCGCAACAGCAGACGAAATACCGATCCCGCGGCGCCCCGTCGGCGGCGGTCCACGACAGCCGGCCCACGTCCACCGGGTGGGCCTCCGGGGCGTCCAGCGGGGCGGTTCCGAACTGCCGCTGAAGGCTGTGGGCGTAGTCGTTGGCGCTGCCGATCGGGACCACCGCGAAGACCGGGGCGGCGCCGGATTCGCCCTGGTCGGTCGCCTGACCGGCGGTCTGATCGGCGGCCCTCAGCAGACCGTCGGCGACTTCGTGGACAGTGCCGTCCCCGCCGGCGGCGGCGATCGTTTCGAACCCCTCCCGCACCGCGGCGGCGGCCAGTTCGGCGGCGTGGCCGGGGCGGGCGGTCGGCCGCAGCGTCACCCGGTCGCCCCAGCGGGCGAGGAACCCCGCCAGCCGCCGCCGTGCCCGACGCCGGCCCGCCGCGGGGTTGAAGATCACGCAGATCCGCACGGGGAACGATCGAAACGGGGACGGGGAAACCGGAGGCAGAACCAGTGTGGGCGGCCCGCCCCCCGACCGCGACGGAGCCCGTCGGACGACGCCCCGACCGGCGGCGGATCGAACAGGCGGGGCAACAGGCCAGTTGACAGGCTGCGTGTCGTGGCGATGCTGCGTGCCTCACGGACGGCCTGTCGTTCGTCCCCGCCCCCATTTCGCCCTTGGCGCCCCCGATGCAAGTCACCTTCGATCCCACCATCCCCGAGGAACGCGAACTCGTTCGCCGCCTGATGCGGCCGCTCGACGGCCCCGGTGGACCCCGTCGCGGCAAACCCGGCCGGCACGGTCGGCCGCACGGCGGGCCGTTCGCAGAAGAGTCCGCTCCGACCGACCCGCAGGCAGTCCGGCGGGGGCTCAACCAGCTGCTGTCGTTAGGCTGCGGGGAGTTTCTGGCCCTCGCCGCGGCCCACTTCGAACCGGAGGCGGAGTTCACCGTGCCGGGTCTCGCGGAGGCCTCCGGTGTGCCGGTGGAGACGCTGCTCTCCAAGAACCGCACCCTGGGCCATTCCTGCCGGGTGCGGGGGTTGAAGAAGCGGGACTACCTCGCCGCCCACGGCGGCGCCCCCCGCCGCTTCAGTCTGCCGCAATGGGTGCACGACGTGGTCGGCAAACAGGCCGCGGCACAGGCCGAAGAACAGGCGGGAGACGGCTCGAGCGAACAGGCGGCCTGACACGCGCCGCCTGTCGGCACCGGCGAACCGGCGGAGGGCTACTCGTCCTCGCCGGTCGCCGAGTCGTCCGCGTTCTGCCCGCCTGCGGCTTCGGCCGCGGCGACGCGGGCCCGGGGGCCGGGGGTGCCGGGGGGGTACTTGTCGAGGGCCTTCTCCGCCGCTTCCAGCAGCACGTCCATGGCGAAGGGTTTGCGGAGGTAGTCGACCACGCCCAGCATCTCCGCGTAGGCCTTGTGGCGGCCGCCCTCGTTGGCGGTGACCATGATCGCCGGCGGGGGGTCGTCCTGAGTGGCGAGGAACTCCAGCACCGGGAAGCCGCCGCGGCCGGGCATCATCATGTCGGTGACGATCAGGTCCGGGCGCTGCTCCAGGTAGAGTTCCTGCCCCTTAATCCCGTTGGGGGCGTGGCGGAGTTCGTAGCCGGCGGTCCGCAGCGCCCCGCCGAGGGTGGCGGCGATCTCGCGGTCGTCCTCGATCAGCAGTACGGAGGCCATGACGATGTGGGAGGGGGGAAGTCGGAGGGCGGAGGGGGCGGGGTCGCTATCCTAACCGTGCCGCGGGCCGCACATCCCCAATCCGACCTCCCCCCTCCCACATTGGACGCCCTCGCCGCCAACCTCGCCGCCGTTCGGGAGCGGATCGCCGCCGCGGCGACCGCCGCCGGGCGCGCGCCGGACGCCGTCACGCTGATCGCCGTGACCAAGTACGCCCGGGACGAATGGGTCCGCGGGCTGCTGGACCTGGGCGTCCGCGACCTCGGCGAGAACCGCCCCCAACAGCTCACGGAGCGGGCCGAAACGTTCACCGCCCAACCCCCGGTACGTTGGCACCAGATCGGCCAGCTCCAGCGGAACAAGGTGCAGAAATTGTTGCCGGCGGCGTTCCTCACGCACTCGGTCGACAGCGAAACGCTGCTCGCCCGCATCGAACGGGTCGCGGCGGAGGAGGGGCTGGTGCCGGCGGTTCTCTTGCAGGCGAACGTCTCCGGGGAGGACTCGAAAAGCGGCTTCACGCCGGACGCGCTGCGGGCGCTGTGGGACGCCGGACTCGACCGCTTCCCCCATGTGCGGGTGCGGGGCCTGATGACGATGGCCCCCGCCGCGGCGCCGGACGCGGTGGAGGCCGTCGCCCGGCCGGTGTTCGCCGGCCTGCGGACGCTGCGGGACGAACTGGGCGGAGCGGAGGCGCTGCCGATGCTGTCGATGGGGATGAGCGGCGACTTCGAACCGGCGATCGCCGAGGGCGCGACCCACGTCCGCCTGGGCAGCGTGCTGTACGCGGGGCTGGCGGAGGGCTGAACGGGGGGGAACGCCGGGCGGCGGCGGCGTTAGACTGGCGTCCGCCGATCCGTTCCTCCTGGGGCTCTCCAATGTCACCGTCGCTGCTCGTCGCGGCCGTGCTGGCCGTCGCCCCGCCGGCGAAGCCGGCCCCGCTGCCGACCGCCGCCGAGTTGGCTGACGGACTCGCCAAAGTGCGGGCGGCGGTGCGGGACGTGCACGTGGTTTGGCAGGAGCGGTCCGAGAGCCGATCCGGGCCGAGGATCCCGCTCGGGCCGCCGACGGAGCGGTGGGCGGAGGGCTTTTTAATGGATGAGGCGGCCCAGATCCGGCTGCGGGGGGAGGCGGCGCCGCCAGGCGCCCCGGACCGGTGGCTGACGGACACGCCGGCCGGAGCCCCGCTGACCGGCGAGACCGCCGCCGACCACGTTGGCCAGCTGATCTGCCTGCGCTCGCCCGGCGACGGGCCGGTGCGGGCCCAATTGATCGCCGGCGTCGCCGGCAGCGGGATGTACTCGGATCAACTCTACACAACGCACGACGACATCGAACCGCTCGGATTCTCGGTCCCGCACCTGTTGGCGGGGCGGCCGTGGGCGGCGGTGGGGACGAGTCAAATCGATCAACTCGCCGGCGTCGATCCCGCCGCCTGGATCGTGGAGGGGCGGGAGGTGAAGGACGGCCGCCCGGCGGTGCGGGCGTTCGTGCCGCAAACGGAGTGGCAGGAGCTCCAGTCCAGGCAATCGCCAGAACGCAGCGTCGAATACGGCGCCGGCCTGCGGGTTTGGTTCACCGATGACGACCGACGCGACCTGTTCCGGACCGAGTTCGTCAACGTCCGGCGACAGGGGAGCGAATGGGTTTTGTCCGGACCGCCGTCTGCAATCAGTTGGGCGGAGGACTTCCGCCCGCTGCCGAGCGGCGTGCGCGTCCCGCGCGCCGGCGGGTCGACCAGCTACGCGACGGCGGCCGTGCCGGCCTTCCGTTCGTTGAACGATGCGACCTCGACGGGGGAGTTGTTCGCCCTGGAAGGGCCCGCCGTCGAGCGGGAGCGGTTTGCTCACTTGGAGCAGAGGTGGAGGATCACGACGCTCGAACCGCTGGCCCCGAATGTCGACGCGGCGGACCTGTGGATCGAACCGCCGTACGGGGCGCAGTGGCACGACGTGCCCACCGGCCGGGAGCGGATCGTGGGAGCCTGGGCGATCGAGTCGTGGCTGATCTTCACGTTCGGCCGCCGGGACGCGGCGTGGTGGGCCTTCGGGCCGCCGCTGGCGCTGTGCGGCGTGCTCGCCGTCGTGTGGTGGTGGCGCCGTCGGCTGCGGCGGTGGGCGACCGCCTGACGCAGTCGGAGATCGGTACGAAAAACGCCCCGCCGGCTCGGGAGCCGACGGGGCGCAGGTTCAGTTCGGCGATCAGGCCGGGCTATTTCGCGTCGCAGCAGGCCGCGCCTTCTTCGCAGCACTCGGCGCCGGCTTCGCAGCAGGTCGCGGCGGCGTCGCCACAGCAGGCGGCGCCTTCTTCACAGCACTCGGCGCCGGGCGCGCAGCAGGTCGCGGCGGCGGCGTCGCAGCAGGCGGCGCCTTCTTCGCAGCACTCGGCGCCGGGCGCGCAGCAGGTCGCGGCGGCGGTTTCGCAGCAGGTGTGATCGCAGGTGCACACGCCGGTGTCGGCACAGTCGCAGTCGCACACGCAGCCGGGGTCGCACTCGCAGCCGACGCACCCGACCGGGGCGGCGGCGACGGGGGAGACGGCCGGGGCGAAGGCGAACAGGCCGGTCGACACGGCGAGGGCGGCGGCACTCAGGAAATGACTCATCAAAACGTCCTTGGAAGCGTGGGGAACCGTGGGCTCTCCGCGGTCTGACGCGGAGCCCCGGCGGGGCGGAAAAGAAAGAGGTCACGCAGCGTCCGAGACGGCCGCGTTAAATCCGCCACACGCACAGCCACGCCCTCAACGACCGGCCGGCCGCGGGGGGTGGGGTTCCGGGGGAGCTTCGAAGAACGTTCGGGGCAACCGCCGCGATCCGGGGCGACGGCGGCAGGCCGAGAGCCGTGGGCGCCGGCGCCGGGTCCGTCGTCGGGGCGACGGGGGCGAGCGGCTCCGCGGGGGCCTGCCAGCAGGCACAGACCGGGGCCGCCGCGGGGGTGGCCGCGTCGGTCGCGGCGTCGCAACAGGGATGACAGGCCGGCGGGCCGCACGCACAGGCGGCCTCGGCGGAGGGGACGCAGCCGCCGCCGGCGCCGCAGTCCGTCGCCCACGCGGCCGGCCCCATCAGGAGCGGCAACGCGGCAAGCAGGGCCGGCGGCAGGCGGAAGAGCGTTCCCATCGGATCTATTCTACGAACGTCCGCGGCGGAGCGTTGGAGAATTTGTTTTCGAGCGCGCCCCGGCGAGCGGGCGCGCCGCCGACCGGCGACGGCGAAGCGGGCAGGCCGTGAGAAACAGGCCGGCTGCAGGTGATCCGCGCTGCGGTTCCCGGCGTTCGGTACGCTGCGGCGGCTCGCCGCCCCGGTTTCCCCCACGTTCCGACGCCATGGAATCTGACCGGCCCGGACGGGGCCGCGGAGCTGTTCCGTAAGGACGAATCGGTCGCCGCCTGCTGCGTGATTACGCCGGAGATGATCGGCCTGGCCGGCAGGCCGGACAGCGCCGGCACCGGGGCGGAGGGCGCCGTGAAGGGCGCCCGGGTGGTCGTCAGCGCCGCGGAATTGAACCGCAGCGTCGCGGACGTGTACGCCGTCCGCAAAGATGATTTCGACGCCCACCGCGACCAGTGCGAAGCCCTCGTCGCCGGCTGGCTCGCCGGGCGGGAGCGGGTCGTCAAGCTGCGGAACGACTTTGAAGCCGGCAACGGTCGGATGAGTCCGGAGTACCGCAAACTGCTGGAGTCCGCCCAGGGCGTCTTCGGCAAGGACGTCATGCCCAACCTGGAGGTCGACGCCCACGGTCTGCTGCTGGACTGCCAGTTCGCCAATCTGCCGGGGCAGATCGAGTTCTTCCGCACCGAGGGGAACCTCGTGGGCTTCGACGCCAAACTCGTCGAGAATCTGATCGCCGGCGGGGCCTTCGACGCCCCCCAAGCGCCGGCCGCGGGCGGTGACGCAGAAGGCGCTGAACCTCTCCGTCGTCCGGGCCGAGGCGGTCAAACGGGCGATCGCCGAATCCCCTAAGGGGGCCAACGTGCAGGTGGACCTGTCCGCCCTCACGCCCACCGGGGCGGGCATCTCGGACCCAGTCATCCCCAAGCCCCGCAGCCTGGAGGAGGCGAAGGAGAACATGCGGGTGGAGTTCCGTATCGTTCGCGTGAACGCCGAGGCGCTCGGCCCGGGCGAGTTCGATTTTTCGTCGCCCGCCGGCGTCTCCCTTCCCCCCTCGCCCCCCTTTTGGGGGAGAGGGGTCGGGGGTGAGGGGGCAGTGATCCCCGCACGCCGTTCACCGTCCGCCTGCTCGCCCGTCGGCTGGATTGTCACCGCAGAGAGCGGCAACGGGTGAACCGTGCCCCACCCTCACCCCCGGCCCCTCTCCCTGAGGGAGAGGGGAGACACGTGATCGCCTCGCCGCCCTGCACTCCCTGACCCCGCCATGCACCCCGCCCTGCTGCTCGTTGCGTTCGCGTTGGACGGCCCGGCGGCGCCGTCCCGACCGCTTTCCGAGCCGGAGGCGGCGGCCGCCGTCCGCGACGCTTGGGACGACCTCGTCGCGGAGTGCCGGGCGGGATCGTTGAAGGAACGCGGGGCGAAGGCGATCCAGGCCGGCGGGGAGACGTTGCCGTTCCTCGAGCGCACCTTTGGGAAGAAACCGAAGGGCGGGCACGCCCTGTTCATCTCCCTGCACGGCGGCGGGGGCGGGCCGGCGGCGATGAACGACGGCCAATGGCGGAACCAGATTCGCCTCTACGAACCGCAGGAGGGCGTCGTCGTCGCCCCCCGGGCCCCCGGGAATACCTGGGACCTGTGGCATCAGGCCCACATCGATCCGCTGCTGGATCGATTAATTCTGTCCTACCTCGTCGACGGTACGGTCGATCCGAACCGGGTCTATCTGCTGGGCTACAGCGCCGGCGGGGACGGCGTATTCCAACTCGCCCCGCGGACGGCGGACCGCTACGCGGCGGCGTCGATGATGGCCGGGCATCCGAACGAAACGCAGCCGGACGGCCTGCGCAATCTGCCGTTCTCGATCTGGATGGGCGGCGACGACGCCGCCTACGACCGCAACAAAATCGCCGGGCAGTGGAAGGAACAACTCGCCGCCCTGCACGAAGCCGACCCGGACGGCTACGAGCACAAGGTCGTGATATACCCCAACACCGGCCACTGGATGAACGGCCGCGACCGGGCCGCCCTGCCGTGGATGGCCCGGTTCGACCGCGACCCCTGGCCGAAGCGGATCGTCTGGTTGCAGGACGACGTGACCCAGCCGCGGTTCTACTGGCTGGAGGTCCCGGCCGATCAGGCGGTCAAGGGCACGCGGATCGTTGCGGCAGTCGACGGCCAGCGGATCGACCTGACGGTCCCCGCGGACGTGGTGAAGGAGGTCACGCTGTATTTGTCGGACGCATTGGTGAACCTCGACCGGCCGGTCGTCGTTGCCGTCAACGGGGCGGTCGTGCATGAGGGCGTCGTCCCGCGGACCCGGGCGGCGGTCGACGCGTCGTTGGCCTCCCGGCCGGACCCCGCCGCGGTCGCCTCGGCAGCGCTGACGTTGCCGGCTTCTCCTCCCACCGAACCCGAACCCGCCGAGTGACATAGTTCCCCACGCCGCCCTGCAGTTCGCCGCGTTCGCCCCGGCGGCCCCCGCAGCGCCGGCAGCCCCGGCCGGCGACGTGCAGGTCGAGGGCGACCCGGTGCTGAGCGGGTTCTGCTGCTGCGTGATCCCGCTGATCGGCGCCGCGGCGCTGGGCTTCGTGGCGTTCAAGCTGCTGGGCGGGGGGCGGAACCGGCGTCGCCGGGACTGGTGAATCGCCCCCGGTGAGCAGCGGCGATTCGCTCGGTTGCACGCCGCCGGGATCGCGGAGAGTCTGAGACGTTCGACCCCGCGCCGGCCGCCCGCCCCGTCGCGTTCGCCCCGCTCCCCCCGAGACGCCGCCGGTTGCCCGCCGGCCGCCCCGCCGCCCGATGCCCGCTGCCGTAGTCGAGGTCAAAGTCCCCAGCGCCGGGGAAAGCGTCACCGAAATGCAGGTCGCCGCCTGGAACGCCGCGGAAGGCGATACGGTCGAGCGCGATCAGGTGATCGTCGAACTGGAAACCGACAAGGCGACCAGCGAGGTGACCGCCCCCACCTCCGGCCGGCTGACGAAGATCCTCATCGGCGAGGGGGAGACCGTCGAAGTCGGCGACGTGCTCGCCCAGATCGAAGAGGGCGAAGGCGGCGGCGAATCGGCGGGCGACGGCGGCGCCGAGACCGCCGGCGTGGCCTCCACGGAGCAGAAAACGCCCAACCAGTCCGCCTCCCCCCAGCGGGGCGGCACCACCGCCGACCCCCGCCGTGAAGAGGCGACCGCCTCCGCCCCCAGCGCCGGCAAGGGCTCGGGCGCCGGCAAGGGCGCCGGCGGCCACGTCATGCCCGCCGCCAAGGCGCTGCTGGACCAGAACGGGTTGAACGCCTCGCAGGTCTCCGGCACCGGCCCCGGCGGGCGGGTTCTCAAGGAGGACGTGCAGAACTACCTCAAGAACGGCAAGAAGGGCGAACTGGTCCGGGCCGACGCCCCCGCCGCCGCCCCGATGACGACCGGCCCCGAGGGCGGCGAGCCCGGCCGGGCCGTCAAGCGCCAGCGGATGACGCCGATCCGCAAGAAGATCGCCGCCAGCCTGGTCAGCGCCCAGCAGAACGCCGCCCTGCTGACGACCTTCAACGAAATCGACATGACCGCGGTCAAGGAGGCCCGGGCGAAGTACGGCGAGGCGTTCCAGAAGAAGTACGACATCAAACTGGGCTTCAGCAGCTTCTTCGTGAAGGCCGTCGTCGACGCCCTGCAAAATATCCCGCAGGTCGGCGCCCAGATCGACGGCGACGAGCTGGTCTACTACGACTACTGCGACATCAGCGTCGCCGTCGGCGGCGGCAAGGGCCTGACGGTTCCCGTGATCCGCAACGCGGAAACGCTGTCGTTCGCGGAGATCGAACAGACCGTCGCCGACTTCGGCCGCCGGGCCAAAGAAGGCAAGATCGGCCTGGACGAACTTCAGGGCGGGACCTTCACGATCACCAACGGCGGCATCTACGGTTCGCTGCTGAGCACCCCGATCGTGAACCCCCCGCAGAGCGGGATTTTAGGGATGCACAATATCGTCGACCGCCCGATGGTCGTGAACGGCGAGATCGTGATCCGCCCGATGATGTACGTCGCCCTGACCTACGATCACCGCGTCGTCGACGGCCGCGAAGCCGTGACGTTCCTGATGCGGATTAAAGAGAGCATTGAAGACCCCGGCCGGATGCTGATGGAGGTGTGAGGCGGGGAAGCTCCGAGGAGCAAGAGCTAAGAACCAAAACGGCGGGGGCGGGCGTTTGTGAGCCCGAAGCGCAAGCGAGGGAAGACGCGCCCGCTCGCCGTTTAGGTCTCGAAGGAAATCAATTGATTGCTTCACGGCTGTTCAGCTAAGACGGCCGCGGACGCGATCACCTCTTGAAATGCGTGAGCCGCGACCGTCAGGGAGCGTCTCTCACGGGGTCCTACGTTTCACCGCGGTGCGGATCGCGGGGCGATTCTGACGGGAACAGATCGATCGGCTCGTCCCGGCCGCGGGCTCGTTCGACGCGCATGATCGCCCATAGGACGACGGTTCCGGCCAGCGCCAGCGGCAGGCTGGCGGTCCACAGCAGCCAGGCGTCCCGGCGGGCTTCTTCGACAAAGTAGCGGCGCGCCATATCTTCCGACCGAACGTACGTGGCTGGCACCGCCCGCTCCGCCGGCGTGAGGATCGTGTCCATGGCGTTCGAGGCGGCGGCGATGTCTCCTCCGAAGAAGAGTGGGCCGAGCACGAGAAGCGCCCCCAGGAACCCCGTCGCGGCCGCCACCGCGACGACGGCGACTGAGACGCTCGGCCACGCGTCCCGCCAGACGAACAGCAACGCCACGACCGCCGCGATCAGCGTCAACGCCCCGCCGAGGATCGGCAGTGCCGCCCGGCTCGTCTGCCGCTCCAACACCTTGAACCGCACCGCCGCCCCCGGGATCGGGGCGGCGGTCAGCTCCGCGGTAGTGAAGACCTCGTCCACCCGCAGCGGTTCGACCACGTGCGGGTACGCCACGCCGCAGCCGATCGCCCAGGCGCCGGCCAGCGCGGTGACGGCGAGGCAGGCTCGCAGCGGGCGGCTCTCGGGCCGGGGGGGCCGGGCGTCTGTGCGGCGGAACACGCGGCGACTCGGGGTTCGGGTGATCGTCCCGGTCCGGTCGCGGTGTCAAGCGGTCGGCGGGTCTGGTATGACAGGGGCGCACCCTGCTCGGCGCCACCGTCCCCTTCCCGGCTCTTTTCGTCCATGGGCGTTCCGCTGTCTCAGATGGCCACCGTGGCCTCGCACGTCGTGCGGCAGAAGTTGAAGGGGAACAAGCGGTATCCGCTGGTTCTGATGCTCGAACCGCTGTTCCGCTGCAATCTGGCCTGCGCGGGCTGCGGCAAGATCCAGCACCCCAAGCCGATCCTCAAGGATCAGCTCACCCCGGAGCAGTGCTGGCGCGCCGCCGAGGAGTGCGGCGCCCCGATGGTCGCCCTGCCCGGCGGCGAACCGCTGCTGCATCCCCAGATCGGCGAGATCGTCGCCGGCCTGACCGACCGCGGCAAATACGTGTACCTGTGCACGAACGCGATCCTGTTGGAGAAGAAGCTCGACCTGTTCAAACCGAGCAAACGCCTCAGCTTCAGCGTGCACATCGACGGCCCGCGGGAGGAGCACGACGAAGCCGTCTGCCGCGAGGGCGTGTTCGACGTGGCCATCGAAGGTATTAAAGCCGCCATCGCCCGCGGCTTCCGGGTCACGACGAACACCACGGTCTTCAACAACGCCGACCCCGTTCGGGTGCGGGAGATGTTCGAGCAGCTCACGGATATCGGTGTGGAGGGGATGATGGTCTCGCCGGGCTATCCGTACGAGAAGGCGCCGGATCAGGAGCACTTCCTCGTCGCCGACGAGACCGTGCGGCTGTTTAAAACGATCCTCGCCGACGTCAAAAAGCGCTGGACGTTCAACCAGAGCCCGCTGTTCCTGGAGTTCTTAAGAGGGAACCACGCCCTCGACTGCCACGCCTGGGGCATGCCGACCTATAACCTGTTCGGCTGGCAGAAGCCCTGCTATCTGATGGACGAGGGCTACTGCGACACCTACGAAGAGCTGATCGCCTCCGTGGAGTGGGCCAACTACGGTCGGGCCAGCGGGAACCCGAAGTGCACCGACTGCATGGTGCACAGCGGCTACGAGGCGGCGGCGGTGGACGCGACCTTCGGCAGCGTCGGCGGGTTGTTGAAGACCGCCCGGGCCACGCTGTTCGGCCTGCCCGCCGGCGCCCCCGGCGACGCGACGGCTCATCAACCCAAAAAGTCCTCGGCGCCCGCGGGCGACCTCGTGCAGTTGTCGATTTAGCCGTACGCAGTCGCCGGCGGTCGTCGCCGGCGGTTGTCAATTAAGAGCGACGGTCTACTGTTTAAACAGACAGGCGTTCGGCGCCCGCCCCGATCGGGGGACAGCACCCCGCATGCCGAAGGTCATCGAATGAGGATCGTCTTGCCGGGGGGAAAATCCTTGCGGGGAAAGCCCGGGAGGGGGTGGGCGAGCCCCGCACCGGGGAACAGGGCTTCCCATGGTTCGGTTGTAGCGGCCGCGCTTTAGGGTTGTTTCTCGCCGGGATTGACCCGGCTCCGGGACCGGCCCGGCGTTCATGTTCGAAACAATCCGAAGGGGAATCCTCTATGAATCTTACCTCCCTCCGCACCGCCGCCGTTGCGGCCGGCGCGGCCCTGCTGACCGGCGGGGCGCTCAGCCTCACGCAGGACGCGGCCGTCGCCGTCCCGCAAGCCGCGGACAGCGGTCTGACCCTGGCCGGCCCCACCGGCGAAGACACGATTGAAATCACCCGCCGCGGCCCCAGCCAGATCCGGGCCGGCGAGGAGTTCACCTACGATCTGGTGCTCCGGAACATCTCGGACGAGCCGATCCGCGGCATCCGCGTGACGGAGACGACCCAGGGCGTCGAACTGCGCGGCGCCAACGACAAAGCCGCCCAGGTGGAGGGCAATCGCCTGAGCTTCAACGCCGGACAGCTCGCCGCCGGCGACTCCCGCACGCTGAAGGTCACCGCCCGCGCGTCTGAAACCGGCGAGGCCCGCAGCTGCATCGTGGTCGACTACGACCCGGCGCTGTGCACCGTGTACAAGGTCACCAAGCCGGACCTGAAGCTGGTCTGGACGCTGTACGCCGACCGCGACGTCGAAGCCCAGTGCGACGTGGCCGGGGTGTACTCCTGCGACGACGTGTTCATCGAATACAAAGTCACGAACGACGGCACCGGCGAGACCGAGCCGATCGTGCTGACCCACAACCTGCCCGAAGGCCTGACGTACACCGGTAAGCAGACGGTGAAAGCGACCGTCGATCCGCTCGGCGCCGGCGAAACCAAGGCGTTCAGGGTGCCGCTGGAACTGACCGACGACGCCGCGGGCCGGCAGCTGGACCTCTCCGCCGAAGCCAAGGCCGGCGGCATCACCGCCAGCACGGACGCGCAGACCGTCAGCATTCTGGAACCGAGCCTGGACGTGCGGGTCGACGGCCCGGCCGAGCAGTACCTCGGCCGCGACGCCACCGCCCGGGTGACCGTTACTAACAACTCCGACGCCCCGGCGTTGAACACGATGGTGGCCATCACCGCCCCCGAAGGTGCCCGCGACGTCCGCTTCGACACCCGCGACTTCGACGGCGAAACGCTGAACGTCGGCTGCCTGATGCCGGGCGAGAGCCGCACCTACAACGCGACCTACCGCGTTGAAGAAGCCGGCGAGTTCGACATGGCCGCCGCCGCCAGCGCCTACTGCGTCGAGGCCGTGGAGAAGACGCTGACGACGACCTACAAGGGCATCTCCGCCATCCTGATCGAGACCGTCGATAAGGTGGACCCGGTCGCGGTCGGCGAGAACACGACCTACGAGGTCTACGTCAAGAACCAGGGCAGCGCCCCGGACCTGAACGTCAACCTGACCGGCACCCTGCCGGACGGCCTGACCTTCGTTTCCGCCACCGGCGACAGCGACGTGAAGGCGGACGGCAAGAACCTGACCTTCGGCCAGATCGACGAACTCGCCCCGGGCGAAGTCGTCAGCTGGAACGTCACCGTCAAGGCGGACAAGGCCGCCAAGGTGCAGTTCAAGCTGAACCTCAAGTCCGACGCCAACCCGGAGCCGATCCGCGAAGAAGAGCCCACCACGCTCTACTGAGCCGACGGAACCTCTGATCGGTCGCGACTGACTGATCGCCGAGAACGCGGCCCGCGGGGACCTCCCCGCGGGCCGTTTTTGCATGCGCCCCCCGCTCAAACCGGGGGGAGCTGGGAGGGGACGTGGGTCGCCTCGGTCTTGACGCGTCGCGCGCCGCGGACCGACAACATGCGGTCCCGCACTTCCGCGATCCCGCACCGATGCACCTCTTCCTGTCCGCCGGCGAGCCCAGCGGCGATCAGCACGCCGCCCACCTGCTGACGGAACTTCGTCGCCGCGACCCCGCCCTGAAGGCCGTGGGCTACGGCGGGCCGGACCTCGCCGCCGCCGGGCAGGAGCAGCACTTTCGCCTCACCGACCTCGCCGTGATGGGCGTGACGGCGGTGCTGCCGCACCTCAAACAGTTCTTTGCCCTGCGGGACCGGGCCGCCGCCTATTTCCGCGAGCAGCGGCCGGACGCCCTGCTGCTGGTCGACTTCCCCGGCTTCCACTGGCACCTCGCCAAGGCGGCGAAGAAGGCCGGCGTGCCGGTGATTTATTATCTGCCCCCGCAGATGTGGGCCTGGGCGCCGTGGCGGGTGCGGAAGATCCGCAAGCACGTCGATCATCTGCTGTGCGCGTTGCCGTTCGAGCCGCAATGGTTCGCGGACCGCGGCGTGAGCGCGGAGACCGGCATCCCCTGCGAGGACGTCGGCCACCCGTTCTTCGACGAAGCCGCGGAGAAGCGGTTGGATCAGGCCTTCCTGAACGAACGCCGCGGCGCCCGCACCGTCGGCGTGCTGCCGGGCTCGCGGGATCGGGAGGTGGAGTCGAACGGACCGATCCTCGCCGCCGCCGTCCGCCAACTGGCGGCGCTGCACCCGGACGTGACGTTCCGCGTCGCCGCCTATAAGCCCGCCCACGCGGCCCGCTGCGGGGGGGTGTTCGCCGGCGTCCCCAACGTGGAGGTCTGCACCGAACGCACCAGCGAGATCATCGAACTGGCCGAGTGCTGCCTGTTCGTCAGCGGGTCGGTCAGCCTCGAATTGTTCGCCCGCCGCACGCCGGGGGTGATGGTTTATCAAGCGTCCCGGTTGAAATACTGGGTGTTCGAAAAACTGATCGTCAGCGATTCGGTCACGCTGCCGAACCTGTTCGCCGGGGAGATGCTCTATCCGGAGTTCTTCCCGCCCCGCGCGGACAGCCGTGAGGTGACGGAGATCGTCCGCACCCTGGACAGCTGGCTCAGCGCTCCGGCCAGCTTGGCGGCGGTGCAGGCCAGGGTCGACGCGGCCGCGGCCCGCACGGTGAAGACCGGGGCCGCCGCCGCCGCCGCCGACGCCGTGCTGCGGGCGCTGCCGGCCCCGGCCGGGGCCGGCGCGTCCCCGGTCGTCGTGCCGTTCCAGCGTCAGGCGGCCTGAGCCCCGAGTGCTGCCCTCGGGCATGGCGGGCCGTTGGTGGCTCGCCTTCGGGGGACGCCGTAGGCTCGGCGGGACTTGATCTGTCCTCGCCCAGCGCCGGTCGCGTCCCGTGTCGAACCTGTTCCTGTCGAAGTCGCTAGTCCCGTGGCTGATCGGCGCCGGCCTCGCCGCGATCGCGGCCCCGACGGGCGCCGCGGAGCCGCCGGTGCCGGCGGCGTTCGTCACCCCGATCACCCGGGACGCCCTCGACGCGGCCGCCTTCGCCCAGTGGGTCGACGGCGACGAGACGCCGCTCGCCCCCGGCGAGGGGCAGAACGGTCCTGCCGACGTCGTCTGGACTCGTGACGGCCAGCCGCACTGGCGCGGCGTGACGTTCGGCGGCCAACTCACCCCGGGGTCGCGGCACCTGCGGATCGGCCTGAACGAACCCGTCGCCGTGGGTGCCGTGCTGGCCCGCGGCGGGGGCCGCCTCAGCGTGCTGAAGGCCGACGCCCCCTACCCCGGCGACCTGTCCGACGACGCCCAGTGGGTCCCCGCCGAACGCCTGATCCCCGGGGACGGCGGGTCCGGCGGGTCCGGCGAGGGGGCGGCGGTCACGGCGGGAACCGCGGAGGCGACGCGGGACGCCTTCGCCTGGTGGGTCCTGCCCCCCGGCACGACGACCCGGGCGCTGCGGTTCACGCGCGTCGCCAGCCCGATCGAAACCGACCCCGCCGGCTGGCTGGGCGGGGCCTGCGTCCTGTCCGAACGGGTGACGAACCTCGCCCCGCAGGCCACGGCCACCGCGGACGGCCGCCCGGAGGCCGCCGGGTTGGTCCTCGACGGCCAGCACAACGACTGGCGGGCCTGGTCCAACGCGGAACTGAATAACAACGCCGACCCCGTCGTCAGCGCCGACCGTCCGGAGACCCTCACCGCGGCCTGGTCCCGACCGGTGCAATTGAACGGCGTGGCCCTGCTGTGGTCCGGCTTCGGGGCCGTGACGGTGGAGGCCTTCGCCGGCGGCCCGCACGACCCGGTCGACGGCGCCGCCGACGCCCTCTGGCGTCCTGTGGCCAGCGCCGACGACGTCGACGCCTTCTACCCCAAGCCGCTCGGCCCGAACTGGATCGCCTTCGACGCCCCCGTCGAAACCCGGGCGCTGCGGCTGCGGATCACGGCGCCCTCGACCGGCACGCACGGCCACCTGGACCGGCACATCAACGACGGCCGCCGCGTCTGGCTGGGCGAACTGGCGGCGCTGACGGAGCTGGGCGACGCCCCGCTGTCGTCGGTCCTGCCCCCGCCGGCGGAGGAGAGCCGCCCGCCGATCCCCGTGCGGTTCAGCCTGAAGAAACCCGGCGTCGTCACGCTGGTGATTGAAGACGAAGCCGGCCGACGGGTGCGAAACCTCGTCGCCGAGACCCCCTTCGAGGCCGGCGAGCACACCGTCTGGTGGGACGGCAGCGACGATCTGGCCCGCGACCTCGACGCCCCGGAGCACGGCCTTTATCACATCCCCGTCCGCCCGGTCGCCCCGGGGACGTATACGGTCCGCGGGCTGGTCCGCGATCCGCTGGCGTTGAAGTACGAAATGAGCGTCTACAGCGCCGGCAAACCCCCGTGGCGGACCGCGGACGACACCGGCTACTGGATGACGAACCACACCCCGCCCGGCGCCGCGACCTTCGTGCCCGGCGCCCGCACCGCCGACGGGCAGCCGCTGATCTTCCTGGGGGCCTACGTTTCCGAGGGCGGCCACGGGTTGCAGTGGGTCCGCGAGGACGGCGTGAAGGTCGGCGGGCAGGGCCACGTCGGCGGCAGCTGGGTCGGGGCCCCCACCCTCGCCACCGACCTCGGCCCGAAACACATTCCAGACGACCTGTGTTACGTCGCCTCCATCTGGGAGGGCGTGCTCTCCATCGACGCCAAAACCAAGACGTTCGCCGACCGCAACGTCGTCAAGTTAAAACTCGGCGACGACCCGCTCATTAAAGAGCAGAACGCGAAGGACGCCGCCGTCGAGGAGCTGAAAGGCTTCGACGGCGGCCGGCAGGAGTTCGTCTTAATGGACGTCGCCGCCCGCGACGGCCGGATGGTTCTTTCCTTCCCCCGCCAGAACGAATTGCGGGTCTTCGATTTAAACACGGGAGAACAAACCGGCGCCGTGCCGCTGAAGGCCCCCCGCGGCGTCTGCTTTGACGAACAGGGCCGGCTGCTGGCGCTCGGCGGCGATCGCATGCTGCGGTCCGCCTGGACTGGCGAGGCCGCCGATGTGAAGTGGGAGGACGTGGGCGCGGACGGGCTGGAGGACCCGCGGATGCTCACGACCGACGACGCCGGGCGGATTCTCGTCAGCGACCTCGGCGCCGCCCACCAGGTGAAGGCGTTCGGGCCGAACGGCGCCTTCCTGAAAGCGATCGGCACGCCGGGAGCCCCGGCCGTCGGGCCGTACGATCCGACGCACATGAACCACCCCCACGGCCTCGCCATGGACAGCCGCGGCCGGGTCTGGGTCGCCGAACGCGACTTCCAGCCCAAACGCGTCAGCGTGTGGGAACCCCGCTTCGATCAGCCCGGCGCCGCGGCGCTGGTGCAAGCCTTCTACGGCCCGACCGAATACGGCGGCGGCGGCACGCTCGATCCGCTTGATAAATCCCGGTTCTATTACAAAGGGATGGAGTTCCGCCTCGACTGGGAGACCGGCGAGGATCAATTGGTGCGGGTCTTTAACCGCCCGCCGGAGTGGATGCACTCGCACTACGGCCCGTTCTCGCCGGACACGCCGCTCTACCCGACCGGCGACCCGTCTGAGCGATACTTCACCAGTTGCTACACGACCAGCCCCACCGGCGGCTGGCCGGCGGCGTTCGTCTGGAAGGACGAACCGCAGCAGGTCCGGGCGGTCGGCGGCCTCGGCTCCGCCCAGCACTGGGACCTGTTGAAGACCGAGCCCTTCGCGGCCCGCTGGCCGGAGGGCGTCGATCCGCAGGGGCCCTCTCATCAAAACTCCGCCCTGTTCCGTTGGAGCGACCGCAGCGGCGACGGCGTCCCCCAGCCGGAGGAGGTCGAAATCCGCCCCGGCCAATGCGGCGGCGTGACGATCGCCGACGACCTCGCCGCCGTCTTCGCCCGATTGAACGACCAAGTGGTGAAGGTCCCCGCCCGCCTCGACGCCGCCGGCGTGCCCTCCTGGGACGACGAGCCGATCGTGCTGATCGACGGCGCCCAGGGCCCGGCCTCCAGCGGCGGCGATCAGGCCCTCACCATGCAGGGACGGCCTGGAATCGATGCCTGGACGATCTGCACGAACGCCCCGGCGCCGTTCTCCAACCACGGCCTCGGCGGGGCGAAGGACGGCACGCCAATGTGGAGCTACCCCAGCCTGTGGCCCGGCCTGCACGCCAGCCACGAGGCCGCCGTGCCGGACCGCCCCGGCATGGTGATCGGCCACACCCGCCTGCTGGGCGGCTGGATCGCGCCCCCCACGCCGGAGAAGCCGGACGGCGAGCCGATGTTCGTCGTCAACGGCAATATGGGGAACGCCTACGCCTTCACCGCCGACGGGCTGTTCGTCGGCACGCTGTTCCACGACGTCCGCACCCGCCCGGTGTGGGGCATGCCCAAGGCCGTCCGCGGGATGGACGTCACCGACGTCTCCCTGCACGACGAAAACTTCTGGCCCAGCGTCACCCAGACCGCCGACGGCCACGTCTACCTCGTCGACGGCGCCCGCACGAGTCTGGTGCGAATTGACGGCCTCAATTCGATCCGCCGCCTGCCGGCGACCACGCTGGAGGTCACCCCTGACGACCTGAACGCCGCCCGGGAGTGGTTCGCCGAGAACGAACGCCGCCGGCAGGCCGGGGCGATTCGCACCGTGGCGACGGTGCCGCTCTCCGCCACGCCGCCGCGGGTCGACGGCGACCTGTCCGACTGGCCCGCCGAGACGCGGTGGGCGGTGATCGACCGCCGCGGCACCAAGGCGAACTTCAACAGCAATTCCCGCCCCTACGAGGCCGACGCCGCCGTCCGCCTCGCCGACGGCGCCCTGTTCGCCGCCTACCGCACCGGCGAGAAGGACCTGTTGAAGAACGCCGGCGGCTCGCCGACCTCCCTCTTTAAAACCGGCGGGGCGCTGGACCTGATGCTCGCCGCCGCGAACGAAGACGACCCGACCGCCGACCGCCCCGTGAAACAGGGCGATCTGCGGTTACTCGTCACCCGGGTGGAGGGCGAGACGCGGGCCGTGCTGTACCGCGGCGTGGTGTCCGGCACGACGGAGCCGGTCGGCTTCAGCAGCCCGTGGCGGACGATCACGCTGGACGCGGTGACCGACGTCAGCGACGCGGTGGACCTCGCCGACGACGGGGCCGGCAATTTTGAGGTGCGGGTTCCGCTGGACCTGCTCGGCTGGACCCCGCAGCCCGGCGAGACCTACCGCGGCGACCTCGGCCTGCTCCGCGGCAACGGCCGCGAGACGGTGCAGCGGGTCTACTGGTCGAACAAAGCGACCGCCATCACCAGCGACGTCCCCAGCGAAGCCGAGATGCAGCCCTCCCTGTGGGGGCGTTGGGAAATCACGGCGGAGTGACGCCGGCGCGTTCGTCCCCCCTCTCCCTTGAGGGAGAGGGGCCGGGGGTGAGGGTGACGAGCGGTTCACCCGTTCCCGTTCTCTGCCGTGACAGACCGGCCGGCGGACGAGCGGACGGACAGTGAACGGCATGCGGGAATCACTGCCCCCTCACCCCCGACCCCTCTCCCCCAAAAGGGGGGCGAGGGGAGCCCCGTCGTTGTCGCCCCTACGGATCGCCCCGGTGCCGATCCGGCCGCCCGGCGATAGGGTGCCGGTTCAATCATTCATCCTTCGAGCCGCCCCGATGACCCCGACCGATCAGCCCACCCCGCCGTTCGAACCGCAGCACCAGGAGTGGCCGGGGTTGGATTCGAAAATGTCCCCCCGCCCCCGGCACGCCGGGTCCGCCTATAAACCGGCCGACAAGCTGCTAGGCAAAAAGGCCCTCGTCACCGGCGGGGACAGCGGCATCGGCCGGGCGGTGGTCACGCTGTTCGCCAAGGAGGGGGCCGACGTGGCGATCGTTTATACCCCGCAGGAACAGTCCGACGCCGACGAGGTGAAGGCCGAGGTCGAGGCGATCGGCCGCCAGTGCATCCTCATCCCCGGCGATCTGGCCGAGGAGCCGTTCTGCCGACAGGCCGTGCAGACCGCCGTCGACGGGCTGGGGGGGCTCGATATCCTCGTCAATAACGCCTCCGTGATGTTCATGTCCGACAGCATCGAGGAACTGCCGGACGAACAGTTCGAGCGGGTCTTCAAGGTAAACGTCTTCGGCTACTTCCGCATGATCAAAGCGGCGGCGAAGCACCTGGAAAAGACCGGCGGCTGCGTGATTAACACCGGCTCGATCGCCGGGATGATGCCCTTCGCCAGCGGCCCGGACTACGGCGCCAGCAAGGCCGCCGAGCACAGTCTGACCTGGAGTCTTTCCAAGCAACTCCTGAAGCGGGGCATCCGGGTAAACGCGGTGGCCCCCGGCCCGGTCTGGACCCCTCTGAACGCCCAGGCCCGCCCCGCCGAGGGCATGGCGACCTACGCCAAAGAAAGCCCGATGGGCCGCCCCGCCCAACCGGAGGAACTCGCCCCGGCGTACGTCTACCTCGCCAGCGCCGCCGACAGCGGCTACGTCACCGGCGAAATCGTCAAAGTCTGCGGCGGGGAGGCGGTATAGGCGGAGAAGTTCCAAGACCAAGAAATCAAGAACCAAACTCGGCATTCGCCGATCGCTCGTCTTGGTTCTTGATTTCTTGGTCTTGAAGTTTTCTACCCCACCCGCCGGTGCAGCACGGGCGGCTTTTCGCCGGTTTCGCGGAAGCGTTTCGCCCAGTCCGGCTCCGGCACCTCGTTCCCGTCGGCGTCCTCCCAGACGCAGCGGCCGTCCTTCCAGAACACCAGCGGGATGCCGGTCATGCGGCTCTCCCGCCGGGCGTGCTCCGTCGCGGCGAGGCCGGCCGCGGCGACCTTCGACTGATCCCGCATCACGGCGCCGGCGTCGACCCGGCCGTTCTCAACCGGCCGCGGGCGGCCGTTCGTCGTCCCGCTCAGGGAGGTCGTACCGTTCGCGGAGGGCATACCAGAGATCCGAGCGGAAAAGGGTCGGCGACGCCTCGCCCGACCCGGAGGCCACCGGGTCGAGTGGAACGGCGCCGCTATTATCGTACAGGGTCCAGTCGTCCGCGAGGGGGCGGTACAGCCGGAAAAAGTTCTGGATCGTCGCGTTGTGCCTTCGTCGCAGCGTCTCCGGCGGGATGTCGTGTCCCCCGGCGGCGACCCGCCGCGAGACGCGTTCCATCGAAAACTCCGCGGCCGGCACCGACAGGAAGAACAGCGTGACCTGATATCCGGCCGCTCGCATCCCCTGCAGCCGCTTCGCCAGCGTGCGGCCGGAGAGCGTCGTTTCGACGGCGAAGTCCAGCCGATCGCGGACGTACTCGTCCATCGCCTCCAGCAAAATGCGGCCGGCGGCGAACGCTTCGGCGTCCGGGTCGAAGCCGCTCAGGCCGCGGGCGATGGTGTCGGCGTTGAGGAACCGCGTCAGCCGCAGGGCGTCCGGCAATAAATAGGCCGCCGCCGTGCTCTTGCCGGCCCCGTTCGGGCCGGCGAGCACGACGCACTGCGGGGGGAACTCGTCCGCCATGCCGGCAGGTTAGCGCCGCCGTTCAAAAACAACTCTTCACCACCCCGCCGTCGACCCGCACCGCGGCGCCGGTGGTGGCGCTGGCCAGGGGGCTGGCCAGATACGCCACCAAGGAGGCCACCTCCGCCGGCTCGGCGAAGCGTTTGATGAGGGACGTCGGCCGGTTCTTTTCAAAGAACTCTCTTTCGACCTCCGCCTCGGATTTGTCCTCGCCGTCGCTCAGGGAGGCGACGAAATCCTCCACGCCGCGGGACATCGTCGGACCGGGCAGCACGCTGTTCACGGTGATCCCCGTGCCGGCGACGATCTCCGCCAGGCCGCGGGAGACGGCGAGCTGGGCCGTCTTCGTCATGCCGTAATGAATCATCTCCGCGGGGATTTGGACGCCGCTTTCGCTGGAGATGAAAAGAATGCGGCCCCAGTCGTTCCGCCGCATGCCGGGCAGATACAGCCGGGCCAGCCGCACCCCGCTGAGCACGTTCACCTGAAAGAACCGGGTCCAGTCGTCGTCGGTGATTTTTTCGAAGGGCGTCGCCTCGAAGATGCCGAGGTTATTAATGAGGACGTCGACGGCGGGGTGGGTGTCGAACAGTTCCTCCGCGGCCGCGGCGGTGGAGAGGTCGCCGGCGAACCCGAGGACGGTGCCGCCGGTATGTTCGGTCAGTTCGTCGACGGCGGCGTCCACGGAGTCCTGCGAACGGCCGTTGATGATCGTCGTCGCCCCCTCCCGGGCCAGCCGGGCGGCGATCGCCCGGCCGATCCCGGCGGTGCTGCCGGTGACGAGGGCGGTCTTGTCGGAGAGTTGCAGGTCCATCGGGGATGCGGGGGCGGGAGACGGGGCGGGGACGTCCCATGCTACGGCCCCGGCTCCCCCCGTCCGCCCCCGGGGCCGCCCCCGGCGCAGAGCGGCCCGCCGGGAACGGCCGCGTCAGGGGGCGAGGACGAACTGGCGGACGACCCGCGGCAGGTTGCCGGGGACCTCCTGCTGCGAGGCGAAGACCTGTTGGAACCGGCCCTCCGGGTCGATCAGGATGCGGGTGGGCATCCGCTGCACGCCGTAGGCCCGCTGCACGGCGCCGTCGGCGTCGCGGAGCGTCAGACCGACCGCGGGTTGCTTCGCGAGGACCTCGGCAATGCGGTCCGCGGAGTCCGAGGCGTGATGCACGTTCACGACGGTCAGCCGGTCGGCGAACGCCCGGCCGACGGCCCGCACCTCCGCCTCCGCGGCGTCCCAGCGGTAGGACCCGGTGGCGGTGAAGTTCAGCAGAACCCACTGCCCCCGCAACGCCTCCAGCGTCACCGGGCCGTCCGCCGGCGAGCCGTCCGGGGCGAAGACCTCCGCGGCCGGCAGTTCGGGGACCGGGTCGTCCTGGAAGAAGCGGCCGGAGAAGGCGTGCTGGGACCAGTGGCCGGTGGCGTCGGGCGGCGGCAGGATCGGCTGCGGTTCGAGCCGCAGGGTCGTCGGCTCCGGCGTGGCGCCGGGGACGATCCGGACCTTCGCCGTGCCTTCGAACGGCCTCGTCGGGTCGAACGCGACGATTTCCACGGCGACCGACTCCCCCGGCGGGACGGCCTGTTCCCGCAAGAAGCGGAGCGGCTGCGTTTGCAGGGCGAAGCGGCCCTCGGCGTCGGCAACCGTCGCCGGGGCCGTGAGCAGGCTGGAGCCCGTCGTCCACACGACCGCCCCGGGGACCGGCTCGCCGTCCGGGGTCGTCACCGTGCCCGTCAGCTCCGGGGCCGACGCCAGCGGCACGTCGCCCAGGTCCAGCCCCCCGGGCGGCACGTCCCGCTCCAGCAAAGTGGGGATCAGGGGAGAACGGCCGCGGCCCTCGGCGACCAGCCGCACCCGCCCGACCGGCACGTCCACGGCGAAGTGACCGTCCTCCTCGGCCGTCGCCCGGGAGCGCTCCGCCCGGACCCTCATCCAGCCCGGCCCCGCCGCGCCCACATAGCGCCGCCCGTCGGTCGCGGGGATGTAGGCCTCGACCGTGAAATGATCAGACTGCCCGCCCCGCGGCTCGCCGGTGGCGGGGTCGACCAGCCGGCCAGTCACGGTCCCGCGTCGCAGGGCCTTGACCTGCTTCGCCTCCCGCTCACCGGGGTCCAGGACGGCCGTGACGGACGACGGGGCGAAGATGAGGTCCGGGTGCGTGACGGTCACCTCGACGCCGAAGTCCTCCGGCTCCAACGCCTCGTTCGTGGCGCCCGGCCGCCAGTATTGGACCGGCGTCTCGACCTCCGGCCCGCTCGCCGGGACCTTCAGGACGAGGACGCCCGACCCGTCAGGCTTCAAATTCAGCGAGCGGCGTTCGTCGATCGGCGGATCGACGGTCACCCGGCCGTGGCCGCGGACCTCCACCCGGTAGCCGTCGCGGGGCAGCGGGGCGGCGCCCTCGCCGGGGACGACCCTCACCTCGAACAGCCCGGCCCGCCGCACGACGACGGGGTGCGGGTCGGCCGCCACGTCCGCCGCGGGGACGACGAACGCGTCGCTGATCTGCCGGTGCTGGTCGGGCGGATCGAAGGTCGCCCGGAGTTCCTCGCCGACGGGCAGGTTGGGGGTCGTCAGCCGGCCGTCGGCGTCGGAGGCCGGCCAGTCCGACCCGGCGGCGGCGGCCCACTCCTTCAGGAGGATGAACCGCTCCATGCCCTCCCCGCCCGTCACCGACCGCGGGACGACGCCCGCCACGGGGGCGCCGTCCGCGTCGGTGAAGCGCAGCGCCCGCCGCCCGCTGGGGGCCATGACGAGTTTCGAATCAAACCTCCTCTCGCTTTCGGGCAGCAGAATCACGTGCGCGTTTCCCACGGCCCCGTCTGGCCCCTCCGCGACCAGCCAGACGAGTTGCCTGTGCGGATGCGGCAGCCCGCGGAGGACGTACCGGCCGTCGGCGTCCGTCATCCCGGAGACCGACGGCGGCGGCCCGTCGTTCTGCGCCCAGCCCACGACCGTCACTCGCACCCCGGCGGCCGGCTGCCCGTCGGCGGTGCGGGCCGTGCCGGTGACCGTGAGGACGTCCGCCGCGGCGTCGGCGTCGGGTTGGGCGTCTGGAACGCTCGCGGCGTCGGCCGGCGGGGCGACCGCCAGCAGGGAGGCCCACAGCAACGGCGAGAGGAGCATCCGTGAATCCTTGGGCAGGGTTCGGAGGCGATCGAACGACCGGGCGGGAGCCCGCCGGCATCAATCCTCCCCGATCCGACCCGCCCCCGCCACCCCCCGCCGCGGCACTCACCCGGCCCGCGGTTGAGTCAGCGGCGGGCAGCGGGGGGCGAGTTCGGCGTTCAATTGAACGAACTCCCGCCATTCCGCCGGCACGTCGTCTTCATAAAAGATCGCCTCGACGGGGCACTCCGGCACGCAGGCGCCGCAGTCGATGCACTCGTCCGGGTCGATATACAGCATCTCGGCCCCCTCCCGAAAACAATCGCAGGGGCAGGCAGCCACGCAGGCAGTGTCCTTGCAGCCGTGGCAGGGGGCGGTGACGACGTAGGCCATGGAAAGGCTCCGGGGGTTAGGATGCAGGCGGACCGACGGTCGGCCCGCTGTGCCGATGCCCGCACGGCTCCGCCGGCGGACACGCCCGCCGAAAAATTCCTCACATGCCGCCGGACGCCCCCTCCGCCGACCTGCTCGCCGCCGGGGCGACCGGCGATTCGGCCGCGGCGAACGCCCTGCACGAGCGGCTCGCCGGCCGGGCGACCCGGCTGGCCCGCTCCCGTTTGCCGCGGCGCCTGGCGGGACGGGTTGATGCGGCGGACGTCACCCAATCCGCCTGGAACAGCCTGTTTCTCGGCGCCCGGACCGGGCGGTTGACGCCCCGCGGCCCCGGCGACGCGTGGAGGTTGCTGGCGAAGATCGTCGTCCGCAAGGCCGGCCGACTCGCCCGGCGGCACGGGGCCGCCAAGCGGGACGCCGGGCGGGAGCGAACCCCGGACGCCTTCGACCCGGCGGGCGCGGCCGGCACGGCGTCGGAGCGGCTCGCGGGGCGGGAGGAACTCAGCCGGGCGCTGGCGGAGCTGCCGGCGGCGGCGCGGCCCGCGGCCCGGCTGGTGGCGGAGGGGTGGGAGGCGAACGCCGCCGCGGCCGACGTCGGCCGCACGCCGCGCTCCGTCCGCCGGGACGTGGCGAAGCTGCGGGCCGTCGCCCGCGGCCGGTTCGAGACGTTCTCCCTCCCCCCCGCCGAGCGCTACAGCGATTATTTACTGACCGGCTTCCTCGGCGCCGGGGGGACCGGCAAGGTTTATCGGGCGACGTATCGGCCGACCGGGGAGCAGGTCGCGGTGAAGTATCTGCGAAAGGGACTCAGCGGCGACGTCGCCGCCGTGCGTCGGTTCCGCCGCGGCGCCGCGGCCGCCGCGGCCCTTGCCGACGGCGGGGAGCGCGGCGTCGTGGCGGTGCGGGGCGTGGGCCGCACGCCGGGCCGGGGCTGGTTCGCCGTGCTGGACCTCGTCGGCGGGCCGGACCTGCAAGCGTTGATCGACGCCGGGCCGGTCGAGCCGGCGCTCGCCGCCGGTTGGGCCGCGGCGCTGGGGGAGACGCTGGCCCGGTGCCACGCCGCGGGGGTGATTCACGGCGACGTGAAGCCGGCGAACGTGCTGCTGAGCGACGCGAACCCCGCTGTCGCCGAGCCGCTCCTGACGGACTTCGCCCCGCCGCCGATTGACGAGGCGCCCGCCGCGGCGTTCGGCAGTCCGGCGTACTGCGCTCCGGAGCAGGCCGATCCGCACCGCTGGGGGCCTGTCGGTCCGGCGGCGGATGTGTGGGGGCTGGGGGCGACGCTGTTCGCCCTGCTGACCGGCCGCCCGCCGCGAGTCGGCGCCTCGGCCGCGGTCCTGGCCGGCCGGGCCGCCCGGGGGGAGCCGGTTCCGTCAGTTCTCCACGTCGACCCGCGGGTTCCGGGCGAACTGGCGGCGCTGTGCGCGGCGGCCCTCGCCGTGCGGGCGGTGGACCGGCCGACCGTCGCGGACTTCGCGGCGGCCCTGCGTCGGGCGGCGGCGTCTCCTTCCTGAGTCGCAACCGCCCTGGGGTTCGATCGCCTCGGGGGCGGTCAGCTGTCCTCTTCGCGGGCTTCGGCGGAGAGGGCGGCGACGCATTCGGTCCACAGGTCCGCGACGGGCTTGCCGGCGACTTCCTCGAACAGGCTTTCCTTATATTCGCCCCGGCTGAGGGCGTCGTGGAGCTTGTCCACGGCGCCCGGCGTGCGCTCGTCCAGCCACTCCAGGAAGCGGGCGCTGACGCGGTAGCCGTCGTCGTAATTATTGCGGGAGCTGAGCCGCTCGGGCAGGCGCCAGCCGGGCTGGCGCTCCGGTCCGTAGACCTTGCGGGCGTAGTCGGCGATGCCCTCGACCAGCCAACCGGGTTTGTCGAAGCCGCGGCCGGCCCGGGGGTACTGCTGGACGGCGTGCGTCAGCTCGTGGGTCAGCAGGGCGATATCGTCCGGGTTGCTCCGCAGCCAGGCCGCGCTGACGGTGATCTCGTCGCCCGTGCAATACGCCGGCACGCGGAGCTGCTGTTTAAAAACGATCGTGACGTGCCGGGGCGCCGGCCGGTCCGGGCGTTCGAATCGCTCAATCAACGAGGGGTAACAGCGGAAGAACTCCGTCGTCAGTCGCCCCGCCGCGGGGGCGTCCTCCGGGCCGATTTCGCCCTCGACCGAGACCGACACGGGCTGGGGCGCCGGCTGTTCCTCCGGCACCGCGTCCTGGGCGTCGAGGCGGCCGACGAGCGCCGCCAGCAGCGCGACGGGCAGCATCGCGACGAAGAACGCGGCGGGGCGGACGGGGAACCTCAGGGAGCCACGCATGAATCGTCGCACAGGAGCGGGGGAAGGAGCGGGCGAGCAGGTCGGTTCACGTCGGGGCATCGTACCGACGGCCGCCGCCCCGGCGACAACGCCCGCGGCGGGGGTCGCTAAAGTGGGTTCGCCCCGCCCCCGCTTTGCCCAAGTAGCTCATGCCCGACTGGCTCGCCGACGTCGACTGGGACGAGCCGCACAACCTTTATAACGCCTTCGAGGCCGTGTTCTGGACTGTCGTGGCGGTCTCGCTGGGCTGTCGGCCGACGCCGCGGCGGGCGAGCGGATTCCGTTGGGCGCTGGTCGCCGTGCTGCTGGCGTTCGCGGCCTCGGACGTGTGGGAATTGAAGACCGGGGCCTGGTGGCGGCCGTGGCCGCTGTGCGTGTTGAAGTTCGCCTGCGGCGGGGGCGGGTCGCTGCTCGCGCTGCTCTGGTGGAAGGCGGAGACCCGCGGGGAGGCGGCGGCGGACGCGTCGTGAGCCCGAAGCGCAAGCGAGGGTCGGGACCGTCCCCGCCTCGCTTGCGCTCCGGGCTCACATTCAATACCGGCCTCGTCAGAGGCCCCGCAGGTAGGCGTCGAGGTCGGCCCAGTCCTGGTCGGTGGCGTCGTCCATCACGGCGCCGGGCATCAGGGAGTTCGTCCCCGTGCTGCGTTCCAGGATGTCGCCGGCCTCCACCCGCCAGGTGCGGCCCTGGCCGTCGCGGAGGGTGACGCCGTCCACGCTCTGATAGACCGGCAAACCCTCCAGCACGCGGCCGTCGGCGGTGACGATCAATTCGGTGCGATAGCGGCTGGGCACGTCGCGGGAGGGGTCGAGGATCGCCGTCCAGCGGTCCTTGCGGCCGTAGCGGGCGCCGGCGCCGGCGAGGTCCGGGCCGACCGCCCCCCGACCGCCGTGGCAGGTCGCGCAGCCGCGGGCCTTGAACACCTCGGAGCCGCGGGCGGCGTCGCCGGAGTCCCAATCAATCGTTTCCAGCCGGGCCAGCGATTCGGCCGCCCCGCCGGAAGTGTTCAAATTGGGGAAGCGGGCGGCGACGTACTCCGTCCAGCCGGAGGCGGCGGCGGGGCTGGTGGGGTCGGCGGCGGCGAAGCCGGCCGTCTCGCCGGTGTTGCGGCGGAGCAGCGTCACCGTGCGGGCCTTCAATTCGCGGCCGCGGTCGTCGTCCGGCAGGCGGCGGAGCAGCGCCGTCAGGGCGGCCGTCTCGGCGGCGTGCTCCTCGACCGCCAGCCGCCCGGCGTTGGCCAGACCGCCGGAGGAGGGCAGCTTTTCCAAGGCCCCCAGCGCCGCGGCGACGACGGAGAGGTCGCCGTTGTCCAGGCTCTCCACGAACCGCGGGCGGTCGACCGGCTCCGGGCCGCCGGGACGATTGGCGAGGCTCATCACCACGGCACCGCGGACGGAGCGGTCCTCGAACAGGGGGCGAATCCGCTCCGCCCCGCCGGGGCCCTCGCCCAGCAGGAACACCACGTCGCCGCTCCAGTCGTAGTCCGGTTCGCGGGCCGCGGCGGCGAAGCGGGCGCGGGCCTGCGGGACGAGGGTCGCCGGCACGTGGGCCAGCAGCGCTACATGGGCCGGCCGGCCGAGGTCCGGCCGCTCGACCACAGCGGCGGCCAGCCGGGGGTCTTTCTCGAACAGTTCGTCGTACAGCTCGGTCAGGCGGGGTTCCCAGTTCGTGTCGGTGTTCAGGCCGCGTTCGGCGACTTTCTCGTCCAAGCGGACGAGGGCGGCGGCGATCGCTTCGGTCTGCGGCAGGGAGCGTTCGACCGGCAGCCGGGCCGCGGCGAAGAGGTGGTGCAGGTCCTCGGTCGGGTCGCTGCCCAGCGTCAGCCGGCCGGTCAATTCGCCGAGGATCACCGGGTTATAGGGAGCGATCATCGCGGCGACGCGGACTAATTCATGATCGACCGCCGCCTCCTCCCGCCCCTGCCGACGCCGGGCCAGCAGGGCGCTGAGGCGGGGCACGACGAGGTTGAGTTCCCGCTCGTGCGGGGCGAGGTCGAAGCCGGCCGTGTAGCCCTCGTACGCGGAGCCGTCGCCCTGCTGGGCATAATTATAGTTCGGGCCGTAATCGCCGAGGGCGACTTGCACGAGCCGGACGGCGTCGCGGCGGACGTCCGGGGCGGCGTCCCCTTCGAGCGCGTTCAGGCCCAGCCGGATCGCGGCGTCGTCGAAGCGGGGATAGGCGGCGAGGTAGCCCAGGGCGAAGGCGACGCGGGCGGCGTCCCCCCGGCCCTGGGCGGCCCGGGCCAGCGGGGCGAGGTCGGCGGCGGCCAGCCGGGCGACGACCCGCTGGGCGGCGCTGCGGACCAGCCGGTCCGGGTGGCCGAGGTTCGCCGCGAGGGCGTCGAGCGTGGTGGCGACGGCGGCCTTGCCGGAGTCCGTCATCCCGGCGAACGCCTCCAGGGCGGCCCGGCGGACGCGGGGGGAGTCGTCGGCGAGGAACGGCGCCAGCGCCGCGGCGTCCGGGGCGTCGGGCTCCCGCACGCCGTGCGACCAGCAGGCCCGCGCCCGCACCGCGGGGTCGGGGTCGGCAGCGAAGAACGACAGCACGTTCGCCGGCAGGCCGTCGTATTTCTCGGTCAGAATCTCGATCGCCCGCACCCGCTGGGCGGCCGGCCGAGCCTGATCCAGTGCCGCCGCCCGCAGCGGCCCCGGGCCCAGTTCCCGCACCAACGGCTCCCACTTCGCCCGGCTCCAGGAGGCGAGCGGCTGCGGAGCGGTGAGGACCTGCATGAGCGCCCCCGGTTGCGGCTCCCCCGGTTCGCCGTCGCCGTTAGGCGGCGCGCCTGCGAGAGGGTGCGCGCCGCCTAGCGGCGACGGCGAAGCAGGGGAAGCGAGAGGGTTTTTCGTGCCGTCATACATCAGGCGATACACCCCGCCGCGGGTGCCGCGGCCGCCGACGGAGACGAACAGGTCGCCCGCCGGGCCGATGCTCATCGAGGTGGGGGCGAAGCCGGCCAGGCCGCTGCTGGTCATCAGGCTGACGGGCTCCGTGTCGTAGCCGGCGCCCTGTTCTCCAAGCGGGAGGGCGAGGACGCGGCCGAAGGTCCAGTCGGCGACGATCACCGAATCACGCAGTTCCTCCGGGAAGGCCGTGTGCCGGTAGCAGACGACGGCGGTGGGGGAGCCGCGGCCCAGTTCGCAGACGACCGGCGGCATACTGGGGGCGTCGAAGGGGCGTTTGACGCTGCGGCTGAGCCAGCCGGCGTGCGAGCCGGGGACCAGCGCCAGTACGCGGGTCGGGCGGTACCAGGGCAGGGTGACTTCGCGTTCGCCGTCGCTGTCGTAGGTGAAGACGTCGCCGCTGGCCCCGAAGGCGAAGTCGTAGGCGTTCCGCATGCCGTGGGCGACGATCTCCCCGCCGGTCAGGTCCGGGGCGAGCCGCATCAGCACGCCGCCCCGCGGGGCCAGCGGGCCGGTCTTGGGGACCGGCGAGGTGGTGCGGGTGACGTAGTCGGAGCCGATCTCCGCGTAGTTGCCGGCGATGAGGTACCACCAGCCGTCCGGCCCGCGGACGACAGCGTGGACGTCGTGTTCGGAGCCGGTGGGGAATTTCAGGAACCGCTGCGGCTGGGCCGGGCGGCCCTCGGCGTCGACCTTGCCGAGGCCGTCCCACACGCCGTCGCCGTCGGAGTCGCGGTAGCGGAGCAGCCCGCCGTCGCCGACGGCCATCAGGTCGTTCCCGTAGAAGTACAGCCCCTGCGCGGCGTCCTTTGGGCCGTCGGCGAACAACTGGGCCTCGTCGGCGACGCCGTCGCCGTCGGTATCGAGCAGGCGTTTGACGAAGCCCGGCCCGGCGACGACCACGTTCCCGGCGGCGTCGTGCGTCAGACAGGTGATGTCCGTGGCGAGGTCGTCCCCGGCGAAGGCCACCGCCCGGAACCCCGGCGGCGTGAGCAGATCCTCCGTCGCCGCCGGCCGCTCCTCGACGACTTCCGGGGCGATCTCGGCGGGGGCCGGCTCGGTCTCGGTCGGCTCCGGTTCCATCGCCGGGGCCGTCTCCGGTTCCATTGCCGGCTGCGGTTGCGGGGCCGCGTCCGCCATCGCCGCTGGCGTTTCACCGGGGGCCGGGGCCGCCTCGGCGGGGGCGTCTTCGGCGGGGTCCTCCGCGAGCATGGGAACCGTCGGCGCCGCGGCCGGGGGCGGCATCGGGGCGTCCGCGGGTTCGTTGACCGGGGCGTCGGCCGGGGCAGGCTCCGCGAGGACGGGCGGCGTCGCGGCGGGGCGAACCGCGGGCCGGGGGGCGATCAGCGGGGTGCGGGCCGGTTCGTCCGGGGCCGCGGCGTCCGGAGCCGCCAAGTCCTGGGCCGCCGCGTCCTGGGCCCGGGCGGCCGGTTCCTCGGTCCCCAGCCCCGTGAAACAGAGGGCGAACCCGGCGAGGGCCAGGATAGGGATGCGGATCAGCCCGGGTCCGAACGCCATGGCCGCCTGCTCTGGATGAAGGGGAAGTACGGGAGAGCGGTCGATCGTAGGTCCCCCGGCGGCACGGCGACAACGGGAAGGCGAAGGGGCCGCGTCGGTCCCGTTCGGCGCCGACTGGGGCGACCGGGGGGGCGCCCGCGGGCCGGTTCCGGGGCGAACGCCGCGGGGGAGGAAGGTTCGCATTGCGACGGTCGCAGCGATTCCGCACTATCCGCCGCCCGGAATCCCACCTCTGCGCCCAATGCCGACGCCCCGCCCCGTTCCCGATCGCCGCACCGGCGCCGCGGGGGTTCTGTCCCGGGCGCTGTTCGAGCGCCGGTCTCGGGGACCGTGGCCGCGGTCCGCGTGGCTGGTGGGCGCCGTGCTGCTGGCCGGCGGCTGGCTCTCCGCAAACGGCCCCGCCGACGCTGCCCCCGCCCCCCTCGCCGCCGCCGCCTTCCAAGAGGACGGGCTGCAAGAGGACGGGCAGGACAAACCCGTCGAGGAGGCGCCCGTCGCCGCGACCGACGAGGCGGACCACGCCGCCGGCGAGCACGCCGGCGAGGACCACGCCGACGGCGAGCACGCCGGGGACGCGGATCACGGCGGGTCCGGGGAGAAGCACGCGGAGCACTCCGCGCACGGCAGCATCGTGGCCCCGCTGCTGGCGGCGATCGTGGTGATCCTGTTCGGGGCGAAGATCAGCGGCGACTTCTTCGAGCGGCTGGGCATCCCCAGCGTCGTGGGCGAGCTGGCGCTGGGCATCCTGCTGGGCAACCTCGTGCTGATCTCCGACCTGATCTTCGGGACGGAACTGCACTGGCTGGACTTCCTCCAGCCGCCGGAAGCGGACGAGTTCAGCAGCTCGCTGGCCAGCGACGTCGGCGCCTCGCTGGCCCTGCTGGCGGAGATCGGCGTGATCCTGTTGCTGTTCGAAGTCGGCCTGGAATGCACCGTGCGGGAGATGTTGCGGGTCGGCTGGACGAGCCTGTTCGTGGCGATCGCCGGCGTGGTCGCCCCGATCCTGCTGGGGTTCGTGATCTCCAAGGCGTTCTTCTTCCCCGAGCCCGGCGAATGGCAGCAGCCGGCGTTCATCGGCGCGACGCTCTGCGCCACCAGCGTGGGCATCACCGCCCGCGTGCTGCGGGACATGAACCGCCACCGGGATAAGGAAAGCCAGATCATCCTCGGCGCCGCCGTCATCGACGACGTGCTGGGCCTGATCGTGCTGGCCGTGGTCCAGGGGGCCATCGCCGCCAGCCTGGCCCGCAAGCTGCCCGGGGCGGAGTTGCTGGATGGCGGCGACGACCCGTTCTGGTACGACGTGGCCTCGATCGTCGGGCTGGCGGCGGCGTTTTTGGGCGGGGCGTTGCTGCTGGGGGCGTTCCAGTTCCCGCGGTTCCTGTTCAAGATGGCCAGCAAGCTCCGCGGTCGCGGGCTGCTGGTCGTCACCGCCCTGCTGATCTGCTTCGGGTTCAGCTATCTGGCGGACTCGATCGGGCTGGCGACGATCGTCGGGGCCTTCGCCGCCGGTCTGATTCTCGAACAGGCCCAATATAAAGAGCTGGGCGAACGGGAGGACGTGCACGAATTAGAGGACGCGATCCGCCCGCTGACGGCCCTGTTCGTGCCGATCTTCTTCGTGCTGATGGGGATGCGGGTGGACGTGGAGGAGTTCGCCGGCGGCCGCTTCTGGGTGATGGCGCTGACGCTCACCGGGCTGGCGATCCTCGGCAAGATGGTCTGCTCCTTCGCCGCCGTGGAGAAGGGCGTGAACAAGGTCGCCGTGGGCATCGGCATGGTGCCCCGCGGCGAGGTCGGCCTGATCTTCGCGGCGGTCGGCTCCACGCTGGAGCGTTGGGACGACGACCTGGGCATGGCGGTCTCCGTCGTGGACGACACGACCTTCAGCGCGATCGTGTTCATGGTCATCGTGACCACCGTGATCACCCCGCCGCTGCTCAAATGGTCGATGGCCCAAGGCGGCGCCGGCCCCGGCGAGCATCCGCCCGACGACCGCGACATCCCCGTGCCGCCCCCGGACGTCACCCATTCGCCCGATCGGGACCCGCACGACGTCTGACGGCGGTCAGGCGGTGCGCCGGTGCAGCGCCGATTCGCCCGGCACGCCGGCCAGTTGGAAGGTGCGGACGAACGGCAGGCCGCACTTCTCCAGCACCCGGCCGCTGCCGACGTTCGCCGCCTGCCGGATCGCCGCGACCGGGCCGCGGCCGGCGCTGACGGCTTGGGCCGCCTCCGTGGCGAAACCCCGGCCCCAATGGGCTCGGGCGAAGCGGTAGCCCAGTTCCGGCATGGCCGGGTCGAGGTTCAGTTCCGCGGCGCGCTCGAACCAACTCGCCTCCCCGACGGGACGGAACAGGACCCACCCGGCGAACGGACCGGGCGCCCCGCGGTCGTCCTTCGGATGCACCCGCCAGAACCCGAGCGCCGGATCGTCGGCGTGGGCCAGGAACCGCGGCAGCATCTCCGCTTCATACCGCTCCGGCGGGGGCGGCTGGAACGGGCCGACGAAGACGTACTTCACCACCTCCGGGTCGGCGTCCAGGGCGATCAGCCGCGGCGCGTCGTCCGGTTCGAACGGCAACAGATGCAGGCGGGCGGTCTCCAACGGCGCCGGCACGCGTCGTTCTCCCTGGGCGGCTCAGTAGTGCGGCGGCTTGTGGGCGCGGGGGTCGTTGTCTTCGGGCTCCTCGTCCATCCGTTCGAGCTTGCCCTCGAACTTCTCGATCCGCCGATCCAGTTCCCGCAATTCCGCCGTGTGGGCCAGCAGGACGCTGTGCATCTGCCCCAGTTCATGCTGGAGATGCGTGAGCAACGACTCGATCGCCGTGAGCCGGGCGGCGGAGGAGTTGTCCGCGGAGGAATCGTTCACGGCAGGAACCCGCGTTCGCGGAGCTCGCCAATGTTGCCGGGGGCGCTTTCCATGATGCACTCCGCGGCGTACCGGACCAACGCGACGCCGCCCAGCCCGTGGGGGGCGAGGAGGATTCCGGTGCGGTCGTCCTCGTCGAGGATCTCCTCCTGAAGCTGTTCGACGACGCGCTCCGGGCTGCGGGCGACGACGCCGCGCTTCAGCCGGCGGTGGCCGATCTTCAGGTTGCCGAACTTCACGCCGCGGCTCATCAGGAACCGGACGACCTCTTCGCCGTCCTCCCCCTCGCCCATCGCCCCGGCCCACGGGTTGCCGCCGGGGCTGCCTCCGCCGGGGCTGTTCGGATAGCCGTCGTCGTAGCCGTGGCCGGGGTCGAAGGAGGGGCCGTCGTCGCCCTGTTCGTCGGAAGACAGGTCGGAGAAGAAGCCGCGGAACTCCGGGCCGGCGTTGCCGGGGGTGATGATCGTCGGCCGGGCGACGGTGATTTCGCCCTCGACCACCCCGACGGCGTCGCCGCGGATCTTCGGTTCCAGCGCCAGTTTGTACGGCAGCGCCGTCTCCCCGAAGGTGAACAGGTGAAACGGCGTCTTGCGGACCACGCGCACCGCTCCCCAGAGCTTCAAAAAGCCCCGCGGGTCGTCGGGCAGGCTGAAATCCATGCGAGGCGGCGGGGCGGGCGGAACGGAGCCGCGGCGAAGCGGCGGCGAATCCCAGTGTACGGGCCGACCGGCCGTTCGTCTGCCCGCCGGCCCGCCGGCCGCGGGGGAGCGGCGGCGCCCGGTTCAACCCCGGCGGGGCCGCGTGCCGATGGGAGGGGGGATATGTCCGCACCGCTCCCCGCCCGCCTGGCCCGACTCCCGGTGCCGGTGACGGTCCGTCTGGCGGAAAAACGCGTCCCGCTGGCGACGATCCGCAATCTCGTCCCCGGCGCCCTGCTGAGCTTCGACAAAGACTGCGCCGCCCCGCTGGACCTGTACGTCGCCAACCGCAAGCACGCGATCGGCGAGGCGGTCAAGGTGGGCGAACGCTTCGGCCTGAAGGTCACCGCCATCCGCGGCCGGTAGTTTGGACCGGTGAAGGTCTTACGCTGCGTTCCGCGGCGATCGTCGCTTGCGGTTTCGCGGCGCACAGGACCGTTCGGGCGCCGCGAAACCGCAAGCGGTCGACGCCCGCGCAAACGGCTGTCGGACGCTCAGGTCGACGCGGCTTCGGGCCGGTTCGCCCCATCCCGCGGAACCGCCGGTCGTCCCGGCAACGGGTGAAGCGGCCAACGCATCGGCGTACGTTGGCGGGATCGTTCCCCGCCTCGCCGAGCGTCGTGATGTCGTTGCACGCCTTCCTCCCGCGGCTGACGGCCGCCCTCGCCCCGCTGCTGCTCGCCGCGTCTGCACCGGGGGCTGACGCCCCCGGCTCGCCGCCGGAGCGGCCCAACGTGCTGCTGATCTGCGCCGACGACCTGACCAGTTGCCTGGACGAACCCGGCGTGGTCACCCCGAACCTCGATCGCCTGCGAGAACGCTCCGTCACCTTCGAGCGGGCCTACTGCCAGTATCCCCTGTGCAACCCCTCGCGCAGCAGCATGCTGTCCGGCCTGCGGCCGGACACGACCGGCATCTACGGCAACGGCACGCCGATCCGCGAGGCGGTCCCGGACGTCGTCACCCTGCCCCAGCTCTTTAAGAAGAACGGCTATTTCACCGCCCGGGTGGGCAAGATTTATCATTACGGCAACCCGGGGGACATCGGCACTGATTCGCTGGACGACCCGGAAAGCTGGAACCGCGTGATCAACCCCGCCGGCCGCGATAAAGCGGAGGAGGGGCTCATCGTCAATTACACGCCCAAACGCGGCCTCGGCAGCAGCCTGAGCGTCCTGGAAGCCGCCGGCACGGACCTGGAGCAAACCGACGGCCTCGTCGCCGTCGGGGCGGAGGCGTTGATGACGGAACACCTCAACAAGAACCCGGGCAAGCCGTTCTTTATCGCCGCCGGTTTCTTCCGCCCGCACTGCCCCTACGTCGCCCCGAAGGCCCACTTCGAGCCCTATCCGCAGGGCTCCGTGACGGTCCCGCCCTTCGACGGGCAGCCTGCCGGCGTGCCGGACGCGGCGGTCTCGAATATCAAACCGTACCCCTGGTACGGCGTGACGAAGGAGCAGGCCGACGACAGCAAGCGGGCCTATTACGCCTCCGTCACCTTCCTCGACGCCAACGTCGGCCGCCTGCTGGACGCCCTCGACGAAGCGGGGCAGACGGAGAACACGATCGTCGTCTTCTGGAGCGATCACGGCTATCACCTCGGCGAGAAAGGCCTATTTAAAAAGCAGAGCCTCTACGAACGAGCCGCCCGGGCCCCGATGACGATCGCCGCCCCCGGCGTGACGGATACAGGCGCCGGCGCCGGCGGAACCTGCGAGCGGCCGGTGGAGTTCGTCGACCTGTATCCCACGCTGGCCGACCTCGCCGGGTTGGGCGACCAGGCGCCGGAGCGGTTGGAGGGCGTCTCGCTGGTTCCCCTGCTGAAGAACCCGGCCGCCGACTGGGACCGCCCGGCCTTCACCCAGACCCAACGGAACCGCAAATACGGCGGGATGGGCTACAGCGTCCGCAACGCACGCTGGCGGTTCACCCGCTGGGGCGACGGCTCGACCGAACTCTACGACCACTCCGCCGACCCCGACGAAGACCGCAACCTCGCCGCCGACCCGCAGCACGCGGGAACCGCGAAGGAACTCGCCGCCCTGCTGGACGGTTACGGCAAATAACAGGCGAGCGGTGGGCGTCAGCCCCCCGTGTATTCGCCAACTCCCGAGGACACGGAGGGCTGACGCCCACCGCTCGCCTTCCCCCGCTCTTCCTCCGCCGCCGCTGACCTTGAGCGGGCGGCGGCGGTACGATCCGGGCATGAGCCAGCCGGACGCCCCCGCCGACGACGCACAGGCCGACCCCGCCGGGGTGTTCCGGCTGAGCCCGAAGATCACGGCGTTCCCGGTCGTCAACGGCAGCGGGGACTTCGCGGTCGCCGTCCGGCAGGCCCTGCTGGCCGGGGTGCCGGGGACGAAGGGCGGAACCGAGAACGCCTTCGACTGCCTCGCCGTGCCGCTGCCGCCGAGCTTCCGGGCGGGGCTCGAAGCCGCCGTGCAGCATCTGCCGGCCGTCACCGCGGTGGTGCAGGAGGAGCCGAAGGACTGGTCCCACCTGACCGAGCCGGGCGCCTTTTCGCCCGAGGCCGGGGGGGACGATCGGGAGGACGAAAGCCGCGTCTCCTTCGTGCCGGTGGACCCCTGCCAGCCGATCGTCGCCGCGGTGCGGGGGGCCGTCGGGGAGCATCTGGCCCGGGCCTTCGTCGATCTGGAAACGGACCGCTACGAACCCTTCGCCCTGCCGGCGCCGGACCCGTACGCCCTCAAACGGACCTCCGCGGCCCGCTACGCCGCCGCGGTGCTGCCCGCCCTGCCCCGCCCGACCGGGCAGTTCGCCGAGCGCTGCAAGCACATGGCCGGCCGCCTGCGGCAACTGGAACGTGTTTACGACCGCATTTTCTTCCCCGTCCCCTTCGCGGAATGGCCGTGGGTGCGGGAGGCGTACCTCGAAGTCGCCGACCCGCGGGAGGACGCCCTCGTCGAGGAGCCGGACGTGTATTCCGTCGCCCCCCGCACGCTGGCCTTCTGTCTGGGGGAACTGCCGTTTATCACGGCGCTGTACGAACGCGCCCGGGCGGAGCTGGACCCGGACGAAACGCTGTCCGTCGACGGCGTGAAGGCGTTGTTGTTGGACGCGAGGGACCGCTACGTCGCCGAGCATCAGAAGCGGGCCCGGCCGGTCACGCCGAAGTTGATGTCGACCTATTTCCGCTACGTGCGGAACCTCAGCCTGATCGAGCGGCGCCTCACCCCGGACCTCTATACGCTGGCCGTGGCGGCGAAGCAGATCTTCGGGGACGCCTTCGCCGTGCATCTGATGGAGGCCGCCCGGGATTATAGTCCGCGGCCGGGGGTTCTCTCCGAGGAGCCGGCGTTCCGCACGATGAAGTTCGGCCCCAGCCGCGTGCAACTGCCCGACGGGGAGATCTGCCAGGCCGTCAACCGCCTGCCCGGCCCGCCGACGACCTGGCGGACGATCGACCTGAACCGCCGCCCGCCGGAGATCGACAAACAGCACTGGAAGCAGCGCTGGAATCCCTTCCGTCAGTGCAGCTATCCCCCCGAGGATCGCAAGATTGAGAGCTTCCGCACTCACATCAAAGACGTGGCGCTGAAGCTGATCGGCTCCGATCTGGCCCGCAGCGAGAAGTTCACCACCAGCCTGCGGGACGGGCTCGATATCCGGGAGACGCTCCGTAACTGGCACACCGGCGACTTATACGTCAAGAACCTGCCGCCGGTGCGGGGGGGAATTGACAGCGTCGTGATGCTGTTCGACAGCCCCGCCGACCCGCGGGACTACCCCTGGCGGATCACCTGGCACGCGGAGCACGCGGACGAATCCACGCTGGCCCTGTTCGCCAGCGATTGGAAGGACGACCTCATCGGCCCCGGCATCGCCCGGGCGACCTACGGCGGCTGCCTGTTTTTATTCCCCCCGCGGCCGGTGATCGACCTGTGGCGGGACCGGCGGCTGGACTTCTGCGACACCCTAGAGGAACGCCTGCTGGCCGGCGCCTGCCTGTACGCCGAAGAAAAGCACATCGCCGTGCTCAGCGAGGCCCCCCCCGGCGCCGGCTTCCGCCGGCTGGCCCGCAAATATCAAAAGAAGCTCGTGCACGTCCCGCTGAGTCGGATGGGCTCGGCGACGATCGAACGCCTGCGGACCGTGCACGTGCTCAACGGCAAGGAAGTCCGCAGCTTCGCCCAGCATTTTATTCGGGAAAGCTGATGACGACCGAGTCTGGCACGGCCGAACCCGCGACCGGTGAACTAACGGCCGGCGTGGTTTATCAATTGGAGCCGGAGCTGTCCGTGGAGGAGTTCGTGGACGTGCTGCGGCGCTCCACGCTGGCGGAGCGTCGCCCGGTGGACGATCGGCTGGTGATGGAGGATATGCTGCGGAACGCGGACGTCGTGCTGACGGCCCGCGTGGACGGCCGTCTGGCGGGCGTGGCCCGGGCCCTGACGGACTACGCCCGCTGCACCTATCTGGCGGACCTCGCGGTGGACGCCGCGTTCCAGCGTCGGGGGATCGGGAAGGAACTGCTCCGCCGCACCCACGAGGCCGCCGGCCGGGGCACGACGCTCATTCTGCTCGCCGCCCCCAAGGCCCGGGAGTATTACTCGCACGTCGGCCTGCAACCGCACGACTCCTGCTGGATGATCCCCCGCGAAGTCAGCGACGCGGACGGGTCGCCGTTTTGACCCGCCCCGGTCGCACGGCGAACGCGGTTCGCCGGTCTCCCTTCGCCCTCAAGGGAGAGGGGAGAAGAGTACGGCGAACCTTCTGAGGTATCGCTGATTCGTCCCCCCTCGCCCCCTTTTGGGGGAGAGGGGTCGGGGGTGAGGGGGCAGTGATTCCCGCACGCCTTTCACCGTCCGGCTGCTCTCCGTCCGACCGCCGCCGCACGGCAAAGAGCGGAGGCGGGCGAACCGTGCGTCACCCTCACCCCCGGCCCCTCTCCCTCGAGGGAGAGGGGAGACAGATCAATCCTGAGCCGCCCGCAGCGCCGCGGCGTCCAGATCGAGGCGATAGAGCAACTGGTTATATTCGTACCGCGGGACCTTCTCCGGATTGCCGGAGAAGTCGCGGGTGAAGGTGCCCTCGAAGTGAATCACGCGGCTGCCGTCGGCGTCGAGGACGGGGTGCTGGCAGACGTTATAAAACGTCTGCCGCTCGTGGGAGGCGATCTTCACGGCGGTTTTGAAGGGGCCGGTCGGGGCGTCGGCCTCGGCGTACCAGACTTCGCCCAGGTGGGACGTTCCCCCGATCTGCCCGGCGATCAGGACCCATTTCTTTTGGTGTTCGTTCCACCGCACCGTGCCGCTGTGCAGTTGCACGCGGCGGGTCGGGTCTGCGGCGTCGGCCGGGAGGAAGCGGGCGTCGGCGGGGGCGAGGCGGCCGGCGTCGAGCCGCTCCCGCTCCGCTTTGGAGTCGCTCGGCGGTTCGTCCGTCTGCCAGCGCCAGACCGGCGCGCCCTCCTCCTCCGTCGGGGCGAAGGCTTCGTATTGAGCCGGGTCGAGCACGGCGGCCAGCGTCGCCGGTACGCGGACGTTCGGCGTGGGGGCGCCGAACAGCAGCCACTCGCGGCCGTCCGCTTCATACCGGATCGGGTGCGTCTTCGGGTGCCGCCACGTTTCCGAGGTCAGCAGCGTGGAGACGGATTGAAACTCCGCCGCCTCGTCGTCCCAAACCGCGACGCCGTGGTCCAGTTCCTTCGCCAACCCCTCCCGGCGGGAGTAATGGCAAATTAATCGCTCCTCCCCCCGCTCGTCCGGGACGACGCACAGCCCGTCGATCCAGACAACCCCCTCCGGCCGGTCCGGCAGCGGGATCGCCGCCCGGACGAAGCCGTCCGGCCCCGTCAGGTAGTTGTATCGCAGGGCCTCCAGGACGTCGTCGTCCGCCGTCAGGCCGGCGGGAATCGGGGTGGTCGCCGCGGCCATGCGGAACAGGCCCAGGGGGTAGCTCAGCCGGGAGGTGTCGCCCCAGAACCAGTACGCGCGGTCCTGATAAATCACCGGCTGCACGCTGTCCTGCCCGGCGACGCGGCCGTTCAAGTCCGGCGGCGTATCGTGTCCCAGCAGGGCGCTGTCGCGCCAGCGGCCGGCGCCGGTCAGGCGGCCGATCCGTTCGGCCGGAAACTCGCAGTCCACCTGGATCACAACCGGCGCCCCGGGGGCCGGCGTGACGCGGACGCCCCGGTAGCCGAACCCGTCGGCCTTCACCCCGTAGCCGTGGCCGCGGACGCTCAGCCAGACCTCGGTTCCGAACAACTCCGGCTCGGCGAAGGCGGCCCGGCCGGCGTTGTCGGTGACCAGCCGCACGCCGTGGGTCGTTTCCAACTCGACCAGCGGCACGCCGCGGCCGGTCGCGGCGTCGACGACCTGAATCTCCGCCGGTCCCGGCGGCCCCCCGGCCGGGCCGAGAGCGAACAGCAGGGCGACGACGAGGGGCGTGGGAAACGACACGGATGCTCGCCGGATGGGGGAAAACCGCCGCAGCCTACCGCGTCGGCGCTCCTATGCTCCCTCCCCCACACCCCCCGTCGACTCCTTCCCCTTCCAATCGTTCGCCGATGGCCGACCCCGCTTCATCCCCGTCGCCGCCGGGCTGGAAACGCATTCTCGTGACCTGGCTGGGCGTTTATCCGCCGCTGCTGGGCCTGGTGTACGGCCTCGACTGGGCGACGCAACGCACGCTGCCGGCGGATTGGCCGGTGATGAACGACAACGGCACGCTGCAACTCTGGTTCAAACTGCTGTGCACCACGGCGTTTCTGGTCACGGCGATGCACTACGTCATCATGCCGACGATGAACGCTCTGTTCGCCCCGTTCCTTTATCCCGACGCCGATCCCGCCGCCCAGGCGGAACGGGCGGAGGCCGATGCGGCGGTCGACCGCGTTTGAACCGCCGGCGATCGGCCGCCCGGCATCGCGGCTTCTGTGAGCCCGGAGCGCAAGCTCCGGCCGTCGGCGCAGCCGGCGAGGAAACGCACGGCCGGAGCTTGCGCTCCGGGCTCACCCGATCTTGCCTCCGGGACGTGCGGGCGCCGCACGAATTAAAGAACCGCGTCCGCCGCGGCGGCCAGTTCGGCTTGCCAGTCGAGCGGCTTGAGGACGTCCCGCAGCCGGGGGTGGCAATACAGTCGAACCCGTTTGACGTGTTCGTCAAACTGCTCCGTCGCCAGCGTGCGGGTGACGGGGGAGACGTCGGCGAGCGGCCGGGCCGTGCCGTCGGCGCCGATCACGTCGACCTGGAATTGCACCTCCCGATGGGCCGGCGGGGCGTCCAGCAGCAGGTCCGTGGGGGCGAGGTCGGCGGGAACGTGAGCCGCTCTCTTTAAGAGAGCGGCGAGCGCCTCGGCGACCGCGGCCAGTTGGGCGTACGGGCGGCCGGAGAGCCGGCGGAACAGCGCCGCCCCCTCGTGCGGGCCGAACTCCGCCAACCGTTTATAGATTCCCTCCCCCGCCCCCGGCCGGAACAGCCCCGCGGCGAGGCGGGCGTCGTCGGTGCCGTCGCAGACCGTCAATAATCGCCGTTCAAAATCGCCGTCGATCGCGTCGAACAGGTCGGGCGTGATGAATTCGGCCCGGCGATTATAGACCGCCCGCAGCAGCATCGCCGTCGCGGCCCGGACGGTGTGGTGCCAATAGACCTCCGCGAACATCACGTAGCGGGCGAAGACCAGCAGTTCGGCGGCGGTGCGGCCCTTGGTCGTCAGGGCGAGGCCCCGATGCGACGGGGCGCCGCCGGCGCCGAACTCCGGGTGCACAGTGAGCGAGGCGATCAGCCGCTCTTTATCGAAGTTTCGCCCGTACGGCACGCCGGCGTGCAGGCTATCGCGTTCGAGATAATCCATTTTATCGACGTCGATCGGCCCGTCGAGTAACCCCCGCAGCAGCGCCCGGGCCGGCCCGCCGTTCCCCCCGCCGTCCGCCCCGTCGCCGGTCAGAAAGGCGGCGACCTCCGCCGGTTCGACCTGCCATTCCTCCCTCAATACTGCCCCGGCAGGCGTGCCGGGGGCGAAGCGGGCGGCGGCGCAGTGCTCGTGGTCCGGCACGTTCGGGAGTTTGAGGTCTTCCATCGGATGACAGAACGGCCAGTGGCCGACGTCGTGCAGCAGGGCGGCGCAGAGGAAAACCTCGGCGTCGTGGGCCGTGGCGACGTCGGCGAAGGCATTCACCGTTGCCAAACTCCGCAGGCAGCGCACGGCGTTGCCGTACACGCCGAGGGTGTGCTCGAACCGCGTGTGCGTCGCCCCGGGATAGACCCGCGAGGCGACCCCTAATTGCGAGACGTGCCGCAGTCGTTGCAGCGCCGGCGTATCGACCAGCGCCCGCACCCGCGGGGTGAACGGCACGTCCCCGCTCCCGGGCAGCCGTACCAATCCCCCCGAGCCGGGCGGGGCGAGTTCGGGCAGGTTGGGGAGAGAATCGGGCATTGTTCCGTGCGCAGCGCCCAAGCCGGAGACTTGTCTCCGGCTTAGACCAGTTCGCGTTCGCGGCTGGGGGCGAACAACTCCTCCACCGTATCCGCGATGAGGACGTTGTTCTCCGCGGCGCCGCGGTCGAAGAGCAGGTTCCACATGATCTCGCCGTCCTTCACCGTCTGGCGGAAGCGGCGGGGCATGTCCTCGATCGCGGCGGGGGTGTGGTCGTCGGCGGCGGCGTCGGCGATCGCCTCGGTGAGGAGCAGGGGCAATTCGTCCAGGTCGTCCGTATGTTCAAAATCCACCAGCCCGACCAGCAGCGGGTTGAAGCGGCCCTCGATCAGGCAGCGGGCGTCGTCGGAGTAGGCCACCAGCGGCTTGCCCAGCGTCCAGGCGATCGCGGCCTCGCTGACGGCGCCCTCGTCCGGGACGCGGCCGTTCAGGTTCCAGACCATCGCGTCGCAGGCGACCGCCAACTGGTACACGTCCAGGGCGAAGATCGACTTGTGCAGGAACTCCGCCGCCTCGGCCGGCTCGTAGCCGCGGGGGACCAAGAGCGGCAGGACGTTCTTGAACTCCATCCCGTCCCGGTGCGGCAGGTAGACCGGGTAGCCGTGGGCTTCCAACCGGTCGGCGATCAGCGTCATTTCCCGCTTTTCGCAGGCGTTGAACAGCGGGCCGGCACAGTAGACGCGGGGTTTCATCGGCACGGGACGGAACGCGAATCGGGGGACGGGGGAGCGCCGGGCGGGCGGGAGTGTACCGCCGGCCGACCCCCGGGGAACGCCAAAACCGGGACACCGGTTCACCAACTCGGCGATTCGCGTCGCCCGTCCCGCCCAAGCCGGAACTCCCCCGCCCAAGCCGGAGCCTGGGCTCCGGCTTAGGCGCGCGGGAGAGGTTCGTTAACATCAGACCGCTCCGCCCCCGTCCCCAGATCCCGCGCCAGTTTTGAACGTCGTCATCCTCGGGGGCGGGACGGTGGGCACCAGCATCTGCAAGGTGCTCGGCAACCGGCATAACGTCTGCCTGGTCGACCCGGACCCGGAGGTGCTGGAGATCGCCGGCGAACAGCTGGACGTGCAGACGGTGAAGGGCAGCGCCTGCGACGCCGTCACGCTGTTCCAGGCCGGCGTGCAGTCGGCGGACCTCGTGCTGGCCGTCACCAGCAAGGACGAGATCAACCTCGTCGGCGCCAGCCTGTCCAAAAGCATGGGCGCCCGCCGCAGCGTGGCCCGGGTGTTCAACCCCTCCTATCTGGACAGCAGCACGTTCGACTACCGCCGGCACTTCGGCATCGACCGGCTGCTGTCGCTGGAACGCCTCACCGCCCTGGAGCTGGCCCGCAGCGTGCGGATGCGGGGGATGTTCGTGCTCGAGAACCTCGTCCGCGGCGGCGTGGAAGTGCAGGAGGTGCTCGTCGAAACCGACGCCCCCGCCTGCGGCGTGCCGCTGAAGGATTTGAAGTTCGGCTCCGGCGTGCTGGCCGGCGTGTTCGTGACCGACGGCGTCGCCCGGATCCCCAACGGCGAGGACGCCGCGCACGCCGGCGACACCGTCACCCTCATCGGCACCGGCGATTCGTTGGAGGACGCCGCCCGCCGCTTCCGCAAGTCGGCCCCGCCGAAGCTGCTGGTGGTGATCGGCGGGGGCGGGGAGATCGGCTTCAACCTCGCCCGGGTGCTCTCGAAGGGCCGCTTCAGCGTCGTGCTGATGGAGGGCAACCTGGAGCGCTGCGAGGAACTGGCCGGCAAGCTGGACGGCGTGACGGTCCTGCACGGCGACGTCACCCGCCGCAGCGAAATGGAGGAGGCCCGCGTGGACCGGGCCGGCGTGTTCGTCGCCGCCACCGGCCGGGACGAGGACAACATCGTCTGCGGCGTGGAGGCCCGCGAACTGGGCGCCAGCCGGATCATGTCCGTCGTCCGCCGCCCGGACTACGCCAACGTGCTGGGCAAGCTGGGCATCGACGTCGCCGTCAGTCCCCGCAGCGTGATGGCCCGGCAGGTGGACGGGATGGTGCAGACCGGCGCCGTGCTGGCCCGGTTCGACGTCGCCGGCAAGCAGGCCGCCGTCTACGAGGTGGAGGTGCGGGAAGGCTGCGAACTGATCGGCGTGCCGCTGAAGGACGCCGGCTTCCGCGGGGCGCTGGTCGCCGCGATCGACCGCGAGGAGTTCGTGCGGGTGCCCGGCGCCGACGATTCGCTCCGCGCCGGCGACGTCGCCGTCCTCCTCGCCCAGGCCGACGCCGCCGCCAGCGTGCTGGAGCGCTTCGAGGCGTGAGGGGTTGAAGGGGGAAGACCCGCGGCACCGTTCCCCCCTCGCCCCCCTTTTGGGGGAGAGGGGTCGGGGGTGAGGGGGCAGTGATGCCCGCACGCCGTTCACTGTCCGTCTGCTCTCCGTTCGAGCGCCACCTCACCGCAGAGAGCGGGGGCGGGTGAACCGTGCGTCACCCTCACCCCCGGCCCCTCTCCCTCAAGGGAGAGGGGGGGAATCCCAAGTTCGCCCCCCCTCCCCCGGCGTCGCCCGCTCGCTTGCGGTTTCGGGGGCGAATCCGAACAACGGCGTGCCCCCTTTCCTGTCGGAGTTCCCGGATGACCCGCCCCGTTCTCGCCCTGCTGGCCCTCGCCCTGTCGGGCGTCACACCGGGCGCCCTCCCGCTGGCGGCTCAGGACAAGCCGCACCCACTGGAGCCGGACGATTACTTCACGATCCGGGCGGTCGGCAGCGTGGCGCCCTCGCCGGACGGCAAACTCGTCGCGTTCACCCTCACCGGCTGGGAGGACGACAGCGACGACATGAACACCGACCTCTGGGTCACGCCCAACGACGACGACCCCGCCACCAACGGCACGCGGCTGACGTTCGACCCGGCCGGCGATTCCTCCCCGATGTGGGCCCCGGACGGCAGGACGATTTATTTCCTCTCCGCCCGCAAAGGCGGCGACGAACCGCCGACCGACGGCGACACGCAAGTCTGGAAGATCGACGTCGACGGCAAGAACCTCTCCGCCGTCACCCGCATTAAAGGCGGCGTGGAGGCCGCGGCGGTGACCGACGACGGCTCCGCCATCTTCTACACCGTCCCTCGCGAAGTCGTGGAGGACGACCTCGCCGGGCTGCGGAGCAAATATAAAGACCTCGACTACGGCCACGGCAAGGTCAAATACAGCACGCTGATGCGGCTCGATCTGAACACCTGGCGCAGCGAGGAGCTGATCGCCCCGGACCGCTACATCCGCAGCTTCGGCGTCAGCCCGGACGGGAAAAGCGTGGCGATGGTCACCGACCCGGACCGCAACCTCATCACCCACGAGGGCGAAAGCCGCGTTGAACTGCTGGACGTCGGCTCCAAAAAGGCGACGACAATCACCAAGGACGGCTGGCGGAAGGAGCACCCCTCCCCGTACGGCTGGATCGACGCCCCCGCCGTCTCGCAGGGCGGCAAGGTCGCCTTCACCGTGGCCTTCGACGGCTACCCGGCCGAGTTGTATGTCTATGAAAAAAGTGGCGACGGCTGGGCCGCCTCGCGGTTCGCCACCGACGGCGCGGTGACGATCTACGACGGCTCCGCCCACTTCGTCGACGGCTCCGACGCCGTCGCCTACATCGGCGAGGACCACGGCCGCGCCCGGGTTTATAAGGTCTCCGACATCACCCCGCAGGCCAGCGGCGAGGCGAAGAAGGCGGTCGTCACCCCCGGCGACGTGGTCGTCTTCAGCTTCGCCCTGCAGGACGGCCGCCCCGCGATCGTCTCCGCCGGCACCCCCACCGAACTGGGCGACGTCTGGCGGGTGGAGGGCGAGAAATTGACGAAGCTCACCGACGTGAACCCCCAGACGAAGGACTGGGCCTTCCCCGAGGTGCAGCTTTACAGCTGGGAGGCCCCGGACGGCGCCCCGGTCGAGGGCATCCTCGAACTGCCCCCCGGCTATAACAAGGAGAAGGACGGCCCGCTGCCGTTGGTCGTGGCGATCCACGGCGGCCCGACCGCCTCGGAGCCCTATCTGCGGCGATTCCGCATCTACGGCCGGGCGCTAATGGCGGCGAAGGGCTACGCGATGCTCTCCCCCAACTACCGCGGCAGCACCGGCTACGGCGAAAAATTCATGGTCGACCTGATCGGCCGCGAGAACGATATTGAGGTGGAGGATATTCTCGCCGGCGTGGAGGCCCTCGCCAAAGACGGCCTGATCGACCCGGAAAAGGTCGGCGTGATGGGTTGGAGCAACGGCGGATTCCTCACCAACGCCCTGCTCTCGCGGACCTTCACCGCCGGCCTGGAGGGAAAAGAATACGGCTTCGCCGCCGCCAGCAGCGGCGCCGGCGTCGTCGATCAGGTGATCCAGTGGGGCGTCGAGGACACCCCCGGCCACGTCATCAATTACATGAGCGGCAAGCTGCCCTGGGAGAACCCGGAGGAGTACGTCGAGAGCAGCCCGCTGTACACGTTGAACAAGACGAAGACCCCCACGCTGATCCACGTCGGCGGCTCCGACGCCCGCGTCCCCCCGGAGCACTCCAAAACGCTGTTCCGGTCGCTCTATAACTACCTCGACGTCCCCGCCGAGCTGATCGTCTACCCCGGCGAACCGCACGGCCTGATGAAGAAAAAGCACCGCGCCGCCAAGCTCGCCTGGGACCACGCCTGGTTCGACAAGTACCTCAAGGGCGAATCCGACGACGAAGAGAGCGACGACGAAGACTGACCCGCCCCCCGGTTCGCCGTCGCCGCGAGGCGGCGCGCCCGCTCACCCGGGTGCACGCCGCCTAACGGCGACGGCGAACCAGGGTCAGCTGAGAAGGATCACCGTCGCGGTCGCGTAGGCCTTGCAGTGGGAGATGGTGACCATCACCCCCTCGACGGAGCCGCCGCGGGTGTGCAGCACCTCGGCGGCGCCGCCGGTGACGGTCATTACGGGGGCGCCGCTGGGTTCGGGGAGGATTTCGAAGTCGTGCCAGCCGACCGGCGGGACGAAGCCGGTGCCGAGGGCCTTCATCGCGGCCTCCTTGGCCGCCCAGCGCCCGGCGTAGTTCTGGGCGCTGTTCTTATGCTTGTCGCAGTACGCCCGCTCCGCCGGGGTGAAGACCCGGTGCGTAAAGGACTCCCCGTGCCGCTCGATCAACGCGGCGATCCGGTCGCATTCAATAATGTCCGTCCCGAGGCCGACGATCATCGCCGCGCCGCCAGCCCGCAGGCGACTCGCACCCTGTCCAGCACGGTGCCGCCGACGTCGCGGGCCTTCGCGGCGCCGGTGCGGAGCACGTCCTCCACGTCGTCCGGGCGGGCTTCCCAGGCGGCCCGGCGCTCCCAGGCCGGGGCGAAGTAGGCCGTGGCGGCGTCGATCAGGGCCTTCTTCGCCTCGCCGTAGCCCATCCCGCCGGCCCGGTACTTCGCGGCGAGTTCCTCCCGCTGCTCCGGCGTGGCGAACAGCTTGTAAAGCGTGAAGACGTTGTCCCCCTCCGGCTCCTTTCTGTCCTCCACCGACAGGCTGTCAGTGACGATCGAATTGCACTTTTTCTTGAGCTTCTTGGGCGACTCGAAAATCTCGATCGTATTGCCGTAGGACTTGCTCATCTTCTCCCCGTCCAGGCCGATCACCTTCGCCGAATCGTCCAGTACGTAGGCCCTCGGCGGGACGAGCACGTCCGCGGAATAGATATGATTGAACCGCTCCGCGAGGTCGCGGGTGATTTCGATGTGCTGCACCTGATCGGCGCCGACGGGGACCGTGTCGCTGTCGTACAGCAGGATGTCGGCCGCCTGCAGAATGGGGTACGTATACAGCCCCGCGTCGGCCGGCAGGCCGCGGGCCTTCTTCTCTTTATAACTGTGGCCCTTGTCCAGGAGGTGCATCTGGGTGACGGTCAGCAGGGCCCAGAACAGCTCCGTCACCTCCGGCACGTCGGACTGCCGGAACAGCGTGGCCCGGTTCGGGTCGAGGCCCAGCGCCAGCAGGTCCAGGGCGGCGTCGCGGGTGTGCTGCCGGAGCGTCTCCGGCTCCCCGCGGATCGTCGTCAGGGCGTGCAGGTCCGCGAGGAAATAAAACGCCCGACCGCCCGGCGTCTCCGCCGCGGTTTGCAGGGCGATGTATTGGCGGATCGCCCCGAAGTAGTTCCCCCAGTGGAACCGGCCGGTGGGCTGAATGCCGGAGAGGACGCGCATCGTGTGTTCTCTAAGCCTTCGTCGGGGCCGCCGGCGTGCCGGCGGCCTGCTGCGTTTTCGGCGGGCCGAGCGTGCCGACCAGTTCATTCACGGAACCGAGGCCCTCCTGCTCCAGCGCCGCGGCCAGTTCGGTGACCAGGCGGCCGGACACGGTGGGGTCGGCGAAGTTCGCGGTCCCGACCTGCACGGCGCTGGCGCCGCAGACGAGGAACTCCAGTACGTCGTCCACCGTGCGAATCCCCCCGCAGCCGACGATCGGCACGTCCACGGCCTGCGCGACCTGATAGACGACCCGCAGGGCCAGCGGTTTGATCGCCGGGCCGGACAGGCCGCCGATGCCGTTGCCCAGCACGGGGCGGCGGGTGCGCCAGTTCACCGCCAGCCCGGTGAAGGTGTTCACCAGCGTGACGGCGTCCGCCCCGGCGTCGGCGGCGGCTCGGGCCACGCTGGGGACGTCGGTCACGTTGGGGGTCAGCTTCGCCAGGATCGGCAGCCCGCAGGCGGCCCGCACGGCGGAGACCACCGCGGCGGCGCCCTGCGGGGTGCGGCCGTAGTCCACCCCGCCGCTGACGTTCGGGCAGGAGACGTTCAGCTCGATCGCGTCGGCACCGCCGGCCTGCTCCACCTGGGCGGCCATCACGGCGAACTCGTCGGGGCTCTTGCCGGCGACGTTGGCGATCACCGCGGTCCCCAACCCGGACAGGTAGGGCAGGTGATGGGCGCAGAAGTGCTCCACGCCGTCGTTGTCCAGGCCGATGCTGTTGAGCATCCCGGCCGGGGTCTCGACGGTGCGCGGCGGCGGGTTGCCGATCCGCGGGAGCGGGGTGACTGTCTTGGGGACGACGCCGCCCAGCGTGGACAGATCCACCAGCGGGGCGAACTCCCGGGCGTAGCCGAAGGTTCCGCTGGCGACCAGAATCGGGTTCGCCAGCCGCAATCGGCCGAGAGCGACGGAGAGATCGGGGGCGGGCACGGCCGGAGTGTACGCCCGCGGCCGGAGGCCGTCACGTTGCCCCGACCGCTTCGCCGGCCCCGGGAGGGCGGGATGCACGTCGCTTGCGGTTTCGCGGGCGCTGAGGAGTCCTCGGGCGCCGCGAAACCACAAGCGGGCGACGCACGGGGAAACCGGGCGCGCGAACCGTTTGGTCGGCTGCCCGGCCCGCTCAGATGATCCCGCCGTGGGTACGGTAGGGGGTGGCGGTGTCCGGCAGGTCGAGGAACCAGATGCGTTCCCAGATGCGGGTGATGTGGCGGAGGTTCTCCGACACGTACAGCAGCTGGCGGGCGCGTTCGTCCCGCTCGGTGGCGTAGATGGGGACTACGCAGCCGGTCTGGATCGCGGCGGCGCCCAGCAGCAGGGCGAGGGCGGCGGCCGCTTGGAATCGGCGAGCCTTCACAAGCCGATCCTTTGCGGGGCGGGTCGTCGTGGGGGTGGTCATGAGGGGCTCTCTCCCAAACGGCCGCGGGGCCGGGCGGATACCGGGTCGGGACGCACGCCCCCGTCCGACTTCGGCGAACCGAGCGTCGGGCGTGGGGGCCGGGCCCGGGGCGGCCCGGAGGACCGCCGCGACCCGTCATGCCGGATGAATCGGCCGCTCCGCCCGTTGGCTTCACGCCGCTTGCCCGGCGGGCGCCGGATGGCGGGGATTTTCCGCCTTTACGGGCCGCGGAGCCCGGTTTCCCTTCGCGGCCGAACGGGTTCGCCGCCCGGTTCGCCGTCGGTTTGAGCCCCGAACGTCACGGGGCTGCGGCTTGATTTGGTGCGCCGCACGCTCGGGGGGCTGACGCCCCGCCGCTCGCCTTCTCCCCTCTCAGTCGCCGGCGGAGGTTGCGGCGGGCGGGGGGTCGGGCCGCACGGGGAGGCGGTCGGCGCTCTGCGGCGGGGCCGGGGCGTGCGGGGGGCTCTGGGGCTGGGCGTAGCCGCGGCCGGCGGCCGGGGCCTGACCGGCGGGCGGCGGGGGGGCGAACTGCTGGGCGTGCCGTTCGCGGAGTCGGGCCTCCTCGGCCTTCTCGCGCTCGCGGCGCTCCATCAGTTTGACGCGCTCCTCCATCTCCTTGCCCGGTTTGAAGGCGACGACGTAGCGGGCCTTCACCTCGACCGGCTCCCCCGTCTTCGGGTTGCGGGCCTGCCGGGCGGCCCGGCGCTTCACCTCGAACACGCCGAAGTTCCGCAGCTCGATGCGGCGGTCGTCCACCAACGTGTCCACGATGTGGTCGAAGGTCATCTGCACGACCTCCTTGACCGCCATCTGGGTCAGCCCCAGCTCGTCGGCGATCGCCTTGACGATCTCTTTTTTAGTCACCGGGGGCGGACGGGGTTGGCGGATGCGGGATTGAGCGTGGCGGCGAGCGACGCCTTTCGCACTGTAGGAGCGGCCCCGCCGTAATATCAAGCAGGTGCGTCCGTTACGGCGAACGGTCGTCCGCCGTCGTCACGTCGACGGCCGACTCGTCTCGAATCGCTCGCCGCCCAGGTACAGCCGGATCGTCTCCCGCCAGCCGCGCACGTCGCGGCGAGGCGGCGCCTTGAAGTAACGGCCCATCCGTCGCATCGGCGCCTTGCAGTTCGGGCAGGGAAACGGCCGCTCGGGCACGGCCGGGTCCCAGTTCGACGAGCCGGGCTGCTTGAAGCTCACCCGACACTCAAAGCAGGCGAAGTGCACCGTGTTCGTCGGGTGCGGTACGCCCGGCGTGCGGTCGGAGGTCGAGGACATGCCGGCAGTCTAAGCCGCGAGCTTCGCCCCGCTCAGCAACTGCCCCTTCAGCGCTGCGGCGTAACCCGGCGGGTCGACGAAGAACTCCGGCGGCAGCACGCGGTAGGTCTGCATCGAGTCGAACACCCGCGTCCAGCCGACGGCCTCCGCGATGTCGAAGCAGCGGTGGGCCCGGCGGACGCGCTCCTCCGTGTCCTGAAAATTGCGGAACCAGAACCAGGTCCACCGCGGAAAATAGGCGAACCGCACCGGCGGCTTCATCACGCAGGCCCGCAGGATCGGGCAGTCGAACTTGGCGAACTCCTCGTCCACCTTCGGCCCCACCGTGACCGTCTGTTCCCGACGCAGCACGCTTTGGAACAGCTCCCGCCGCACGTCTGCGTCCAGCAGGCGGCCGCGGCGGCTCGCCTCGTGGATCGTCGCCATGGCCGGGACGAGGTCGCCGCCGACGAGGACCGTGGCGTCGGTGGGGTCGTTCAGTTCCGCGGTGAGGTAGAACTGGCTGTAGGTGTCGACGAACACGCTGCGGTTGGCCTCTTTGAAGCCGTCCGCGAAGCCCTGCAGCATCGCGTGCCGGCGGATCATCTCTCGGCCGTTCAGGGCGTAGCGGTAGGAGATGACCCGGCCGAGCGTCCCCGTCGTCTCGAAGAAGCCGTAGGCCCAGAGGGCGCCGTGGGCGGCGATCTCCGCGAAGGCGTGATTGCCGCCGCTGTCGAGGTAGATCCGGTGCAGCAGCGCCGCCCGCTGGCGGATGTCCGCCGGCTGCCCGGCGAGGGCGGTCGCCTCGGCCCTCAGCGCGGCGTACCGGGCGGCGAGGTCCGACATGGGGGCTTGTGGGCGAAGAACCGGGGAACCGCCAGCGTACCCGGCGGGCGGGGCGCGGACGTCACCGGAATTCGCGCCGCCTACCGGCGACGGCGAACCGGGGCGGGCGTCAGAGCGATCGCTGGTTGGCCTGCCGGCGGATGTCTTGCAGGCTCACTAATTGGCCGACGCCGGCGCCGGGGCACTCGGCTTTGGTCCGCTCCCAATCCGCGGGGGTGTTCAGGTTGGAATCCCAGAACGGCCAGGTCCGGCACTGCACCGGGCGGGCGGCGTAGACGGTGCATTTGCGGGTGTTCGGGTCGAGGAAGGTGCAGTCGCCGTTCGCCCGCTCCCGCAGGGAGACCCGGCCGCCGATCAGCCGGGTGCGCTTCAATCGCAGTTCCATGAGGCTGATCCCGGCGGCCTCGGCGATCGCGGCCTGCTCCTCGTCGTCCACCCAGATCGCTCCCGGCGCCCCCGTGCAGCAGGCCCCGCAGGCGGTGCACGAGAACCGCAGGCCGTTTGCGTACCACGGCTCATCGTTTACCAGCCCGGAGCGCGAGCTCCGGCGGTCGGCCGCCTCTCGAACGGGGGCGTCCCCTGTCGCTCGCTCCGCTCGCGGGCCGGAGCTTGCGCTCCGGGCTGGTAATGGGGAATCCGGTTCGTTCATTCCGGTGAGGAACGCTGAGGCATCGGGCGGGTGTAGGTGGCGCTGGTGATCACCCCGCCGGGGCCGTCGCGGCGGAGGTGCACCTCCAGCACGTCGTACCGCCCGGCGAACGGGCTGGCGGCGACGGTTCGGTCCACCGTCTCCAAGGTCGCGGCGGCTTGCGGCGGCGGGGGCGCCGGGCCCCGTTCCGGATCGCCGGCGCCGGGGTCGAACGGCACCTTCAACATGACCTGCAACAGGGAGACGTCCGGGTCCGGCCGGCGGCGGCGGCCGCCCTCCACCCGCGGACTGCTGCCGGGCAACGCCTCCGCCAGGGCGTCCGCCAGCGGGCGGTAGTCGGCGGTGCGGGTGTTCCAGAACCAGAACAGCCCCGCCGTCGTCACGCAGCCCAGGCAGATCATCCCCACGACCAACCAACTCCCCCGGATCGAGCGGCCGCGGGACGGCGTCGCCCCCCTCGCCGGTTCGTCCGCCGGTGCGCGATCCGCCGTCGTTGCGTGAACGTCCGCCGTCCTAAGTTCGTCCGCCGTCACTTGCGCAGGCCTCCCAGGGCCGCCTCCGCCTCGCCGTGCACGCGCTGCGGGGCGCGGATCACGAGGACCTGATACAGATCGAAATAACTGGCGCTGGACGGCCCGCCGTTCACGTCCCACGTGTCCGGGGCGACGGTGGATTGAATCAGGTCGATCAGCCGGCGGGCGTTCCGCATCTCCATCGGCCCGGCGAGGGTCTGCCGGCCCCGCAGACGGTTCGCCGTGGAGACGCGGCCCCGTTTGAGATCCCGTTCCCACCGCAGGCCCTTGCGGATGAGGTCGTCGCGGGTTTCGGTGAGTTTATAGGTGAGGGAGCGCCGCAGGTCGTGGCGTTGGGAGTCGCTCAGGCCGCGGACGGCGTCGACGCTGCGGAGCAGCCGCACCCCGCCGGGCACGGTGGCGGCGGCCGGCAGATCGGGGTCGCGGTCCAGCAGCACGAAGGCGTCGAACCGGGCGCGGAACTCCTCCGGCGAGAGCGGCCGGGCCTCCTCGGCGGCCAGCAGCGCCGGCAGGGAGAGCGTCAGCAGGGTGGCGGTCGTCATGGCTCCGTCTCCGCGTCGGGGGCGTCTTCGTTGGAGTCTTCGTCGGCCGGCTCGTCGTCGGCACCGGCGGCGGGCGGTTCGGCGGTGAGGTCGGCGACGCGGAGGAGCCGCACGGCGCCGGCGTCGTCGCCGACGGCCAGCAGTGTCCCGTCCGGGGAGAGGGCGAGGCTCCGCACCGGCCCCGCAAAGTCCCCGATCGCTGCGAGGTCCCGCACCTTGCCGGCGGGGCCCTCTGCCGTCTCGTCCCCTCCGCCGTCCGCCTGCTCGCCTTCCGCCTTGGGAGCCTCCGGCTCGAACCGCCAGACGCGGAGTTCGTTGCCGTCCTTAGCCCGCCCGCCGCTGCCGGTGGCGAACAACGGACGGGCGTCCGGTTCCTCCCCGTCGGGCGCCGGAAACCCGAGCGCCGCGTTGACCGGCCGGGCGTGGCCGGCGTAGCGGCCGACGGGCTGCGGTTCGCCGGTCCCGGCGAGCCTGGACAGCCGGGCCACCTCGTCGGCCCCGCCGGTGAGCACATAGCCGCCGCCGGCGCTGAAGGTCACGCACTCCGCGGCCCGGGTGTGCTCCGGCAGGGGGAAGAGGGTGTCGAGCGTCACCGAGTCCAGCAGGAAGGCGGGGCCGCCCTTCGTGTCCCGGTTCGGGTCGCCGAACACGACGGCGATCCGGTTCCCGTACACCGCGAGCCCCCGGGCCGGCACGCGGGACTCTTCGCCCAGCGGCTGCACGATCTTGGTCGGGTCACCGACGCTCCGGGCACCGCCGTCATAGACCCACTTCCGGACGGTCCCGTCCTCCGCGGCGGCGTACAGGGGAACGGCGTGATTCTCTCCGAGCCCAACCCCCAGCCCCGTTACGTAGCCCCGAGGCCCGGCGATCTTCGTCAGTCCCTTCCCCGTCGCTGGCTCCCAGCGGGTGACGCGGCGGTAGTCGCCCACCGTCAGCACACCGTCCTTGATCCGTTCGATATCGGATTTGTCGGACGGAAGGAAGCGGGGCCTTTCAACCTGCCACAGCAGCGCCTCGGCGAAGCCGGAGCGGGTTTTGAGGGTGCGGACCGGCTTCCCGTCCTCCGCCCCCAGCAGTTCGACCGCCTCGAAGGTGCCGACGGCCAGCGTCTCGCCGTCGGGGCTGAAGGCCAACGCGGTGACGCGGTCCTCCACCGTCGCCGTCCAGACCGCCGCCGGGGCCGGCGGGCCGTCGGCCGGGGCGGCGGGGCGTTGCAGGCCCTCGGGCAGCTTCAAACCGTCCGGCAGGCCGGGGATCTGGGCCGCGGCGGGGAGGGCGAGCGTCGTCGCCGACAGCAGCGCGGCGGCGAGAAGCGGCAGGCGGGGCGAAGCGGGCATCCTCCGATTATCCTCCCCGGCCCGTTCCACGCCACCGCCTTCGTGTCCGCCGCCGTCTCCCCGACCGTCGCCCCGCCGCCCGCCGACCCCGTGCGGATCGCCGTGCTCGGCCGGTCCCGGTGGGCGCTCTGGTGGCGGGACGAACTGGCGGACGACCCCCGCTTCGCCCTGCTCGAACCGGACGACGCCGACGCCCCCGAGCCCGACGCCACCCTCCGCGGCGACGCCGGCCGGGTGACGATCGAGGTCCCCCACGGTCCCGACGCCGATTCCTTACCCTTCCGCCCGGCCCGGTTCACCGCCGCCTTCGCCGCGGCCCGCTCGGCGGTGGAGTACTTCGAAACCCGACCGCTCAGCGGGACCCCGCGGGACTTCACCCTCGTCGAGCACACCCAGACGCCGCTCGGGCCGTTGGAGGAACACGGCACGGCCGTCGATCGGCTGGAGGCCCGGTTGGACGAATTGCTGGCGCTGTCCGAGTGGACGGCGCCGCGGGTGGTTCACGCCACGCGGATCGAGCGGGGGGAGGAGACGACGCTCGCGGTGCGCCTGGAGGACGCCGCGACCGGCGGGACGGCGCTGATCGAAATCGTCCGCGGCGCCGCGGTGCGGTGGGAGAGCGGATGGAGCCTCCGCACCCCCGCCGGCGCCTACCACGAAGGCACGCTCACGACCCGCGAGCCCGGCGGCGAACTGGCCGCCCGGCCGTGGACGGGGGAGGCGTCGTCGCCGTTGAACGCCCTGCACGCCTGGCTCGCCCACGGCGAGGCGTGGCCGGTCACCGCGGAGCAGACGCAGGCGGTCGCGGCGTTGATGAAGGCGATCGCAGAGAAGACGCCCGCCTAAGCCGGAGCCATGGCTCCGGCTTAGGCCCGCGTCTTCTCAACACCGTTCGTCGCACAGCCGCGCGACCGCGTGGGCCGGCAGGCCGGCGGAGACGGCGGGGGAGAGCAGGTCGGATAGGTCGATCGGCGTCGCGGATTCCAGCCCCGCGACCCGTCGTACCGGATCGCCGATCAGGTCGGGGCCCAGAAACCGCCCGGCGCCGGCGAACAGAACGTGGTCGAAGACCCGCTCCGTGAGCGCATTCTGCACCTCGAGCGTGTGGCGAACCAGTTGGCACTGCTTCGCACGGAACTCCGCCGCGAGACGGTCGATCTGTCGGTCGGTCAACTCGGTCCGATCGGCGAGCGCCATCTTCGCCACCCGGGTCCGGGCGTGTTCGGCGGTGGCAGGGCGACCGTCGGCGGTATTGAGGTTCGTCGGCTCCTCCGGGACCTCGCCGCTGATCAGATACAGATCGTGGGTCGTGGCGAACAGTTCCGCCGCCGGGCAGATTTCGACCTCGCGGCCGTCTCCGGTCCCGATCGCGACCGGCCACAGCGACGCCAGCGGCGTGCGGCCGACGCCGGTGTAGATCAGTTCGCGGCTCTTCAAACGCTCCAGATCGGTCCGCCCGGTCGGGACCGGCACGCCGTCTTCGAGGGGGATCAGATCCGTCGTCGTGGAGCCCATATCGATCAACAGTGCCGTGCCCTCCGGTACACAACGGCCCACGAATGTCGCGGTCGCATGCCAGTTCGCCGCGGCGGTGAGTTGCCAGAACTCCCGGGCCGTCTGCGGGTCCACGAACTCCCCGCTCGTCTGCCAGACCCAGACCGGGCGGCCGTTCGCCACTTCGTCCACGGCGTCGAGGATGTGGGCGACGCCCTCGGCCTTGGTTTCGAAGCAGTCGCACAGTTCGCCGGTCATGGTGACCGCGAAGCGGTCCGCCGGCTCGAACCGTGCGCACAGTTCCCCCAGCGCCGCGGCGAGGCCGGCGGGGTTCTTCCAGAGGGCGAACGGGACGGAGACGGCGCGCTCGTCGCCGTCGGCGGCTTTGAGGTTCGCCCCGCCGATATCCAGGCCGAGGACTCGCATAAATTCACCCGATTGGAACCGCGACCGTCAGGGAGCCGGCCCCCCGCGGTCGCATTGTCACAGAGCCGGCTCCCTGACGGTCGCGGTTCTACGGCGACACGTCCACCCGCCCGCCCTTCGTGAACGTCGCCGTGCCAGGTCGCCACCGCAGCGGGGGGAAGGGGCGTTCGGAGAACAGCAGCCGCTCGGCGAGGTTGTCCGGCGTGAGGGCTCGATAACCGAGGTAGCTGGTCGTCAGCCGGGGGTTCACCTCGATTAGCACCGGGTCGAACGAGCCCTCAAAAGGTTCGTCGGGAATGACGAAGTCGATCCCCCACCACCCCCGCAGCCCGGGGACGGCCTCATAGACCTGAGCGACAAGCCGGCGGACGGCGGCCTGGTCGATCTCCGGCGCCGGGATCATCCCGCCGTGATAGGAGAGCCGGCCGGGGGAGCCGTCGATGCGAACGTCCTGCACCCCGGCGGGCAGCGGGTCGTCGTTGATGACGGCGACGGAGCAGGGGCGGCCGGGGATGTACTGCTCAGAGAAATAATGGTAGAGCGACATCCAGACGTCCGGCGGGTCGCCGATCTCATTCAGCTCCGGCGAGAGCGCCGTGAAGTCAGCGTTGTCGCGGAACAGGATCGCGTCGCCGCCGGCACCGTCTTCGAGCTTGCGAACGAAGGGGAACGGCAGCGGTTTCACGCCTTCTAAAATCGCTGGGCGACGAACGCCCGCCGCCGCGGCGATGCGGTGCAACTCCGTCTTGTCCCCGGCCTGCTCGACCGCGCTTGCTGTGCAGCCGAGCCAAGCGTCCCCCGTGAATTCGCCGTATTGATAGGCTCGCATACCCAACGCCTCCTCCGGGGCGATGTGCAGCGTGCGGTCCGCCTTTCCGAACTGCTCGCCGAAGAACCACGGCTCCTGGCGAACCGACGGCACCTCGACCACCTCCACCCCCGGCACGCCGAACGGCACCAGGCCGGCGGCCCAGGTGACGACGACTTGAACGCCGTCGACCTGCGCCGCGTCCGCGGCGAGGGCCCGCAGCATGGCGGCGCCCTCGGGGAACAGCGGGTTCGCCTCCGCCTGATGGACGGCCCCGCAGGTGAGGTGTTCGGAGAGGAAGACGCGCATCGGATCGGCACAGTACCCCCCTCGCCCCCTTTTGGGGGAGAGGGGTCGGGGGTGAGGGGGCAACGACGCCCGATCGCGGTTCACGATCCGACCCGCTCGCCGCGGGTTGGTTCGCCGCTGCATGAGCCGGGGCGTGCGAACCGTGCGTCACCCTCACCCCCGGCCCCTCTCCCTCAAGGGAGAGGGGAGTACGGGACTCGCGGACCCTACTTCACCCGGCCGATCGGCCGCACCTCGTTGCCCTGCGCCTTTGTGCGGCTGTCGCCGAGGGACTGGCGGGCGGCGTCGGCGAGTTTCTCCAAACGGGCGACGACGTCCGGGTGGTCCTTCGCGACGTCCTTCGTCTCGGCCTTGTTTCGCCGGAGGTTGTAGAGGCCGCCGTCGGTGCGTTCCTGCACGTACTCCGAGGGCGTGCCGTGGCGGCCGCCGGCGCTCAGCAGGCTGCGGTACTCATGGGGGAAGTGCAGCTTCCAGTCGCCGCTGCGGATCGCCTGCAACTCGCGGCCCCAGTAGAAGAGGAGGGCCTCGTGCGGGCTCTCCTTTGTCTCGCCCTTGAGGAGCGGCAGGATCGATTCGCCGTCGATGACCCGGTCGTCGCCGAGGGCAGCGCGGAGGTCCTCGCCGATCAGGTCGGCAACGGTCGGCAGCAGGTCGATGGCGCCGCAGGGGGCCTCGCAGACCGTGCCGGCGGGGATCGTGCCGGGCATGTTGAACAGCGTGGGCTCCCGCTGGCCGCCCTCCCAGGTGGTGCCCTTCCCCTCGCGGAACGGGCCGGCGTCGCCGCTGTGGGTGCCGTAACTCAGCCACGGGCCGTTGTCGGAGGTGAACACGATCAGCGTGTTCTCCCGCAGGCCGTGCTTCTCCAAGGCCGCCACGATCTGCCCGACGGACCAGTCGATCTCCATGATGACGTCGCCGTACAGCCCCCGGCCGCTTTTCCCGGCGAACTTATCGCTGACGAAAATGGGTACGTGCGGCATGCTGTGCGGCACGTAGAGGAAGAACGGCTTGTCGGCGTTGCGGTCGATAAAGTCGACGGCGTGCTCCGCGTTCCAAGTGGTCAACAGGGCCTGGTCGGGTTTATCGACTGCCGCGATCTTCACCTGCGGCACGCCGGCGTTTTCGCCTTCCAGCGGCGTTTCATACAGCGGCAGGGGCGGGAAGCCCTGCTTGCGGTCGGCCTGAGCTTTGCCGAACTTCGCGTAGGCCGGGTGCAGCGGCCACATGTCGTTGGAGTACGGCAGACCGAACCATTCGTCGAAGCCCTGCTCGGTCGGCAACAGGCTCGGGTGATCGCCGAGGTGCCACTTGCCGTAGATCGCCGTGGCGTAGTCCTGCTGCTTGCACAGTTCGGCAATCGTCAGTTCGTCCGGGTTCAGGCCCACGTTGGAGTTCGGGCCGAACGCGCCGGAGATGCCCAGCCGGTTCGGATAGCAGCCCGTCAGCAACGCGGCTCGGCTGGCGCTGCACACCGCCTGGGCGGCGTAGAAGTCCGTGAAAACCATGCCCCCTTTCGCCAGGGCGTCCAGGTGCGGCGTCGCGATGTCCGTCGCCCCGCTGAAGCCGGCGTCGCCGTAGCCCATGTCGTCGCAGAAGACGATCACCACGTTCGGCGGGCGGCTCTCGGAGGAACCGGCCTCCTCGGCGGCCCGGGCGGGCGGAACCGACAGGCACGCGGCGAACAGCAGGGCGACGAATACAGCGGGGCGAGGCATGAACACGGCTCCGAGAACAGGGCGAACCGGCCCACGATAGAAGCCGGCCGAGGCGCCCGCATCTCCGCCCGGCCCCGGGTTCGCTCCCCCCGCTGCGCCGTCGCCGCCAGGCGGCGCGCGTCCGGGTGACGAACTTTTTTCGGCCGATCCGATTTTCCGCTCAAGTTTCGGGCGTCCACGGTCGGGGCCGGGGTGGACGGCGGGCGGACGGGTGACTTACCACCCGCGGCGACCGGCTACCGGACGCGTTTGACGACGTGACGGGCCGGCCGGTTCTCGTTCCCCCGCCTGTCCGGTTCGCCCCCCATGTTCCGCTCCGCCCGGCCGCGATTCGCCCCGCCGCGGATGGACTCCCGGGCAGCGCTCCGCCGGGGCGTCGTGCGCCGGGGTCTGATGCGGCGGTCTGCGTTGTTGGCGCTGGCGGCGACGGCGGCGGCGGTGTGCGGGTGTCATTCCCGCTACTACGGCCCGTCCCCCTACGGCGGGAACGTGCCGGGCTATTACGGGCAGCCGGGCGGCTACGCCCCGCAGCAGCCGTACGGCCAACCGCAGTTCGCCCCCCAGCCGATCCCCGGCACGCTGCCGCCGGGCGGCACCAACCTGGGCGCCCCGTCCAACGGCGTGCCCGCCCTGCCGGCGCCGGACCCCGGTTTCAGTTTCCCGGACGAGGGCGACTTCGACGACGTCGGCGGCCCCAGCTACAACGGCGGCTTCGGCGAGACCCCCACCGGCGGCGGCACGGGCGGCTCCGGTTCCGGCGGTTCCGGCAGCCCCTTCTACGGCAACGACAACGCCGGCTACGGCCAGCCCCCCACGGGCGGCGGCAGCCCCGTGCCGCCCATCGACGACTACGACACCCTCGGCGTCGACTCCCCCAACCCGGGCGGCGTGGACCTGTTCGAGCCGCCCCCGCCCGGCACCACCCCGGACGGCTTCCAGGACCCGCTGCCGGAGGACTTCGGGACCTCCCTCGGCGGCTCCCGCCCCGGCCTCGCCTCCGCCGCCCCGGCCCGGCTTCCGCAGGGCAACGCCCAGCCCATGATGGCCGCCCCGACGGCCTCCGCCGCCCCGCTCCACGACCCCGCCGTGCAGCCCGCCGGCGCCGTGCAGCCGGCCCCGGTTCAACCCGCCGCCGCTCAACCGGCCCCGGCCCCGTCCGCCGCGCAACCGGCCGGGCCGCCCCGGACCGTGACCGGGGTGGTGAGCCACGACGCGGCCACCGGGGTCTGGACGCTGACCTACAGCCTGACGCCCGAACCGAGCGACCGCTTCGGCGGGGCCCTCACCCTGATCGACGACGGCCGCCTCGCCGGGCTGGAGAGCGAGCAGAACCTGATCGTCTCCGTGAACGGCCATCTCGACCCCGCCGCCGGCCCGGACGCCCTCGGCAAACCGCGGTTCCGCGTCGCCTCCGCGACGGAGAAGGGGTACTACGAGGGGCCGTGAGCCGAGCCGGGGCCTCCCTCGCTTGCGGTTCCGCGGGTTCGAGACGCAACGGGTGCCGCGAAACCCCAAGCGTGCGGCAATCTCGCACGATCGGATTCGAGGTGAGCGGGGAACCGGGATAAGCTGCGGCCCCCCGTCCCGCAGCGAGGCCCGTGTCCCGTGTCGAAGAAGATCCTGTTCCTTGTCGGCGATTACGTCGAGACGCTGGAAGCGTTCGTCCCCTTTCAGGCCCTCGGGGCGATGGGGCACGAGTGCGTCGCCGTCTGCCCGGACAAGCAGGCCGGCGACACCGTCCGCACCGCGGTGCACGACTTCGACGGCGCTCAGACCTACAGCGAGAAGCCGGGCCACCTCTTTCACCTCAACGGCGACTTCGACGGGGTGAACCCCGCGGAGTTCGACGCCCTCGTGGTGCCCGGCGGGCGGGCGCCGGAGTACCTGCGGCTGGACGACCGCGTGCTGGACGTCGTCCGGCACTTCTTCCGGGAGGACAAGCCGGTCGCGGCGATCTGCCACGCCTTGCAGATCCTCTCCGCCGCGGGCGTGCTGACGGGGCGCACCTGCACCGCCTACGCCGCCTGCGGGCCGGAGGTCTCCGCCGCCGGGGCGACGTATGAAGAGGTGGAACCGACGGAGGCCGTCGTCGACGGGAACCTCGTCACCAGCCCCGCCTGGCCGGGGCACGCCAAGTGGCTGAAGGCCTTCGCCGGGGTACTGGCCGGGGCTGCGTGACGCAGCGGGGGAAGAGGTGTGAAGGAGCGGTGAAGATCGGAGGCGGGTCGCCGGGCGACCGGTGCGGTCCGCGTCCGCCGCCCGATGCGTGCAATCCGTCGTCTCTCATTCGACCCCGTGACCCTCATGACGCCCCGCTCCGCCCGCCGTCTCGTCGCCGCCGGAGCCGTGCTGGGGGGGCTGGGGGTGGCCTGCGGCGCCTTCGGGGCGCACGGCGTGGCGGGGTTCGTCGTGGAGCGATACCCGGACGCCGCCCTCGCCGCCCGGCGGTTGGAGAACTGGCAGACCGCGGCGGACTATCACCTCTGGCACGCCCTCGCCGTCATCGCCTGCGGGTTGCTGGCGCTGCACGCGGCCCCCGGGCGTGGGGGCGCCCTGACGGCCGCGGCGGGGTGCTTCGCGGCGGGCGTGCTGGTCTTCAGCGGGAGCCTGTATTTGTTGACGCTGACGGGCCTGACATGGCTGGGAGCCGTCACGCCGATCGGCGGCGTGCTGCTGATGCTGGGCTGGGCCCTGCTGGCCTGGGCCGCGTGGCGCGGCGGCGCCGACGGCTGAGCAATCGCGTCGCGGGGACGTTTCCGGGGCGGATCGAACGGGTCGGACCAACGGCGCCGGCGGCGGCGTCGGGGCGTCGATTTGCCCCCGCAATCCGCGCTCCGCCGGTGCGGTTTCCCGGGCGGGACGGTCGAAGAGGAGGGGGCACCCGCCCGCCGCGGCGTCCCGCCCCCGCCGGCTGAGGCGACCCCCAACATGTTGGGGGTCGGTCTGTCGGGCGGGGGTCGCGTCCCAATCGGTTCCCCGGGGCCGCCCCGGTTTTCCGGGGCGACATGTTGGGTTTTCGATAAGATGCGGTTACAACCTGTGGGGTTCGAACCCGCGACCCCGGGTTCGCCCCGTCGGTTCCGGCGTCGCTCCGTCGGTTTCGTTCGACCACAAGATTCTCCCCCTGCCGCGAACAGTATGTCCGCCACGCTCGCCCCGAGTTCGCTGACCCCGACCGCCGGCGCCGGCGCGTCGCTCTCGTTCGACGACGCCGCGGCGACGCCGGCGCCTCCCCACGTCGTCCAGGCCAACAAAGAGGGGCTGACGACCGAGAACACCGGCCGGTTCGACGCGGACGCCAAGCGGCTGATCAACTGCGGCGCGGTCGACGTCAATCAGCTCATGCCCCTGAAGTACAAGTGGGCCTGGGAGCACTACGTCAACGGCTGCGCCAACCACTGGATGCCCACCGAGGTCCCGATGACCAAGGACATCGAGACCTGGCGCAGCAACAAACTGAGCGACGACGAACGGCTCGTCATCCTGCGGAACCTCGGCTTCTTCGCGACCGCCGAGAGCCTCGTCGGCAACAACCTCGTGCTGGCGATCTTCAAGCACGTCACCAACGCGGAGTGCCGCCAGTACCTGCTCCGGCAGGCCTTCGAGGAAGCGATCCACACGCACACCTTCCTGTACATCGTGGACAGCCTCGGCCTGGAAGAGGGCGCGCTGTTCAATATGTACCGCGAGATCCCCGCGATCGCGGCGAAGGACGAGCTCGAGATGGAGCTCACCAAGGAGATCATGGATCCGAACTTCACCACGGAGACGTTCGACGGCGCCCAGGCCTTCCTGAAGAACCTGATCGGGTACTACCTGATCATGGAGGGGATCTTCTTCTACAGCGGCTTCGTGATGATGCTGAGCTTCCACCGCCGGAACCTGATGACCGGCGTGGGCGAGCAGTTCCAGTACATCCTCCGGGACGAAACGACCCACCTGAACTTCGGCATCGACCTCATCAACGGCATCAAGGCCGAGAACCCGGAGCTCTGGACCCCGAAGTTCCAGCAGCAGACCCGGCAGCGCATCCTGCACGCGGTCGAGCTGGAGATCGCCTACGCTCAGGACTGCCTGCCCACGGGCGTGATGGGGCTGAACGCGGAGCTGTTCCGCGACTACGTCCGCCACGTCGCCGACCGCCGGTTGGAGCGGATCGGTCTGGCCGCGGAGTTCGGCGCCAGCAACCCGTTCCCCTGGATGTCCGAGACGATCGACCTGGCGAAGGAGAAGAACTTCTTCGAAACCCGCGTCACCGAGTACCAGACCGGCTCCGCCCTGTCTTGGGACTGAGGCCGTCGGATCGTTGATCACGCCGAGGCCCCGCGGGGCCTCGGCGTGACGCATTGTGGGGTCGGTCAAATGGGGGGATCGCGCTACAGTGCGGGGGTCGCCCTCCTTTTGCCTGTGAATTTGTCGTCGATGTCCTCCCCGTCCGCTCCGCCGTCCCTGTCGCTCGGCGGGGCGCGCGCGTTGCTGTCGCCCAAGCAGGTCGCGTTGGCGGCGGGGGTGAGCGAGTCCACGATCAAGCGGTTGGTGGACGACGGCTCCCTGAAGGCCGAACGCACCGCCGGCGGGCACCGGCGGATTCGTCTGCACGACGCCCTCCGCTGGGTGCGGTCCCGCGGCGGCGGCGCCCTCGATCCCGCGGCGTTGGCCGCCGCGGTGCCGGGGTTGGGGGGCGCCGCCGGGATTGATCTGTGCGACCGCACGGCGGTGCTGGACCGCTACGCTGAAGCCCTGGAGGCCGGGGACGCCGCCGTCACCACCGGGCTGGCCGTGGCGCTGTTCGTCGCCGGGGCGGAGTTGCCGGTCCTGTTGGAGGAGCCGGTTCGCGGACGGTACGCGGCGCTGCGGGCGCGGTGCGATCACCCCAGCCGGGAGTGCGTGGTGCTGCACCGGGCGCTGGCGAACAGCGTGGCCGCGGCGGGTCGGTTGCAGGAACTGATCCGCGACGGCGCCGAGCCCTCCGCCGACGCCCCCTCCCTGGCGCTAGCCGACGTGGGCTACGAGGTGGACAGCCTGCCGGTGCACCTCGCCGCGACCGTCGCCGCGGCGGCCGGCTACGAGGTGACGAACCTGGGGGCGAGCGTGCCGGCCGAGGTGCTGGGCGGGACGGCGGATCGCGTGCGGCCGGACCTGCTGTGGGTCTCCGCCGGCGGGGCCCGTCGGGCCGACTCCCAAGCCGTCGCCGAGGCCCTCGCCGCAGCCGCCCGCGCTTGCGAAGCGACCGGCGGAACCCTGCTGGTGCACGGCGACGCCCTCCCCCCGGACGCCCCCGGCGAGCGGGTCAACTCGCTCCCCGCGCTCGCCCGTCGGCTGTCGGGCTGAGAATGTCCGTCAGACGGCGCTTCTGATGGGCAGGCCCTAACGGTTCTGGGGACAAGTCGTGGTGCAGGACTGTAAGTCCTGTTGTCAATGGGACGTATTGAATTCGGGCAGGCGGTCGGCCATAGTATCGCTATGAGCCGATTCGTTACGCTATCCGTCTGTCTGCTCTTGGCGGAGCCCGCGGCGTCGCTCCGCGCGGCGGAGGAGGATCGGGCCGCGCCGCCGCCCGAATCGAACTTCGCCCGGGACGTCCAACCGCTGCTGGCCCGCAAGTGCCTGGCCTGTCACGGCCCGGACGACGCCGAGGGCGGGCTGATGCTCGGTTCCCGCGAGACCGCCCTCGCCGTCACCGACAGCGGCGAACCGGCGATTCTCCCCGGCGACGCCCACGGCAGCGAACTGCTGCGGCGCATCACCTCCGACAGCGAGTGGGACCAGATGCCCCCCGAGGGCGATCGGCTCACCGAGGAAGAGGTCGAGATCCTGCGGGCCTGGATCGACGGCGGGGCGAACTGGGAGGCACACTGGGCCTTCGAACCGCCCGACGCGGTCGACCCACCGGCCGTGGAAGCGAGCGGCCCGGCGTTCGTCCGCAATCCGATCGACCAGTTCGTGCAGGCCCGGCTGGAGGACGCGGGGCTGGAGCCGAACCCCCCCGCGGACCCGGCGACGCTGTTCCGCCGGCTCTCCTTCGACCTGACCGGCCTGCCGCCCGCCCCGGAGGAAACCGCCGCCTTCGTCGCGGATTACGGCGCCGGGGACCACCCCCGGGCCTACGAACAGGCGGTCGATCGGCTGCTCGCCTCGCCCCGCTACGGCGAGAAGTGGGGCCGGCACTGGCTGGACCTCGTCCGCTACGCGGAGACCAACAGCTTTGAACGCGACGGCGACAAGCCGAACGCCTGGAAGTACCGCGACTACGTCATCCGCAGCTTCAACGACGACAAACCGTACGACCGGTTCGTGCTGGAACAGCTCGCCGGCGACGAACTGCCGGCGGACAGCCCCTATCAACGGGCGGAGAACCTGACCGCGACCGGCTTCTATCGGCTGGGCATCTGGGACGACGAACCGGCCGACCCGGAGCAGGCCATTTACGACGAACTGGACGACACCGTCCGCACCGTCGCCGAGGGCGTGCTGGGCCTGACGGTCGGCTGCGCCCGCTGCCACGATCACAAGCTCGATCCGATCCCGCAGGCGGACTACTACAAGATGGTGGCGGTCTTCCGGGACCTCACCCCCTTCGACACCCGCGGCCGCAACAGCGGGAACAATCAGGCGGACGTCACCCCGCCGGAGGTCGCCGAGGCGCACCGCGCCCTCGACGTGGAACAGGCCCGCTGGGAGTCGAAGCAGCGGGAGATCGAACAACGCGGCATCGCCCAGATGTCCGGCCCGGACCAGCGGGCGACCGAGGGTGACGAGCGCGAACGCCGCCGCGTGCTCCGGCGAGAACTGCACAAGCACCTCTCCGAACAGGAGATGGCGGACTACCGTGAGACGCAGGAGCATCTGGAAGGGGTGAAGGCCCGTCGCGAGGCTCTGCCCCCGCGGGAGACGACGCTGGCCGTCGCCAAGACCTACGATCCCGGCGCCATCCCGGCGACCTTCGTGCTGGCCCGCGGCAGCGCCCACGGGCCGACCGGCGACCCGCTGGAACCGGGCGTCCCGGAGCTGTTCGGCGACGACGCGCAGTTCGCCCCGGCCCCCACCGCCGACGGCAGCGCCGGTCGCCGGTTGGCCTTTGCGAAGTGGGCCGCGTCCCCGGAGAACCGCCTGACCGCCCGGGTTGCGGTCAATCGGGTCTGGCAGCACCACTTCGGCCGCGGGCTGGTGCGGAGTTCTAATAATTTCGGCAAGCTCGGGACCCCGCCGACGCACCCGGACCTGCTCGACTGGCTGGCGGACCGCTTCGTCGCGGAGGGCTGGAGCCTGAAGCACCTGCACAAACTGATCGTCACCAGCGCCGCCTACCGCCGCGGCAGCGGTCCGAACGAAGCCGCCGCCGCGGCCGACCCGCTGAACGACCTGTTCTGGCGGTTCGACCCCCGCCGCCTGACCGCCGAGGAACTGCGGGACGCCTCGCTGGCGGTCACGGGCGAATTAAACCTCGAAATGTACGGGCCGGGCTTCTATCCGAAGCTGAGCAAAGAAGTGCTCGCCGGCCAGTCTCAGCCCGGCTTGGGCTGGGGCGACAGTTCGGAGGAGCAGCGCGCCCGCCGGGCGGTGTACTCCTATATCAAACGCAGCGTGATCGACCCGGCGCTGGCGGACTTCGACTTCCCGGAGACCGACGCACCCTGCGAGGCCCGCTTCAACACCGTGCAGCCCGCCCAGGCGCTGGCCCTGCTCAACGGCGACTTCACCAACGAGCGCGCCGTCGCCCTCGCGGAGCGGATCAACAGGGAACTGCCGCGGAACTCCCCGACAGGCAGCGAGTCGGAGCGCATCGCCCGGGCCGTGTCCCTGACGACCTCCCGCCCCGCGACCGACGCCGCCGTGGCGGACGGACAGAAGTTCCTCGCCCGCATGCGGACGGAGTTCGACTTCAGCGACGAGAAGGCGTTTGAACTGTGGTGCCTGGTCACGCTGAACGTGAACAGCTTTTTGTACCTGGACTGACGGGGAATGGATGAACCGCGGTATTACATCGAGAACGGCGTTCACCGAGCCGTCGCAGCCCGTGAGGCCGGGGCGCCGACGCTACCGGCCGTGCTCTACCGTGACGGGCGCCCGCCGCAGTTGGTCGTCGTGCGGATCGCCGCGTTGCACGTCCCCGCCACGAAAGACGCTCTCAGCCGTACTTCGTCCCGGTACCGTCGCGTCGAGGCCGCCCTGCCGCAAATTCTTGCCGGTACAATGAACGCCCCCATCGAGGTCCAGCCGCTGGGCGTCCGCGGTCAGTCGGCGTCGATCCCTCTCGCTTCCGTGAGGCTCGAACTATGAGCACCCCACCGCCGATCCTGAGGGCGAAACTGGATAACATCCTACACCAGGGACTCTGCTTCGTTCGCAATAACATTTCCCGTCAAGTCGAGGCTGACGCGTCCGTCCGCGAGGACGTCTATCAGGTTTCCGACGCGCTGGAAGACATCCCGACTCTCTTTCATCGCTGGGACGCGGAGAAGGAAGGCTGGGTTCGGGAGGCGATTGATCGCATGGCCGAAACCGTTCCGCACCTCGGCAAGCGCTTCCAGATGCTGCTCGATATGCCGGACGACGAGTACGAAGCGATCTACCTCATGCCGCGTGCCTGGCCCGGCGACGAGACCGATCGCGACACTGCCGCCCCGCCCGCCTCGGTCCGTGCTGCGTGATGAGTGCCCCGCTGGAAATCGTGATTCTCGAAGACGACGCCCCCCGCCGCGCGGCGATGCGGGCGGCGTTGGCGGATCGCCTGCCGCAGTACCGGCCGCGGTTCTTCACCACGGCCGCGGAGGCGGCGCGCTATCTGCACGATCACCTCGATCGCGTGCTGCTCATTGTGCTGGATCACGACCTCGACCCGATCCCGGTTCATCCCCGCCGCAGCCTCGACGCCGGCACCGGGCGGGACGTGGCCGACTTCCTCGCCGCCCGCGAGCCGACCTGCCCCGTCGTCATTCACACCACTAATCGCCCCGCCGCGGTCGGCATGGAGGCGGAACTGACCGACGCCGGGTGGACGGTCAGCATCGTCATCCCCTACGGCGATCTGGAGTGGATCGGCGCCGAGTGGCTGCGGGCCGTCCGCGACGCCGTCGTCCACGCCGCGGTTCCGACCGCCGTCGCCGCTTAAATCAACTTCGTCAAACGTCTCTCAGGAGAAACCATCATGCCCGCCGCCCCGAATTACTGCGGTCGCACCCGTCGCGAGTTCCTCCACCAGCTCGGCGGGGGGTTCGGGTCGGTCGCGCTGACCGGGCTGCTGTCCGGCGACGGGTTCTTCGGCTCCCCGGCCCGGGCCAGCGAAGCCGCCGCCGGGCTCGCCCCCGGCCTGAATCACGCCCCCAAGGCGAAGAGCGTGATCTTCCTGTTCATGTACGGCGGGCCCAGCCACATGGACACCTTCGATCATAAACCGGCGATGGAGGGCCGGGACGGGCAGACCGTCGAGGTCAAAACCTTCGGCCGCGGCGGCAAGAAGAACGAGGGCCGCATCGTCGAGCCCCGCTGGAAGTTCAAGCCCTACGGCGAGTGCGGGAAGATGGTCTCCGACCTGTTCCCCCACGTCGGCGAGTGCGTGGACGACATCGCCTTCCTCCACAGCATGACCGCGGAAAGCCCGATCCACGGCTCCGCCATGCTGATGATGAACAGCGGCCAACTGCTCTCCGGCAGCCCCGCGATGGGCAGTTGGGTGAATTACGGCCTGGGCACGGAGAACGAAAACCTGCCCGGCTTCGTGGTCATGCTGGACCCCAGCGGCGGGCCGATCAGCGGGGCGAAGAACTGGTCCAGCGGCTATATGCCCAGCAAGCTGCAGGGCACGACCTTCCGCACCGCGGCCGGCGCCCAGCCGATTTATAACCTCAAGAGCGACCGGCTCTCCCCGGAGGTCCAGCGGGTCGTGATCGATGCGATCAACGACCGCAACCGCGACCACCTCGGCGGCGACGGCCTGGCCGGCGGGCGCGGCCCCAACAGCGATTTGAACGCCCGCATCGCCAGCTACGAACTCGCCTACAACATGCAGACCGCCGCCCCGGAGGCGGTCGACCTGTCGCAGGAAACGGAGGAGACCCACCGCCTCTACGGCACGGACGACAAGCGGACCGAGGACTTCGGCCGCCGCTGCCTCGTCGCCCGGCGCCTGGTGGAACGCGGCGTGCGGTTCGTGCAGCTCTACGCCGGCGGGCATCACAACGACAACAACTGGGACGCCCACGGCGACCTGGAGGACAACCACAACAAGCACGCCGGCCGCACCGACAAGCCGGTCGCCGCGCTGCTCAAGGACCTGAAACGCCGCGGCCTGCTGGACGAAACGCTGGTCGTCTGGGGCGGGGAGTTCGGCCGCCAGCCGACCGCCGAGTACGCCAAGGGCAGCGGCCGCGACCATAATTCCTACGGCTTCACGATGTGGATGGCCGGCGGGGGGATCAAGGGCGGGGTGAGCGTCGGTTCGACGGACGAACTCGGCAGCCGGGCCGTCGAACAGCCGATGCACGTCAAGCGGCTGCACGCCACCGTGCTGCATCAATTAGGCCTCGATCCCAACCGCCTGACCTACTTCCACGCCGGCCTCGACCGCAAACTGACCGGCGTCGGCGAAACCGAACCGATCGCGGAGATCGTTTAACGAGAGACCCGCGTCCCCCCTCTCCCTTGAGGGAGAGGGGCCGGGGGTGAGGGTGATGAACCTTCACCCGGTCCCGCTCCCGCTCTTTGCGGTGACACGCCATTTGGCGGGTCAGAGGCTGTTTCAATACGAACCCGAAGCGTCAGCGAGGGAGGCGGGCGCAGCCCGGCCCCCGCTTCGCGGAGGCCCTCGCTGACGCTTCGGGTTGGTGTTTCCGGGCGGTTCTGAATCAGCTTCCAAGCGAGCCGAACCGTGAACGGCGTGTGGGAGTCGCTGCCCCCTCACCCCCGACCCCTCTCCCCAAAAGGGGGGCGAGGGGAGACAGGACTGCGGACGCTGAGAAGCGGTTCGCCCCGCGCTGCCCCCCTCTCCCTCAGGGAGAGGGGCCGGGGGTGAGGGTGACGGGCGGTTCGCCCGCGTCCGCACTCTATCCCCAGCGGATTCGTCGCCGCCCGGCGTCGCCGGGAGGCTGGCGCCCGGGAACGCCCCCACGTCGGCGGCTTGCCGTCGGGGCGTCGGGCCGGGATAACCGGAGGTTCCGCGTTCTTCGGTTCGATCCGCAAGGCTCCCCCATGCGTCTCTCCCGCCTCCCGGTCGCCGTCGCGGCGTCCGCGTTGCTTGTCCTGCCCGCCGCCCTGCCCGCTCAGGAGGAAGGCGAAACGCCGGAGCCCCGGCTGCCGGCGGCGGCCCCCGCGGACGCCGGCCTCAGCGACGCCGACGTCGACCGCATTGCCGAGGCCCTCGCCGACAAACTGGTCGATCGCCTGGCGGACCGCCTCGCCGATCAACTGGCCGAGCGGCTGGAAGGCATGATCGGCCCGACCGGCCCGGACGCCGACGTGCGGGCCCAGATTCAGGCCTTGGTCAATAAATCCGAACCGGAAGCGCGGCGGGACGCGATCCAGCAGTTCATCGATCGTCAGTGGCCGAAGGGCGAGCCGGTCGCGGCGCACGCCGCGGACCTCGCCGGCACGCTGGCGTTCCTCGGCCAGCAGATGCCGGGGGAGGCGGGCTATGAAGCGTTCGCCCTCGCCGCGGAACTGGCCGCCCGGGCGATCGAATCCGGCGACGTGACGGATCAGGCGAAGCGTTCCTTCGGCATGGTGTTCTACGCCGCCGCCTGCGCCCACGCCCTGGACGAAGAGTACGGCGAAGCGTTCGGCGATCTCGACCGGGCGTTTGAATACGGCTTCGACGATTTGGAACTGCTGAAGGAGGACGCCGAACTCGCCGAACTGCGGAAGCTGCCCGGCTTCGCCGAGCGGCTGGACGGCTGGGAGCAGGCCGTCCGCGACGCCGCGATCGCCCAGGCCCGGCAGGCGCTCGCCGAAGGGGAGACCTTCCCGTTCGCCTTCACCATGACCGACACCGAGGGCGTCGAGCACAGTCTCGACGACTATCAAGGCCAGGTGGTGATCGTGGACTTCTGGGGCACCTGGTGCCCGCCCTGCCGGGCCGAGATCCCCTCCTTCGTGAAGCTGCAAAAGGCCTACGGCAAGGAGGGTCTCCAGATCGTCGGACTGAATTACGAACGCGGCGACGACGAGGAGGAGAACCTGGAACTCATCAACGAGTTCGTGAAGGAAACCGAGATGAACTACCCCACCGGCCCGGGCTCCGAGGAGACCCAGGACATGGTGCCGGACCTGACCGGCTTCCCGACGACGCTGTTCGTCGGCCGCGACGGCAAGGTGAAGGCCAAGGTGGTCGGCCTGCACGACTACATGTTCCTCGAGGCGATGGTCACCGAACTGCTCGCCGAGAAGGCCCCGGCGAAAGCCGACGAGAAGGCCCCGAAGAAGGCCGCCGCGGACGACGCGCCCGAAGCCGCCCCGGAGGACTGATCCGTCCGGATCGGTTCGGACCGTGACGGGGGCGCTTGTCGCGACGCGCACGGCCGGGGATAACCGCCCGGTCGTCGGCTCCGACGGCTCTTCGATCCGTCCCCCGCCGAGACTGTCTCGATGGCCCGCCGTCCGCACGTTGCCGCCCCCCGCGTTCCGCGAACGTGGGGGGCGGCTTCGCGTACGGCCCTCCGCAGGTTCGCCCCCGCGGCGTTCGCCCCCGCGGTTCTGACGTTGGCCGTGGCCGGCTGCGGGGAACCGACGGCCGTCCCCGCGACGAACGCCGCGGCGACCGCCCCGGCGGTGAACGAGTCGACGGCCGGCGCCCCGGAGGCGTCCGCCGTGCCGGTCGTGCCCGCGTCGAGCGCCCGACCGGTTCCAGGCGATGCGACGGGGGCGGGACGCAGTCCGGACCGATCGGCGCCGGATCGAGGGGACGCCGCCGATGCGGAACTGGCCGCGACGCTGGCGGGACTGCCGGCGAACCTGCGGGGGCGGTTCGCGGACTTGCCGGAGCGCTGGGCGGCCCGGCAGGGCGATCCGCTGGCGGCGGCCGCGGCGGCCGTCACGTTGCAGGAGGCCGCCCGGTTGCTGATGGACTTCGACGAGGAGCGGGCCTACGACGCCTTCCGGCTCTCCGGGGAGGCGGCGACCCTCGCTGCGGCCGCCGGAGCCCTGCCGGACGCCGCGGCGGGGCAGATCTTCTACAACGCCGCCTGCGCCCTCGCCCGGGACGACGAGGTCGCCGCCGCGTTCGCCTCGCTGGACCGGGCCGCCGAGGCCGGCTTCAGCGGCTGGGAACATGCCGAGACCGACCCGGACCTCGCCGCGTTGCACAGCACGCCCGGCTTCGCCGCCCGCCTCGCCGGGTGGAAGGCCGCGTCGCCCGCCTCCGCCGGCGGGTCGATGCCCGAGCCGCTGCTCAGTTCGGCAGACCTCTCCGGCGGCAGCGGCCCCGACGGGCTATTCCCGCTGGAGTTCGCCTACATGGACGTCTCCGGCCGCCCGCACCGCCTGTCGGATTACCGGGGGCAGGTGGTCGTCGTGGACTTCTGGGGCACCTGGTGCCCGCCCTGCCGGACGGAGATCCCCTCGTTCGTCCGCCTTCAACAGCAATACGGCCCGGACGGGCTGCAGATTCTCGGCCTGAACTACAACGACGACGTCGGCGACATCCGGCAGTTCGCCCTGCAGAACGACATGAACTACCCGACCGGCCCCGGCCCGGACGAGGCCCGGGCGGCGGTGCCGAACTTTCGCGGCTACCCGACGACCGTGTTCGTCGGCCGCGACGGCCGGGTGCGGAAGACGCTCGTCGGGGCGCACCCGTACGAATCGCTGGAGGGCGTGGTGCTCGAACTGCTCGCGGAGCGGGTCGAGCCGGCCGATCTGGCCCAGTGGCCGACCGTGCCCGACGAGCCGCGGCTGACCGACCTCAAGAAGGCCCAGCGGTTGGCCGACGGGCTCGACCGGGACCTGCTCGCCGAACTCGACGCGAACTGGGAATTGCAGTTTGAGGAGGAGGCGGCCGGCGTCGCCGTGGCGCGGGCCCTGGGCGGGCTGGCGGGTCAGGCGGAGCAGGCCGGCGGGACGGCGGCGCTCGCGTTGCCCCCGCACGCCGGGGAGATCGCCGCCCAGATCGCCGCCGCCTTCCCCGACTCCGCCGCGGCCGACGACGGCGCCACGTTCGCCCCGGTCTTCCTCGCCGCCGCCGCGGCGCTGGCGCAGCGCCGCGACACGCGGGAGGCGCTCACCTTCCTCGAACGCGCCGCCACCACCGGCTGGACCGACTGGGCCGCCGTCGAGAAGAACCCGGCGTTCCGCACGCTGTCGGACGAGGAGGAGTTCCAGCAGCGCCTCGCCCGCTGGACCGGCGCCGACCCGGACGCCGGCCTGAGCGGGGGCGGACTGACCGGGGGCGGACCGGGCGACGCCGGACAGGGCGACGCCGACGGGATGGCGGCCGAGCCGACTTCAAATCTGCCCCCCGCCGAGCAGGCCGCCGCGGACCTCGCCGCCGCGGAGCCGTTCACCCTGTCGTTCATTGCCCGCGACCTCGACGACAACCGCCAGCGCCCGCGGGACTACGAGGGGCAGGTGTTGCTGGTGAACCTCTGGGGGTTCGGGAACGAGGCCGGCGAGGGAATGATCCCGGACCTCGTCGCCCTGCAAACGGAGCACAAAGACGCGGGGCTGCGGACGCTCGGGCTGGCCTACGACCCGCCGGCGGTCGCCGACGTGGAGGCCTTCGTGGCGGAGCGCGGGGTGAACTACCCGGTGGGCATCGGCAATCAGCGGGCGAAGGACGCGGTGGAGGGCTACCGCGACCTGCCGACCACCGTGTTCGTCGGCCGCGACGGCACGGCCCGGCTGGTCGTGACGGGGCCGCGGTCGCGGGACTATCTGGAGGCCGTCGCGACGACGTTGCTGGCAGAACCGGCCCCCGCCGAGCAGTAACCGCCCCCGCAGGCGCCGGAGCCGCCCGGGCGGGAGCGAACCGATCGGGCGGCGCCGCTACACTCGCGCGGCTCGCCCGTCCCGCCCGTCGTCGTCTGTTTTCCGAATGTCCGTCCTCACCGTCGGTACGTTTCTGCTGTTCACCGGGCTCGTCGCTGGGCTGACCTATTGGTTCACCCGCGGCAAGGAGCTGGGCACCGGCGAGGGCTACTTCCTCGCCGGCCGCAGCCTGACCGGCGGGGTGATCGCCGGGTCGCTGCTGCTGACGAACCTGTCGACGGAGCAGCTCGTCGGGCTGAACGGCGGGGCGTTCGACGAAGGGCTCAGCGTGTTCGCCTGGGAGGTGATCGCGGCGTTCAGCATGGTGCTGATGGCCCTGGTCTTCCTGCCGAAATATCTGGCCCGCGGCGTGGCCACGGTGCCGCAGTATCTCGAGGGCAGCTTCGGTCCGAAAACGCGGGCGGTCAGCACGTTGATGTTCGTGCTGGCGGACTCCCTCGTCACCCTGCCGGTCGTCTTATACACCGGGGCGACGGCGATTATCGGGGTGTTGAACCTGGAAGACTTAACCGGCTGGGAGAGCGAGCCGCTGCTGTGGGGGATCGTGATCTCGCTGGGCGTGATCGGCAGTTGCTACGCGGTGTTCGGCGGCCTGCGGGCGGTGGCGTTCTCCGACGTGATCAACGGCGTCGGGCTGCTGATCGGCGGATTGATGATCGCCTACCTCGGCCTCGCCGCGGTCGCCGAGAAAAGCCCCACGGCGGACAACGTCGTCGAGGCGTTCGAGGAGATGAAGGCGACCCGGGGCGAACTGTATGAATCGCTGCAGGAGGACCGGGAAGCGGTCGCCCCGCTGCAAACCGCCCGGACGGCGCTGCAGAAGCAGGGCGCCGATTTCGTCGGCCTGACGGAGTCGCTGGCATATCTCAAACAGGAGTCCCCGGACCAGTACGAGGCCATCACCCCTGTGGTGCTGGCGAAGGCCCGGGAGTCCGGCGCCGAGGTCCCCGCCGACGCCGACCCGCTGGCCGTCGCCGAGAGCCTGCGGGACGCCGAGAGCCCCGTCACCTACGAACGGCTCAGCCGGCGGACACTGAAATCCCCCACGATTCCCTGGCCCACGCTGCTGTCCGGCGTGCTGTTGGTGAACCTGTTTTACTGGTGCACGAACCAGCAAATTATCCAGCGGACCCTCGCCGCCGACGGGCTGGCCGAGGGGCAGAAGGGCGTGCTGCTGGCCGCCGGCTTCAAGTTGCTGGCTCCGATCGTGATGGTGATCCCCGGGCTGGCCGCGCTGCACCTGTACGGTTCGGACCTCGTGGAAGGCGGCCGGGTCACAAAGGGGGCGGAGGCCTACGGGGCGCTGGTCGGCGACGTGCTGCAGAACGAAATCGTGCTGGGCTTCTTCGCGGCGGTGGTGTTCGGCTCGATCCTCAGCACCTTTAACAGTGTGTTAAACTCCACCGCCACGCTGTTCAGCCTCGGCGTCTATAAAGCCCAGATCAATCCGCTGGCGACCGAGGGCCAGCAGGTGCGGGTCGGGCAAATCTTCGGCACGCTGGTGGCGATCACCGCGGTGATCGGCGGCCCGCTGCTGGGCGGCGTGGAGGGCATCTTCGACTTCCTCCAGCAGATGCGCGGCCTGTACTTCATCCCGATCTTCGCGGCGATGGTGTGGGCCTTTAACACCCGCCGCCTGCCGGACTGGGCCGGCGCCGCCGCGATCCTCGGCGGGGCCTCGATCGTGGGCCTGAAGTACTGGGTGCCGGGCTGGAACTCCGCCGTGGACGGCGTGATGCACAACTGGCACTTCATCGGCTGCGTGTTCGCCGCGCTGGTGGTCTTCCTGTTCGTCGTGTTGAAGGTCGCCCCGACGCCGCCGAAGCCGGAGTTGCCGCCCTCGCCGGTCGATATGACGCCCTGGCGCTGGGCCGTCCCGGTCGGCGTGCTGCTGGTGCTCGGCGTGCTGGGGCTCTACGCCGCGTTCGTGTGAGCGGCGTCCCCGTTGTGACGCGAGGCGCCGGCGGGGACAATGACGGTTCGAGCACTCCGCCCCCGGGAGACCTGAGATGAACGCCCCCGCAACGCTCTCCCCGTCGCGACCGCGGGCCGCGACGTCCGCGTGGGCGTCGCCGCCCGCCGGCCGGCCGGCCGGCGCGTCCGGCGAGCCGACGACGCACCGGGTGACGGTCGCGGAATACCACGCGATGCGGGACGCGAACGTGTTTCCGCCGGACGGTCCGAAGCTCGAATTGCTCGACGGAGAAATCCTTGAGATGCCTGCGCCTGGTCCTCTCCATGCCTCGACCGTCGACGGGATTGCGGGCCGGTTGCTCCGCCGTCTGCCGGACGGGTGGTTCGTCCGGGTTCAGAACCCGGTCACTTTTCTGACGAGCGAACCGCTGCCGGACCTGCTCGTCGTCGCCGGCGAGGGCTTCGACTGGCGGGACCGTCACCCGGGGCCGGAGGACGCGGCGTTGCTGATTGAGGTGTCCGACTCTTCGCTGTCGTTCGACCGCCACCGCAAAGCCCGCGTTTACGCCGCTGCGGGGGTGACGCCGTACTGGATCGTTAATCTCGTCGATCGCCGCGTCGAGGTGCACGACGAGCCCTCCCCCGGCGACGGCGCCGAGGAGAACCCGCCCGGCTATCGACGCCGCGACGTTTCGCCGGGGGAGACGCTGTCGTTCCGTGTCGGCGACGCGACGATCACGCTCGACGCCGCGGACCTGTTGCCCCCGGCCCCCGGCGCGCCGCTTGGCGGCGACGGCGAACCGGGGGATGCGTGAGCGGCGCTCAGACCTTCAACTCGCCCGCGGCGCCGGTGAGGGCGTCGGCGTAGCGTTCCCGGATCGGGCCGACGACCTGCTCCACGAACCGGCGGGTCTGCTCCGGGGCGCGGCCGATGTACTTCTTCGGGTCGAGCGTCGCGGAGAGGTCCACGCCGGCGAAGGCGTCGTCGGCCTGGAGGCGGGCGATCAGGTCGTTCGCCTCGCCCTGTTCCTTCACCACCCGGCCGGCGTCGCGGGAGTGCACCCGGACCCGCTCGTGCAGGTCCTGCCGGTCGCCGCCGGCTTCCACGCCGGCCATTAGCACCGCCTCGGTCGCCATGAAGGGCAACTCGGAGGCGAGGTTCGCCGCGATCACCTTCGGGTAGACCAGCAGCCCGCCGGCGACGTTGGCGTAGATCAGCAGGCAGGCGTCGATCGCCAGGCAGCTCTGCGGCAGGCTCAAACGGCGGTTGGCGCTGTCGTCGAGGGTGCGTTCGAGCCACTGGGTCGCGGCGGTGTCGTCGCCGTTGGCGGCGAGGCTCATCGCGAACCGGGCCAGCCCGCACATGCGTTCGGCCCGCATCGGGTTCCGCTTGTAGGCCATCGCGGAACTGCCGATCTGCTTGTCCCCCTGCGGCTCCTCCAACTCCTTGCGGTGCTGGAGGATGCGCAGGTCCGTGCCGGCTTTGTGGCAGCTCTGCCCGACGCCGCTCAGCGTGGCGAGCACCATCGCGTCCACCTTGCGGGGGTAGGTCTGCCCGGTGACGGCGTAGCTCTCGGCGAAGTCCATCTTCTCGCGGACCAACTCGTCCAGCCGATCGACCTTGGCCCCGTCCCCGCCGAACAGCTGCAGGAAGGTCGCCTGCGTGCCGGTCGTCCCCTTCACCCCGCGGAATTTGAGTCGGGCTAAACGGTGCTCGACCTCTTCCAGGTCGAGGCACAGGTCCTGGCACCACAACGTCGCCCGCTTGCCGACGGTCGTGGGCTGGGCCGGCTGAAGGTGGGTGAAGCCGAGGCAGGGTTCGTCGGCCCACTGCTCGGCGAAGCGCGCGAGGGCGTCGATGACCCGCACCAGCCGGGTGCGGACCAGTTCGAGGCTGCGGCGGGTCTGGATCAGTTCGGCGTTGTCGGTGACGAAGCAGCTCGTCGCCCCGAGGTGAATGATCGGCCGGGCGTCCGGGCAGACCTCGCCCCAGGCGTGCACGTGGGCCATCACGTCGTGGCGGAGGTCCATTTCGTACTTCGCGGCGAGGGCGAAGTCGTCGTCGGACAGGTCCAGCGAGGCCCGCATCTGCTCCAACGCGGCGTCGGGGATGTCGAGGCCGAGTTCCTGCTGCGACTCGGCCAGCGCCAACCACAACCGCCGCCAGAGGCCGTGCTTGGTGCGGGCGCTCCACAGTTCCGCCATCGCGTCGGACGCGTAGCGGGTGAGGAGGGGATTTTCGTAACGATCGTGGCTCATGGTGGGGAGTTTAGCGAGCGGGGGGCCAATCCCCGAGCGGCCGGCGGCGGGAAGTCGCCCCAGCCGGGCGACAGACGCATCAGGGCCGAGAGTGAGCCATTTCGCTCGACCGGGGGCGGCGGGACCACGCCGAACCGTTCTCCGTCGCCCAGACTCGGCCGACCCCGGCCACCCGCCCGATCGCTTTGGGATTCGACGGTTTGGGTTGACCCCTGTTGAACCTGCCTAACGCCTGAGCTCAGCGGCGTTTGAGGCGACGCCCGTTTGTGCGGCAGCAATGGGTGGCGGGCCAAATGTCCGCTGCAGCGATTTGTTAGGCATCTGCTCCACCTACGGATAAAATCCCAGTTGGTTCTTCATAAACTCCATGTGCGGATCACTTTGAAGTGCTGGAACTTCTGCCGCCGACTGCTCACAAAGCAATTCTATGCAGTTGACCATCTGCATGATCAGCACAACTAGATTCGAGATGCCCAGGCACTGCAACGATTGGTTCTTGACGATCCCTTTGTACTCAAACGGGCCAATAACGAGGTTGTTCATGGCCTTGTTGGCAAAGCCATTGTTGTGGAGCGAATTTCTGATTAACGTCAAATATTCGAATGACTTTTGGTACGGCACCATTGCGGTGCTATGCTCGTCCAACACGCAGCGATCTGCAGCCATGCTGCTCGGCAAGTACGACTGTATTTCAGAAAGGATTCCCTGCTTCGTTGCTCCCGAAGCTTCCATGGAGAAGTGCCTGAGCAATGACAGGAAGTCGCTAGCTTTGTTCTGTCCCGAATGCGTAACGCTATGAATTTCGATCATTTTGGAAATGAAGTAATCGATAGCGAAATAGACGGAATCCAAATACCCGACACGGTTCTTCACTTCCCGCAACATGGTCGTGTGGTCAACTGCAAACTTTTCACTGTAGCCAAGAGCGACGATATTGCGCACGTAACGTTCTCCGAGCTCCATACTCGCAAGCACGTTCTGCTCGTACCAAATGGTCGCACTCTCAATGCGAAGTAAGACCATTGGCCTTACGTCTGTCCCTTCAAATGTTCCGTCCTCAAGCCATTCACCGGAGTACTTCAGATTCCGGAATCTCGAAAACAAGATAGATAGCCAGTCCGACGCCCTATAACTCTTTCCTGCTAGTTCTGCAGAATTCGCGAAATCGAGTCGTTTTTTGAGGTCGCTCATAACATGTTCCTAACTAGTGCTTCTCCGGCACTCCGCAAGATAACGCTCGCGCGCTATCTAGCACGGTGCCGGGTTCGGGAAGGGCAAAGTTCGCCAGGCTGACAACGCCGCGGCCGCACCGGTTCAGGACGTGCGTGCCGGTTCTTTTGGGGACGGGCATCGTCGTCCGGAATCTTTGTGCCCAAGGAGTTCCTGCACCGTGCGGATGTCGTAGCAGGACCGCCGCCGCTCCACGACCCGGGGGTGGAGCGGCGGCGTCGGTCGGCCGGGGGGTCAGCGGCATTGAGGTAGCGGACACCGTCTAAAGCTTCCCGGCCAAAAGTGACTCCGCGGCGCGACCGGGTCAAGCGGCGACTCGCGCCCCGACACTCCGCACGTCGCGCACCTCGCCGGCCAGGGCGGCGGCGGCGACCATGGCGGGGGACATCAGCAGGGTGCGGCCGGTGGGGCTGCCCTGGCGGCCCTTGAAGTTGCGGTTGGAGCTGCTGGCGCAGAGTTCGCGGCCCTGCAGCTTGTCCGGGTTCATCGCCAGACACATCGAACAGCCCGCCTGACGCCAGTCGAAGCCGGCCTCGGTGAAGATCGTGTGCAGCCCCTCCGCCTCGGCGGCGGCCCGGACGCGTTGGCTGCCGGGGACGACCAGCGCCCGGACGCGGTCCGGGACCCGGCCGCCGGTCGCCTGCACCACCGCGGCGGCCTGGCGGAGGTCGCTCAGCCGGCCGTTCGTGCAACTGCCGATGAAGGCCACGTCGATCGGCGTGCCCTCCAGCCGTTGGCCGCCCTCCAGGCCCATGTAGGCCAGGGCTTCCTCGACGGCGAAGCGTTCGCCCTCCGGCAGTTCGGCCGGGTCGGGGAGGGTGCCGCCGACGCCGATGCTCTGGCCGGGGTTGATGCCCCAGGTGACGGTCGGCTCGATCTCGCTGGCCAGCAGGTGGACCTCGTCGTCGTAGCGGGCGTCCTCCGGGCTGGCGAGACTCAGCCACCACTCGGCGGCCCGCTCGAACTCTTCGCCGGTGGGGACGGCGTCGCGGCCGCGGAGGTATTCGACGGTCGTCTCGTCCGGACAGACGTAGCCGCAGCGGGCGCCGCCCTCGATGGACATGTTGCAGACGGTCATCCGCTCCTCCATCGACATGTTGCGGAAGACGTCGCCGGCGTACTCGTAGGCGTAACCCACGCCGCCCTGCACGCCGAGGTGCCGGATGATCGCCAGCGCCACGTCCTTCGCCGTCACGCCGGGGCCCAGTTCCCCGTCCACGCTGACCTTGCGGACCTTCGGCTTGGCCAGCGCCATCGTGCCGGTGGCGAGCACGTGGGCGACCTGACTCGTGCCGATGCCCAGGGCGATCGTGCCGAAGGCGCCGTGGGTGCTGGTATGCGAGTCGCCGCAGACGATCGTCATGCCCGGCTGGGTCAGGCCGCGCTCCGGGCCGACGACGTGGACGATGCCCTGCTCGCCCTTGTCCGGGGAGAGCAGCCGCACGCCGAAGTCCCGGCAGTTCGTCTCGATGGCCTCCATCATCTCCTCGGCCAGACTGTCCCGCAGGGGGCGGAGCTGGGTGTCGGTGGGGATGATGTGGTCCACCGTGGCGACGGTGCGTTCCGGGTAGGCGACCTTCAGGTCGCGTTCCCGCAGCATCGCGAAGGCCTGCGGGCTGGTGACCTCGTGGATGAGGTGCAGGCCGATGAGCAACTGGGTCTGCCCGCCCGGCAGGGTGCGGACGGTGTGGGCGTCCCAGACTTTGTCGAACAGATTCGGGGCGGACATACGGAGCGAAACGGGGGCGAAAGGGAGCGCGAGGGGGGGCGTCGATCGGTCGGGCGAAGATTCTAACGTCCGCGGCGGAGAGGACACGGCCCCCGGGGCGGCGGGTTCGCCAAGGATCGCTGCGGCGGCCCGCGTCGCGGATGATCCGGGTCGATCGGGCCGGCGATGCGTCGGCCGTCTTCGCCCCCCGTTCCCCCGCCCCGGAGCCCCCCGATGACCCACATCGCTGCCAGCGACGGCGAGACCGCCGCCCCCGCCGGGGACGTTTCTCACCCGCCCTGCCCGAGCTGCGGCGAAGGCGTGCTGTTGCCGATGAGCTCCCTGACGTACTGGGTCTGCACGACGCCGTCCTGCACCTACACGATTTCCGGAATGGGCAGCGCCGTGACCTATTACAAAGGCCACGCCCTCGCGGAACCCAAGAAGGACGGCAAACGTTGGGTCGAGTTCCGCTTCTGAGCGCCCCCCGCCGGTGCCGTCGAGGGCGGACCGTCGATACGCTCCGCTGCGTCCCGCATCGGAGCGTGCTGATGTCCGGCTCCTTCCCCGCCGCCCGCTGTGCGGCGTTCGTCCCACGACGGCGACCGCCACAGCGTCCGGTGCGCCGCGTCGGACAAGGGAGGCCCTCCGGATGAGCGGCCTGCGCTCCTTCCGCCGGAACGCCCGTCGGCTCAGGCGGACCCGGCGGCGCTCGGCCCGCACGGCCCGCGGACGGTTCCGCCTCGCCCTGGCACTGTTCGGCCTGCGGGTCGCGGGCGGGGCGGCGGCGGTCGTCGGCGGGATCGCGCTCGTTGTCTGGACGCTCTCGCTGCCTGAGGGGGAGCGGCCCCGCTCGCGCCGCGGCGGCGGCATCACGGCGGGGCTGGCGCTGATCGCCGTCGGCGTGATCCTGCTGCGGTCCGCCCGTCGGCAGGCGCGGGGCGGCGCCGCGTTCGGCCCCGGCGATCTGTTCGACCATCGTGACGACGCCCGTCCGCCCGACGCCTGACCGCCCGGCGCCCCCCGCCCTGGCCGCCGCCCTGGCCGCCGCCCTGGCCGCCGCCGGCGGGGGAACGGCCTCCCGGCGACCGCCGCGGGATGATAGACCCGGCGGCGTCCCCGTTCTTCCGCCTGCTCTCTGCCTGCCTGCGCCGTGTCCCGGACCGACGACAAGACCCTCGCCGCGGCCCGCCGGGCGATCGCCCATCTGCGGGAGACCGTGAACGTCCCGATCAGCGTCGAGCTGTGGGACGGCAGCCGGGAACCGCTGGGCGAGAACCCCCGCCCGGAGCTGCGCGTCGCCCTCGCCGGGCCGGGGGCGATCGGGGCCCTGCTGCGGCGGCCCACGCTGGAGAACGCCGTCCGCCTGTACGCCACCGGGCAGATCGAGTTCCGCGGCGGCAGCCTGCTCGAGTTCGGCGACCTCGTCCGCCGTCCCGGCGATAAGGCCCTCAAAAAGGTTTCCAAGCGGACGCTGCTCAAAGCGGCCCTGCCGTTCCTGTTCAGCAAAGCCGAAACCCCCGTCCAGCACGACTACCGCGGCGGGGACGACACCGGCCGCGACGCGAAGAAGCGGGATAATCAGGATTACATCCGCTTCCACTACGACCTCGGCAACGACTTTTACAAGCTGTTCCTCGATCCGCGGATGCAATATTCCTGCGGGTATTTCACCGACTGGAACAACACCCTCGAACAGGCCCAGCACGACAAGCTGGACATGATCTGCCGCAAATTGCGGCTCAAAGAGGGCGAGAAGATGCTCGACATCGGCTTCGGCTGGGGCGGGCTCGTCATTCACGCCGCCCAGAACTACGGCGTGCAGGCCCACGGCGTGACGCTCTCCGACGAGCAGTACGCCTACACCTCCGCCAAGGTGAAGGAACTGGGGCTGGAAGATCGGATCACGCTGGAGATCAAGGACTATTCCAAGCTGACCGGGACGTACGATAAAATCTCGTCCATCGGCATGTACGAGCACGTCGGGATCGACAATCTGCCGGCCTATTTCCGCACCCTCTACGGTCTGCTGCGGGACCGCGGGATTCTGCTGAACCACGGCATTACCCGGGGGAGCAAGGGGAACACCAAAAAGTTCCGCAAGATGCGGCCGGAGCACAAACTGATCGCCAAGTATATCTTCCCCGGCGGGGAGCTGGACCACATCGGCAACACCGTGCAACAACTGGAGGCCCGGCGGTTTATGGTGCACGACGTGGAGAACTGGCGGGAGCACTACGCCCTGACCACCCGCAAATGGGCCGAACGGCTCGCGGCGAGGAAAGACGAGGCGATCGGGATGGTCGGCCCGGAACGCTACCGGCTGTGGGAGGCCTATCTGGCCGGGGTGAGCTTCGCCTTCCAGGACGGCAGCCTGCGGATCTTCCAGGTCGTCGCCAGCAAGCACTCCGCCAAGGGCCCCTCCGAACTGCCCCCGACCCGGGCCGACCTCTACGAACCGCGGCCGAACGCGGCGTGAGGCGGGGAGGGGTGGCCGCCGCGGCCGGGCGGTACGATGCGGACTGCGTTCCGCCACTCCCCGGTCGAGCAGTCCCCATGAACCGTCCCCCCTCCCCCGTCGACCGTCGCAGCTTTCTCGGGGCGACCGCGGCGTCCGCCGCGGCGGCGACCGGGCTGCTCGGCCGGTCGTCTGCGGTCGCCGCTCCGGCCGCGGCCCCGGGGATGCGGCTGGGGCTGGTGACCTATAACTGGGGCAAGGACTGGGACCTGCCGACGATCATCAGGAATTGCGAAGCGACCGGTTTCGAGGGCGTGGAACTGCGGAGCGGCCACAAGCACGGCGTGGAGATCGACATCGACGCCCGCCGCCGCCGCGAGGTCGCCGCCCGCTTCAAGAACTCGGACGTGGAACTCGTCGGCCTGGGCAGCGCCTGCGAATATCACTCCCCGGACCCCGCCGTCCTTCAAAAGAATATTGAGGAGACGAAGGCCTTTATCACGCTCTGCAAGGACCTCGGCGGGGGCGGGGTGAAGGTGCGGCCCAACGCCCTGCTGGAGGACGTGCCGGCCGAGAAAACGCTGGAGCAGATCGGCCTGGCGCTGCGGGAGGTGGCGGCGTTCGGGGCCGACCGCGGCGTCGAGATCCGGTTGGAGGTCCACGGCCGCGGCGGCTCCGCCCTGCTGCCGAATATCGCCCAGATGATGGCGGTCGCCGACCACCCCAACGCGGTCGTCTGTTGGAATTGCAACGGTTCCGACCTCGACGGGGAGGGGTTGGAGCACAACTTTAATTTGGTGAAGGAGAAGATCGGCACGGTGCACATCCACGATTTGCGGAACGACGCCTATCCGTGGAAGCCGTTCTTCAAACTGCTGAACCGCTCCGGGTTCGCCGGTTGGACGCTGCTGGAGGACGGGAACGTGCCGGAGAACGTCGTCTCGGCGATGCGCCAGAACCGCCCCATCTGGGACCGACTCGCCGCCCTCTGACCGCTCCCCTCGGTTCGCCGTCGCCGCCAGGCGGCGCGCCCCCGCTGATGACGTCCCTGCAACGAGAGACGGGTACGGCTACGATGCCGAACCGTCCCGCTTTGGACTCTGTGATGTCGATCCGCACCTCTCTCGCCCTTGTCGACAGCTTGGCCCCGGTGCGAGCCGCCGTCGCCTGCGGGGATCGAGCTTTGTGCGAGGCCGTCGTCGCCCGCCACGCCCGAGAGTTCCGGGGCGGGGACGAGGATGAAGAGTTTCGGGAGTGGGCGGAGGGGATGCTGCTGTGCGATTCCCCCCCGGACGCCGAGCCGGGGGCGTGGAACTACGTGATCGAGGTGTTGGCCGTTCACTTCGGGCTGGGGTGGGACGACGACACGGACTTCAATGAGGGTTGGAAGCACAACCACGTTTGGGCGGACTATCGGTCGGTATTGGAGTCGCACATTCCCGAGGCGGCCGACCGGTTGCTCGCCCGCCTTGAAGAGGGTCGACCGTTGCGGGGCCGCCAGATCGAGCACGACGGATGCCTGTTCAGCTTCCTGACGCCGGAAGAGGCGGCCGAGTTGCACGCCGCGTTCGCCGCGGTCGACGCGGACGCGGTATTCGTAAGCGAATCTCCCGCTGAGGGATCCGCCTCTCACCAGCCGACGCCGCCGCCCGCGCCGCTGACGGAATCTGAAGCGACGGATCTCTTGCAGCGGATTCTCGAAGGGGACGGGGAGGCCGTCGGAGACGAACTTCGCATTCTGTTCGCCAAGCACCCGATGATGGGCGGCGCGGGACCGGGCGGTTCGCACGTGACCGACGCGGCCGAGTTGCGGGACTTCCATAACCCGCTGGTGGAGTTCCTCAAGCGGGCCGTGGACCGTGGGGCGACGCTATTGCTACAGGCATCCTAAAGGTGAACTCGCCCCCCCGCCCCGACCTCGACCAGTTGCTCGCCGCGGCCCGGTCGGTGCGGCGGCCGTTGACGTTGCCGCGGGACTGCTTCGCGGGGAAGGTCGGGGCGGCGCTGGTGACCGCGGAGGGCGATCTGTTCACGGGGGTGAACCTCGATCTGGCCTGCGGCATCGGCTTCTGTGCGGAGCACAGCGCCGTCGCGGAGATGCTGAAAACCCACCAGACCCGCGTGGTCGCCGTCGCCGCGGTCGGCCGCCGCGGCGTGCTCCCGCCCTGCGGCCGCTGCCGGGAGTTGCTGATTCAGATCGACCCCGCCAACGCCAACGCGGAGGTGCTCGTCGCCCCCGGGCAGACCGTCCCCCTGGGCGAACTGCTGCCCCGCCACTGGTATCCCAGCGAGGCGGACGCGGAGGCGTAACGCCGGGGCCCCGCGGGGCCTCGGCGTTACGGCCGGAGCCTCGACGTTACACTGGGGCGATGAGCGAGGAACGAACGGACGAACCGACGGACGCGCAGATCGTCGCCCGGGTGACGGACCTGCTGGCGCACCTGTGGATGGTACGGACGTTCGTGAAACACTCGGAGGAGGCGGAGGAGTACGAGGACCTCCTCGAGTTGCCCCGGGCGGCCTTCGACGTGGCGCGGGCGGTGGAAACGCGGCTTGACGACGTGCCGGCCCTGCGACGTATGCTCGCCAAGAAGGTGCCGAAGCTGCGGCGGGCTGCCGACGAGTTTCGGGTCCACGCCGCCGCCGCCAGCACGCACACCAACTGGCAACAGGCGGTGATCAGCCTCGACGCCGTCGTCGCCGGGCTGGCGGCGCTGCTGCCGGCCAAGGTCGCCCCGCCGGCCTCGCCCCGACTGCCGACGTCCCCCCGGTCGCCGACTTCGCCGCTTCCCGCCTCGCCGCGTCCGTCCCCGCCCCGCTCCGCCCCGTGACTCTCGCCCCGCCCAGCGCTCGCGGACGGGACGACGCCTACCGGAACGACTCTTTCCGGGACGACGAGGACGACGACGGCTCGGTGGCGATGTTCGCCCCGTCCCTGCCCCCCCGCCGGCGGAGCGACGCCCCGCGGTACGCCCCGCGGCCCGAGCCCGCCCCGGCGGCGCCCGTTCCGGCGCCCCCCGCCCGGCCGTCTTCGCCGCTGGCGGAGTTGTTCGCCGAAGAAGAGGCGGACGCCGCCGCCGCCGCCGCCGCCGCTTCTTCCCAGCAGACCGGCCAACAGACCGGCCGCCGGGGGGAGGAGCGCAGGACCGCGGAGCCGGTCCGCCCGTCGCCCTCCCCCGCCGTGACGATGCGGACGGAGCCGCGGACGGAGGTCGACGAACCGAGCGTGGCGGCGGAACCGATCTGGGTCGGCGTGGCCCGGGGCGTGGCGGCGGCGCTGTCCGCCGGGGCGCTGGCCGGGGCGGCCCTGGCCCTCCGCGCGACTCCGGCCGGGTCGGAAAGTCCCGGCGGCCCGGCGTGGCTGGCGGACCTCGCCCCGCTGCCGGACGCGGCGCTCGCCCCGCTGCTGGCCTTCTGCGGCACGGCGCTGGGGCTGTTCGCGGTGAAGACGAACCTGCCGACGCCCCCGCGGTGGGGGGCGACGCTCGCCGCCGCCGCGGTCGCCGGCGGAGCCCTCAAAGTGGCGGTGGCGGACGGATTGGCCGCGGGGTTCGGTCCCTCGCTGGCGTGGCAGATCGCCGTCTGTGCCGGCCTGATTCTCGCCGCCACCCGCTGGAGCCCCGGGACCGCCGCAGTGCGGGGCGGACGGTTGGCGCCGCTGATCGGCCTGCTGGTCTGCGGCCTCACGTTCCCCCTGGCCGACGGGGCGCTGAGCGACCTGCCGACGGAGGACCGCGGCCCCAGCGCCGCCGGCCGTGCGATCGCCGGCTGGTGGACCGACGCGGTGCGGTTCGAACCGCCGGACGGGGCGACGGACGACAAACATGCATCCGGGGAACATGACGAACACCCCCCGCAGCGGATTGTACGCTGAGGTATCGCATCGGGGCGAAAAGGGGGGCGGCGGAGTTCGAATCGTCCTCGCCAGTCATCGGTTGCGGTTGATCCGCTTCGAAAAATCGCGGACCGTATGATCCGCGAACGATCTGGTACGTTTACGAGTACGCCGGCAACGATGCCGCACAGCTGTCGCTGACAGCCACATCTGTTCTCCAAGCCTCTAGATACATGCTGATCGCCTTGGCAGTCGTAGGCTTTGTCTTCGTTGCCCTGCTTGCATTGTTCCAAGCGTTCGTCCCTCTGCATGACTCGGACGGCAAGCGTCGCCCACAACGCGTCGCCGCACTTGTTCTCCTTGTGCTGGCCATCGCGGGCACGGCAACTGCAAGAGAAGTGTGGGCGGATAAAGAGGCCAGAGCAAAACAGCAGAAGGTCCAGAAAGACCATGACGAAGAGCGAACAAACGACGATAAGGCTCGTCAGGTTCTAAACCGACGACTCGCTCAGTCAAAGAAAGACTTTGACGCTGCGCGTCGTGAGTCAAATGAGGCGAATGCCAAGATCGTCGCGGAGCAAGTGGCTGGGAGAGTGCAGGCCGTGGCCGAAGCGAAGAGGGCTGAGGAACAGCGCGACACAATAGCCCGGGAGAACGCGGTACTTAATAGCCAAGTCGCCGACCTTAAAGAGAAAGCTAGGCGGCTCGAAGGGATGGTGGCGATCTTGGCGGAAAACTCTCCGACACGTATCGCTCGGCTCGACTTCCAAATGCAAAATCGCGTCGACGCGATTGGAAGCGGAGCCGCTCCTTCTGATTTTCCCCGGACGATCTATGTGCAAGTTAGCGAGTCGGAGTATCTAGGTCTGACATGTTCGGAGACGTGTTACTGGGCGAATCCGAGCGAACGGACCTTTGTGCTAACGCGGAGGGCCGAGTTTCCCGGCAAAGATATGGCTGATAATGTTAAGAAAGGGGATAAGCCTGGATTTCGGGTGAACAAATACCTTCTGGGGCAAGGCGGCAAATACGAGATCGTCGACGGAGAATTGAATATCGACGGTCAACGGCGAGGCGGACAGGAGTTCGATTTCCCTCAGCAGCCTACGCCTACGGTTCGTGTGACGCTGTAGTCTCTATGTCAGTATCTATCGCCTATGGTTCCGCACCGCAGCCGCCAGGTCGCTAAAAACCGGCCTCTGCCCAAGCCTTCGCTTTCAGTTAGGTTGTCGACCCTTTCCCTACCTGCTCGACCGGCCCGAATGCGTTCTCTCACCGGCTGTCTGCTCTCCGCCCTGCTGGCCAGCGGGCTGACCGCCTGGCTGATGGACGGCCGGCCGCAGTCCGCCAGTGCCGAGCCGGTCCCCCTGCAATCCGGACTCGCCGCCCCGGCGTTGCCGGCCCCCGGACCGCAGACGGAGCCGCCGCCGCTGTCGGAGCCCCCCCCGCTGGCGGAGCCGGCCCCGCTGGAGGCGCCGCTGCGCTCCGAGCCCCCGGCGACTCCGACGCCGGTGGACGCCGCCGTGCCCGTGCCGACCGCCGGCATGGCGCCGCTGACGCAGGAGGAAGCGGTCCGGGTGCGGGTGTACGAATCCGCGAACCGCGGGGTGGTGAACGTCACCGCCCACAGCACGTCGCGGGACAACCTGTTCCGGGTCGAAATGGAAAGCGAAGGCCGGGGCAGCGGGTCGATCCTCGACCGCCGCGGGCACGTCCTCACCAACCTGCACGTGGTGGAGGGCGCCGACCGGATCGAGGTCCGACTGTTCGACGGCGAAAGCTACGAGGCGACGCTCGTCGGCGGCGACTTGGTGGGGGACATCGCCGTGCTGAAACTGATCGACGCCCCCGCCGAGGACCTCTACCCCATCCCGCTGGCCGACAGCCGCGACCTGCGGGTCGGGCAGAGCGTGTTCGCCATCGGCAATCCCTTCGGGCTGGAGCGGACGATGTCCGCGGGGATCATTTCCAGCCTGAACCGGGACCTGCCGATCCGCGGGGCCCGCACGGTGCGGGGCATCATTCAGACCGACGCCGCCGTGAACCCCGGCAACAGCGGCGGCCCGCTGCTGGACGGCCGCGGAACCCTGATCGGGGTGAACACGGCGATCGCCTCCACCAGCGGGCAGAGCGCCGGCGTGAGCTTCGCCATCCCCGGCGGGCTGGTGCGGCGGGTCGTCCCGCAGCTGATCCGCTACGGCCGGGTGATTCGGCCGGAGGTGGGCATCTCGCAGGTGTTCGAGGTCCCCGGCGGGTTGCAGATCGCCAAGCTGGTGCCCGGCGGCCCGGCGGAGCGGGCCGGCCTGAAGGGACCGCTGGTCACCCGGGAACGCCGCGGCCCGCTGGTGTTCGAACGGACCGACCGCAGCGTCGCCGACGTGATCGTCGGGCTGGACGGCAGCCCGGTGCGGACGGCCGACGCCTTTCTGGGCGACATCGAGGCGAAGCGTCCCGGCGACACCGTCACCCTGACCGTCCGCCGCGGCGAAGAACTCGTGCAGGTCCCGCTGCGTTTGGGCGGGGAGCCGCGGGACGCGAACTGAGCGTCTCGGGTCCGCCAGGCCGGAGGCATGGCTCCGGCCTGGGCGGATTGGCGCGCGCTCGGCAAGCCGTCGGGGCCAGGGATTTCGGGCTTGAGGAGAAACGCGGCGAACCTCGGCCGGATTGGTCGGGTTAGGGGGAAGCGGGCGCGAGCGTTTCCAACGGAGGACGCTTATGCTCGGCGTCCCGCCCGGCGGGCGCCTGCCCGCCGCTCCGTGCCCCTCGCCGCCCCGCCCCCGCGATGACCGAACCTGACGTCACCTTCGCCCCGGCCGCATCGGACGGCTCCGACCTCGGCGAGGGCGACGAGGCCCGCGCCGCCCGGTTGGTCGAGATTTGCGCCGCCGTGCGGGAACAGGTCGGCAAGGTCGTCGTCGGGCAGAACGAGGTCGTGGAGCAACTGCTCATCGCCATCCTCGCCCGCGGGCATTGCCTGCTGGAGGGCGTCCCCGGGCTGGCGAAGACCCTCACCGTGCGGTCGCTGGCCCAGGCGATGCACCTGGAGTTCCGCCGGATTCAGTTCACCCCGGACCTGATGCCCGCGGACATCACCGGGACCGACCTGATCCAGGAGGACCGCAACACCGGCGCCCGCGATCTGGTGTTCGACCGCGGCCCGATCTTCACCCAGATGCTGCTGGCGGACGAGATCAACCGCACCCCGCCCAAGACCCAGGCGGCTCTGCTGGAAGCGATGCAGGAACACGAGGTGACCGTCGGCGGCACCACCTACCGTTTGGAAGAGCCGTTCTTCGTGCTCGCCACGCAGAACCCGATCGAGCAGGAGGGCACCTACCCCCTGCCCGAGGCCCAGCGGGACCGATTTCTGTTCAACGTGATCGTGGACTACCCCAGCCGCGAAGAAGAGGGGGACATCCTCGACCGGACCACCAGCACGATGGCGGCGGAGATCGAGCCGGTGGTCAGCGGCGAGGAGATCATCGCCTGCCAGAGCACCGTCCGCCGGGTGCCGCTGCCGGACAACGTGAAGACCCTCGTGCTGGACCTGGTGCGGTCCGCCCGGCCGAAGGACCCCGCCGCCGCCCCGTGGGTGCGGGAGATGATCGACTGGGGCCCCGGCCCGCGGGCCTGCCAGCAACTGGTGCTGGCCGGCAAAGCCCGGGCGCTGCTGCGGGGCCGGCACCACGTCTCCCGGGAGGACGTGCTGGCCCTCGCCGCCCCGGTGCTGCGACACCGCATCGTCCCGACCTTCAACGCCGAGGCCGAGGGCGTGACCGTGGACGACCTCGTCCATCGCCTGATCGAGGCCCTGCCCGGCGGCGCCGGCAAGCCGAAGCGGATGCTGCCCAGGAAGCCCGCCCGGGTCGCTTGATGAGCGTGTCCCGTTAGCCGCGACCGCGGGGCGCCCTCCCTGCGGACGCGGCGACAACCGACCTCCCCCCCGCACGCGATCTTGGCCGACCTCCTCCCCGCCAACGCCCCGGCGACGCTGGGCAACCTCCACCTGCTCGCCAAGCAGGTGATGGAGGGGTTCCGCAGCGGCCTGCACAAGAGCCCCCACAAGGGCTTCAGCGTCGAGTTCAAGGAGCACCGCAGCTACGTCCAGGGCGACGATCCGCGGACGATCGACTGGAAGCTGTACGGCAAGACCGACCGGCTGTTCATCCGGGAGCACGAGCAGGAAACCAACCTGCGGGCCACGCTGCTGGTCGATTGCAGCGGCTCGATGGCCTACGGCGGGAGCCGGGCGAACGGGCTGACGAAGCACGGGTACGCCGTTCGCTGCGCCGCGGCGCTGTCCCACCTGATGATCCGCCAGCAGGACGGCTGCGGGCTGGTCACTTTCGACACCAAGGTCCGCAAGTTCATCCCCCCGCGGGTGCGGCCCAAACACCTCACCGCGATCCTGACGGAACTGGCGGGATCGAAAACCGGCGGGGAGACGGACCTCGGCGACGTCTTCCACCGCATGGCCGCCAAGCTGCCGCGGCGGGGGCTGCTCATCATCTTCAGCGATCTGTTCGGCGACGTGGAGCGGCTGATCCCCGCCCTGGCCCACCTGCGGCACAGCGGGCACGAGGTGGTCGTGTTCCAGATCCTCGACCCGGACGAACTCGACTTCCCCTTTGACCGCCGCACCCGCTTCCGCAACTTGGAAGATCACGCCGACCACCACACCGTCGATCCGGTTCAGGTGCGGCGGGCCTATATGGAACGGCTGCACGTCTTCCGCGAGGAACTGAAGAACGGCTGCGGCCGCCAGCGGATCGGGCTGGTCCCCCTGACCACGGACCGCCCCTACGCCGAGGCCCTCGGGCACTACCTCGCCATGCGGAGGCGGGCTCGATGACGTTCCTCAACGCCGCGCTCGCCTTCGGGGCGCTGGCCTTCACCGTCCCGCTGATCATTCACCTGCTGAACCGCAGTCGGTTTAAGACGGTCGACTGGGGGGCGATGCACCTGCTCGCGGAGGTCGTCCGCACGAACCAGCGGCGGTTCCGGCTCGACCAACTCATCCTGCTGCTCGTCCGCTGCGCGATCCCCGTGCTGCTGGCGTTCTGTCTGGCCCGGCCCGTCTGGACGGGAGGCGACGGGGCGAGCGGCGACGGGCCGGTCTCGCTGGCGATCGTGCTGGACGACAGCCAGTCCATGGGCGCCCCGCTGGACGGGGCGCCCGGCGGCGAAACCCGCTTCCGGGCGGCGGCGGCGGCGGTGAAGAGCCTCGTGGAAGGCGCCGGGAAGGGCTCGGACTTCGCCGTGATCCGGGCCGGCGGGCCGCCGATCGGGCTGACGGACGTCCCCACCTTCGACACGGCCGCCCTCGCCGCGGCGCTGGAGTCCGCCGAGCCGGCCGCCGGCGTCGCCGACCTGCCGGCGGCCCTCGAAGCGGCCCTCGGCACCCTCGCCGGCATGAGCCACGCCGATCGCGAACTGGTGGTGCTCAGCGACTTCCAGACCGGCCCCGGCCAGCCCGGCGGGCTGGCGCCGGACGCCGCGGACGCCTTCCGCCGCCGCCTCGCCGACCTCGACCTGCCCCCGTCCGTCACCCTGCTGCCGATCGCCGGGGACGGCGGGACGAACGCGACCGCGGAGAACGTCTCCGTGGAGGGCCTGGAAACGCCGGACCGGCCGGTCGGCGCCGGGCGGCCGGTGCGGCTGCGGGCGACGATCCGCAACCACGGCGTCGCCGATCAGACCGTGCGGGCCGCGCTGTTCGTCGACGGCGCCGAGATCGGCGTGCAGTCTGTCACGGCGCCGGCCGGCGGTACGGTGGGCGCCCTGTTCGTGCATCCTTTCGCCGAGCCCGGCACGCACGCGGTTTCCGTCACCGCGACGCCCATCAACCTGCCGGCCGGCGACGCCCTGCCGGCGGACGACGTCGGCCGGGCCACCGTCCGCGTGCTCGGCCGCCTGCCGGCGCTGCTGGTGGACGGCGCCCCCTCCCGCAAACCGCTGGCCGGCGAGACGGACTTTTTGTCGATCGCTCTCACCCCGCTCTCCTTCGGCTCCCGCAACGGCTTCGCCGGGGACGCCGGCGGCGGCCAGCCGGCGGACCTGATCGAAACCCGCACCGTCCCCCGGGGGGAGTTCCAACCGCAGGACCTAGACGGCCAACGGCTGGTCGTGCTGGCGAACGTCAAGGACCTCTCCGACGAACAACTCACCGCCCTCACCGACTACGTGGCGAACGGCGGGTCGCTGCTGATCTCCGCCGGCGATCGGGTGGACCTGAACTGGCACCGCGACCGCCTGTACGCCGACGGCAAGGGTCTGCTGCCGCGGGCCTGGGCCGCGGTGGCCGGCGGGCAGAACGCCGCCGGCGGGGAGGCCCCGTCGCGGGTGCTCGCCGAGCGGTTCGACCACCCGGCGCTGGAGCCCTTCAACGACCCGGCCGGTTCCTTGGAAAGCGGCGGCGACCTGACCGCCGCCGACGTCCGCCGCTGGATGACGGTGGAGCCCCCCGCAGACGGCGCCGACGGCGGCCGGGTGATCGCCCGGCTGGACACCGCGGACCCGCTGCTGATCGTCAAGCCGTTCGGCCGGGGCACGGTGGTGCAGATGACGACGGCGCTCGACGCCGACTGGTCCGACCTGCCGCTGCGGCCCAGCTTCGTCCCGCTGATGCAGGGACTGGCGGCGAACCTGGCGACCCGGCCGGCGCCGCCCTCGACGCTGCGGCCCGGCGAGCCGGCCGTGGCCCTGGTGCCCGCCGGGGTGGAGGCCGTCGCCGCCGACACGCCCGACGGTCGCCGCTATGCCGTCAGCGTGACGGAGGAGCCGCTCGCCGCCGTCCCGCTCGCCGCCGACGCCGAGGGCACCCGCGAAGCCGCAAGCGATGACGAAGCCGTCCGCCGGCTCGCCCGGTTTGAGAACACCCGCCTGCCGGGCTTCTACGAACTGAGCTGGCCCGCCGCCGACCCGGCCGCGGCCCCCGGCTCGGATCTGCTCAGCCCGGCCCGGTTCGCGGTGTCCGCCGATCCGCGGGAGTCGGCGCCCGGCACGCTGAACGAGGAGGAACGGGCCGGTCTGGCGGACTCCCTGGGGGCCACGCTGGTGACCACCGCGGAGGAATACCGCGCCCGGGACGACCGCCGCCGGCACGGCCTCGAACTGTGGCGCTGGCTGCTCGGCGGGCTGCTGGCGTTCCTGCTGTTGGAAATGGTTCTGCAACAGTTCTTCAGCCGGCCCGCGAAGATTCCGGCCGCCAACGGCCTGGCCAACGGGAACGGGGGGGGCACCTGATGGAGGACCAATTCATCGAACCGGAGATCGGGGGCACGGCCCTGCGATTCGTGGGTCCGTTGCCGCTGTGGGCCGGGCTGCTGCTCGCCGCGGTCGCCGCGGCGCTGGCGTGGCGGTTCTACCTGCGGGAGGCGGGGCACCTGTCCCGCGGCCTGCGGTGGGGGCTGCCGGCGCTGCGTTCGCTGGCGTTCGCGCTGAGCATTTTATTGCTGTGCGCCCCGGTGCTGACGCACACGCAGGTGGAGGGCGAACTGGGCCGCGTCCGCGTGCTGGTGGACGGCTCCGAAAGCATGGCCCGCCTCGACCGCCACCTGCCCGAAGCCCGCAAGGTGCGGCTGGCCGAGGCCGTGGGCCGCCTGCCGCAGGGCACCGCCGACCGCTACGACGCCACCCCGGCAGACGCCCGCCCCACCGGCGATCGGGCCGCGGCCAACGCCGCCGCCGCCGTCGATCCGCTGCCCCGCTGGCGCCGGGCCGATCTGCTACTCGCCGAGGCCCCCACCGCGATCCTGCCGGAACTGCGGCGGCAACACGTGGTCTCCGTCCGCACCCTCCAGGGGCCGACCCTCACCCCCCGCAACCTGCTCGGCGACGGGGCCGGGGATGAAGACGGGGATGAAGACGCCGCCGCGGCTCCGCCGACGTTCGCCCCGACCACCGACCTCGCCACCCCGCTGGCGGACGGCGTCGGCCCCGCCGCCGGGGACGCCGCCCCGACCGGGGCGGACGCGAAGCGGGCGGCGGTCGTGCTGCTGACGGACGGTCGCCACAACGCCGGCCCCTCCCCCACCGAGGCCGCCCGCCTGCTGGGCGAAGCGGGCGTCGCCGTGTTCCCCGTCCTCTTCGGGGCGGAGGAGCCCGCCGCGGACCTCGCCGCCGTCGCCGTCGACGCCCCGGACCTGGTGTTCAAAACCGACACCGTCCGCGGCACGTTCACCCTCCGCGACACAGCCCCCCCCGGCACGCGGTTCACCGCGGAGATCGTCTCCAAGGGGAGCGACGACGGGGCGACCGGCGAAACGGTCGTCTGGCGGCAGGATCTCGCCACCACCGGCTCCGGCGACCGCCGGGTGCCGTTTGAATTCGACGTCGAACCGCTGACGGACTCTCTCACGGAGACAACGGACTCTCCGACGGGAGTCGGCGGCTACGGCCGGGAGTCCCGGGGAGTCGCCCGCTCCGTGGCGACGCTCGATCTGGAAGTCCGGCTCTCCCCGCTGCCGGGCGAGGTGGACGCGGAGAACAACTCCCGCCCGCTGCGGCTGGCAGCGAACCTCGTTCCCCGCAAAGCCCTGCTGCTGGACGGCCGCCCCCGCTGGGAGACTCGCTACCTCCGCAACGCCCTGTCGCGCGATCCGCGGTGGGAAGTCTCAACCGTCGTTGTCCCCGCCGACGAGCAAACGCTCCCCCGCGGCGAGGCCGGCACGACCAACGAGAGCGGCGAGGGCGTGTTCCCCAACTCCCGGGCCGGCCTGCTGGGCTACGACCTGATCGTGTACGGCGAACTGCCGCCCTCCCTGCTGACCGCCGAGGAGCAGGGCTGGCTGCGGGAGTTCGTGGGCGCCCGCGGCGGGGGGCTGGTGTTCATCGACGGCCGCCGCGACGTGCTGAGCGAACTGCCCAGCCCGACCCTCACCGACCTGCTGCCCGTCACCCGGGGCGAACCGCTGTCCGGCCCGACGACCGCCCTGCGGCCGACCCCCGCCGGCGTCGCCGCCGGGGCCCTGGGAATCACGGGCGACGAACCGACCGACGAAACCTTCTGGCAGGCCCTGCCCGCCCCGCAGACGCTGATCGGCGCCACGCCCCTGCCCGGGGCGGAGGTCTGGCTGGACGCGGTCGCCGAGGGCGGCGCCGGGACCGGGGCCGGCGGCGGCGACGGCGGCGGGACGCACCCGGCGATCGTGGTGCGGCCGTTCGGCGGCGGGCGGGTGATGTACCTCGCCTTCGACGAAACCTGGCGCTGGCGGTACCGGGCCGCGGACGTCTACCACCAACGGCTCTGGAACCAACTCGCCGGCGCCGTGATGCCCCGCCCCTACGCGGTGCGGGACGAACTGCTGGCGCTGGACACCGGCGGCGTGCGGTACGCCCCCGGCGCCTCCGCCCCGGTGCGGGTCGAGTTGCGGCATCCCTCGAACGGGGGCCCCGGCGGCGGCCCGGCGACCGGCGTGCCGGTGGACGCCGTGCTGACCCGCGACGGCCGGATCGTCGGCACGGTTCCCCTGACCGAGGACCCCGAGGTGCCCGGCGCCTACCGCGGGGCGACGGGGCCGCTGGAGCCGGGCGAACACGAGGTGTCGATCCGGGCCGCCGGCTTCGCCGCGGGGGCGTTGCAGGCCCGCACCGGGTTCGTCGTCGAACCGCCGGCGACCGCCGAATCCGCGGACACCTCCGCGGACCCGGCGCTGCTGGCCGCCATGGCGGAGGCCTCCGGCGGGACGTTGATCCGCGAGGAGGAGATCGGCCGGCTCGCCGCCCTGCTGGCCCCGCTGTCGGACGGCCGGGTGATCGAATCGGAAATCCCCCTGTGGCAAAGCTACTGGTGGTTCTTCGCCGTGCTGATCCCGCTGACCGTCGAATGGATCCTCCGCAAACGCGCGGGGCTGCTGTGACCGGCCCGTTCCCCCGCCCCCGTCTTCCCCGTCGCCCCCGTTCGCTCTGATCGGCCCCGACATGAACCTCGCCCTCGACCCGGCCGTCGCCCGCAAGCTGGACGCCTACCGCCGCCGTCGCGGGCGGCTGGTGGCGTTTCGCTCCCTGTGCGCGGGAATCACAGCCCTGCTGATCGGGCTGGCCGCGGTGGCGCTGATCGACTGGTACTGGCTGCTGAGCGATTCGACCCGCTGGCTGCTGAGCGCCGCGGCCTACGCCGGGGCGGTCGCCGCCGCCGGGCTGGCGCTGGTCGGCCGGATGGGCCGGCTGAGCCGCCGCGAACAGGTCGCCGCGGCGATCGAGGACGCCGACCCCTCCGTGCGGGAACGGCTGCTCTCCGCGGTCGAACTGGCGGCGGACGACCCGAGTTCCATTCACGACTCCCCCGCCTTCCGGGCCCTGTTGCAGGGGGAGGTCGCCCGGCTGATGACGAACGTCCGCCCGGCGAAGCTGCTGCCGTACCGGTTGGTCGCCGGCTGGGCGGCGGCGGCGGCGATCGTGATCGGCCTGACCGCCGCGGCGGCCGCGACCGGCGGGCCGCGGGTGCTGCACCTCCTGCACCGGGCCGCGATGCCCGGGGCGAACCTGGCCCGCGTCTCCCGCGTGCAGGTGGAGATCGTCGAACCCTCCCCGCCCTCCCGCACCCTGCCGGCGGGCGACACCGTGGCGATCGTGGTCGGCATCAGCGGGGACTCCGTCGACGAGGCCCTGCTGGAAGCCGCCGCCGCCGACGGCGAGCCCCGCCTGCTCCCCCTCCGCCCGACTTCCAACGACCAGTGGTCCGTCAACCTGCCGCTGGGCGAGGAGGACGTCACCTACCGCGTGCTCGCCGGCGACGCGATCACCAAGCGCTACACCCTGACGGTGCGGCCGCGGCCGCGGATCACGGCGTTCGGAAAAACCGTCGCCTTCCCGGACTACGCCGCCCTGCCCCCGCAGACCGTGACCGACGAGCACGGCGACCTGTTCGCCCTGGTCGGTTCGACGGTGGAACTGACGCTCGAACCGGATCAGCCGGTCAGCGAGGCGAAGCTGCGGCTCGCCCCCGCCGACCCCGACGCCCCGGAGCAAACCCTCTTCCTGACCTCCGCCGAGGGCGACGACGGGGTCGTGCGGTGGTCGACGACGCTGCCGATGGAGGCCCCCGGCACCTACCGGGTGCACCTGGTCAGCGCCGAGACCGGCTTCGACAACCCCTTCGCCCCGCGGAGCGAGATCCGCCCGCTGGCCGACGCCCCGCCCACCGTCGCCTTCACCAAACTCCCCGAAAACGCCGCCGCCGGGCTGCTCCTCCCGCCGGACGACCTGCTGGACCTCGCCGCCGGCGCCACGGACGACCTGCCGCTGGACCGGATTGAGCAGTGGGTCTCCATCAACGGCGGGGAGTGGACGGCGTCCCCGCTGAACTTCTCGCCGACCCCCGACGCCGAGGCGAACGCCGCCGCGGCCCGCGGGCTGATCGACGCCGGCGGCCGGGAACTGGCCGCCGCCTGGCGCTGGGACCTGTTGCCCCTGGGGTTGAACACCGGCGACGAGGTCCGCACCAAGCTGGTCGCCACCGACCGCAAGGGGCAGACCGGGCAAAGCGCCGTGCTGCGCGTGCTGATCGCCGGGGAGGACTTCGACCCGCTGCGGCACGCCGGCGCGGAGCGAAACCTGCTGTTGGTCGATCAGGCGGCCGCCTTCGCCGCGGCGATCAAGGAGCAGCGGGAACTGGCCGACGCCGCCGTCGAGCGCCTCAAGCAGGCCGGCGAGGACGAAGCCGTGCGGAACGAAGAGTACGCGGTGATTGCCGACCTCCGCAGTCGCCGGCGGGACGCCGCGGCGTCGCTGGTCGCCACGATCGCCGCCACGCTGCCCGCCCAGACGGCCGGCGCCGACGCCCTGGAGTGGGAACTGCTGGGCCGGTTCGTCTCCCGCATCGGGCTGGACCCCGTCGTCGACCCCGCTGCCCAACGGGCGACGGGGGTGCCGGACGACCAGATCCGCGACGCGATCGCCCGGGACTTCAAACAGGCCGACGAACAGGCCGTCTACGCGGAGAAGTTCGCCCGCCGGTTCGCCACGCACGGCTTCTTCGCCGCGGTCGCCGCGGACCTCGCCGCCGTCTTCCGGCAGCAGGACCGGGTGGCGAACCTCTCGGAGATCTCTTGGGACCGGCTGGCCCGGCAGGAGGCCGTGGTGGCCGGTCGGTTGGAAGCGGTCGAGGAGTTCGCCCGCCGCCACCGCGACCGGTTGGAGGACAAGCACCAGCGGGAGGCGGACGGGCTGATCAAGGCGACGGACGAGTTGCGGACGAAGCTGGACGACGCCGCGGCCCGCGGCGCCGACGAGGTCGGCGACGACGGCGAGCCCAGCGAGGAGGCCCTCCGCAAGTTCCGCGAGGCCGCCCGCGGCGTGCGGGACGATCTGGCCTGGCGGAAGAAGCCCGGCACGCTCCACAACCTGGCGAACGAACTCCGCAGCGCCTGGAAGTACCTCTGGGAACACACCGGCGACCTGCCGGACCAGTTCGACAAGGCGGCGGAGGTGCTCGCCAAGCGGGAGTCCGCGGTCTTCAGACGAGCCGCCGCGGGGGACTCCGCGGAGGCCGACCGACTGCGGGAGGAGATTGCGAAGCTCGCCGTCGACCCCGACGGGGCGCTGGCGCCGGACGTCGCCCGGCTGCGGGACGTGCGCACGTTGCAGAAGGCCCGGCCGGACGCGGACACCGTCTTCGCCGCCGACGCCGGCCTCGCCGCCCGGGCCGTCGACGTCGTCGCCGAGGCCGTCGCCGCCGAAACGCTCATCCAACTCCGACCGGCTGACGAAGAACCCGCCGACGCCGTGGCCGCCGCGGACGGGGACGCCGACGGCGAAGCGCAGGAAGCCGACGAGGCCGAGGCCGCCGAGCCGGAGCCGGTCACGGTGACGGCGTCGTTCGCCTTGAAGGAGATCGCCCCGGCGTTCCGGACGTTGCAGTCCGGGCACGAACTGACCGCCGCCCGCCGCGCCGCCGAAACGCTGCGGGAGCGGGAGCGCTGGGGCGCCCAGACGCCGGACGGCCTGTTCGACCATCCCCGCCAGTGGGACGCCCACGAGGCCCAGTTGGAATACGCCCTGGACCGCCTCCGCCGGGCCAAGGCGCTGGGCGAGAACAACGTGATCGAGCGGGACGTCAACGAGGCCCGCTGGTCGCCGGCCGCCCACCGGGCGGAGCCGCTGATTACGGAGCGCCGCTGGAAGGACGCCGGCCCGGTCGCCGCGGACGCCGAACTGGGGGTTCTCGCCGCCGATCTGCGGGCGGCGGAATCGAAGCTGGCCCCGGCGATGGCCGCGGCCCGGGCCGTGCTGGCGAAGTACGCCCCCACGATCCCCGAGTTGGCCCGCGAAGCCGCGGAGGCCGCCCGCCAGCGGGAGGAAGCCGCCGCCGAAGCCGCCCAGTCTCTCACTGAGGAACAAGGGGCGGAGAGCGAGCAGACCGAGCCGGAGGCCGCCCGGGAGGCGGTCCGCGAACTGGCCCGGGAGCAGGCCGCCGCGGAGCGGGACCTCGCCGAACTGGCCGAAGCCCTCGCCGACGACGCCGACCGGCAGGACCTGCGGGACGCGGAGCAGCGGGACCGGGCGAAGGACGCCGACGCCGCCGTCGCCGCCGTGCAGGAACGGGCCGAAGCCGCCGAGGAGGCCCTCGCCGACGCCGCCCGGGCCGCCGCGGACGAGAGTGCCACGCCCCAGGAGCAGGCCGAACCGCTCGTCGAAGCCGCCGAGCAGCAGGCCGCCACCGCCGAGGCGCTGGAGCGGGTCGCGGAGCACTTCGAGAACCTGGACTCCGACGCCACGCCCGAGGAGCTCGCCGAGAGCCGCGAGGCCCTGCGGGAGATGGTCGAACAGGAGGCCGCAGAGGCGCTGGAGGAGCGGTTCGCCCCCTCCGAAGCCCTCGCCGAGGCCGCCGCCGGCGATCCCCAGGCCCTGTTGGAGCAGTTGGAAGCCGAACTGGCCGTGAACCCGGCGATGCGGGAGGCGCTCTCGGACATCGCCGTCGACGCCGCCGCCGACGCCCAGAACACGCTGGAGGAGGCCGTCGAACAGGAGCAGGCGATCCAGCGCGACCTGGACCGCTCCGACAAGGCGTTCCAGGAGAAGAAGGCGGCCGTCGCCGAGAACCTGCGGGAACTGGCGCGGGCGGCCGATCTGCTGAAGGAGCGGGCCGCGAACACGGCGGAGCAAGCCGCCGACCGCGGTCAGGCCGACGAAGCCGAGGCGAGCCTGGAGGCCGCCCGCGCGGCGCTGGCGGAGGCGAAGGAGGCCACGCAGAGCGCCAACGCCGACGCCCCCCTGCCGCAACTGGCCGAAGCCGCCCAGCAGGCCGGCGAGGCGCTGGACCGGGCGGCCAAAGCCCTCGCCGAAGCCCGCGCACAGGCCGCCGCCGAGAAGGGCGATCAGGAGATTCACAAGGACGACAACGAGCGGAACCGCCGCCGCGAGGAGATGGAGCGCGTTCGCAAGAACCTGCGGGACGCCCAGGAGCGCGACGCCCGCGACGCGCAGAAGCGGGCCGAGGACGCCGAACGCCGGGCGGAGGACGCCCGGCGGAAGGCCGAGGACGCCCAGCGGAAGGCCGACGACGCGGCCAACAAGGCCCAGCGCGAGGCCCAGGAGGCGGAGAACCAGGCGAAGAAGGCCCAGGAGGAAGCGGCGAAGGAGCCGGACGACGCCGGCCGCGCCCAGCGGGCCCAGCAGGCCGCCGCCAAAGCGGAGCAGGCCGCCGCCAAGGCGGAGCAGGCGCAGGAGAACGCCGCCGCGAAGGTGGCCGAGAAGCAGGCCGCCGAGCAGGCCCGCGACGCCGCCAAGGCCGAGACCGCGGAGGCGAAGCAGGCGACGGAGGCGGTCGGCAAACAGCCGAACCCGCGGTTGGACGCGGCCAACCCGGCCGCCGAACTCGCCGAGCAACTCGCCGGCGAGGCGGAGCAGGACGCGAAGGCTCTCCAGCAGCAGGCCGCGGAGATCGCCGCCGCGGCGGACTTCAACAACGAACTGGAGGCCTCGGAGCCGGCGCTGGCCCAGGCCGAACGGCAGCAGCAGGGGGTGACCGAACGGGTCGCCGCCGCCGCCGACGATCTGGAGCGGGCGGCCCGGCACGAGGAGCGGCTCGGCCAGCCGATGAACGCCGAACCGCTGGCGAACGCCGCCCGGGCGATCCAGGAACTGGCCGAGAGCGAATCGACCGAGGCCCAGCAGCAGCTCGCCGACGCCGCCGCCCAGGCGCAGGCCGCCGCCGAAGCCGGCGAGCCGGCCGAGCCGAACGCCGGACAGCCCGCCGGGGAGCCCGATCCGCAGGCGGACGTCGCCGCCCGGGAGGCCGTGGGCGCAGCCGAAGCGGCGCTGGCGAACGAGGCGGCGGCTCTGGCCGAGGCCCTGGCCCCGCTGACCGGCGAGGGCCAACTGCCCGGCGAGGCCCCAACGCCCAGCGGCGCCGCCGAGATGGCCGCCGCCGGCGAACCCGCCGCTGCGGGCGAACCTGCCGCGGGCGAACCGGCGGCCGGCGAACCGGCGGCCGGCGAGGCTCCCGCCGGGGCTCCGCAGGCCGGCATGCCGCAGGCGGGTTCGCCGCAGGCGGGTTCGCAACCGCCGCCGCGGCAGCGGCTCACGCCGGAGGAGCAGGCCCGCGGACGGGACCTCGCCCGGCAACTGGATGCGATCGACCGGGCGATGAACGCCCCGCCGGCCCCGGCCGGTGAGGCGGGCGAAGCCGGTGAGGGCGAACCGGCTCCCACGCCGGCCGACGCCGCCGCGGAGCTGTTCGCCGCCGCCGCCGCCGCCGAGTCGGCCGCCGTTTCCGCGGCCCGGACGGCCCAGGCCGCCCCGCCGGCCCCGGGGATGCCGATGCCCGGCCCGCCCGCGATGACGGCCGGGGAGCCGGCCGCCGGCGCCGCGGAGGGGATGGGCGTCGCCGAGGGCGCCGGCGATCCGGGCGTCGAGGGCATCCGGCCGGAGGCGGTCACGGACAAGAACTGGGCGAACCTCCGCCGCAAGGACGCCGAAGACGTCTCCGCCGGCCGGTCCGCCGCGGTCTCCGAGGAGTACCGCGACAGCGTCAACGCTTACTTCCGCGTGCTCGCCGAGCGCGCCCGTCAGGGAGACCGATGAACCGCCCCGCCCCGATCGTCCCAGCGCCGCGTGAGCCCGGCGCGCTTGCGCGAAGCGCGAAATCTCGTAGCGGCGGCTTCCAGCCGCCGACTCTTGACGTGAATCGAGGAGGCGACCCCCGCTCGCTGCGCTCGCGGACGGCGGCTGGAAGCCGCCGCTACGGCGATCTGCGGACGGCGTCCGCGTCGGCCGGATTGTCGTCGACTCAAATCGCGGCCACGCTCGCCGCGTTCCTCCTCGCCCTCCCCGCCGTCGCTCAGGAGGACGCCGGGACGCCGCCGGAACCGGGCGCCCCCGCGGCGCTCGACGGGTTGGGCGGGCTGCAACTCGGCGAGAACGACCCGCAGGTCGACGCCGCGATGGACAAGGCGGTCGCCTATCTGCTCACCCAGCAGCGGGAAGACGGGGCGATTACGGACAAGGGCACCCCCACGGCGATGACTTCGCTGTCCATCATGGCCCTGGCGAGCGTCGGCGTGACCCCCGCGGACCCCACGCCGGAGGGGACCGCGATGCGCAAGGCGCTGGATTACGTGCTGGACGAGAAGCGCGTGCAGGAGGACGGCTACTTCGGCCGGGACGACGGCTCCCGCATGTACGGGCACGGCATCATCACGCTGATGCTCTCGGAGATGCTGGGGATGGGCGCCAACGCGGAGCAGGACCGCCTGATCCGCGAACGCCTCGAGAACGCGATCGCGGTGATCCTGCGGGCCCAAAGTCAGCCCAAGGACGCCCGCAACCAGGGCGGCTGGCGCTACGAACGGGACAGCAAGGACAGCGATCTGTCCGTCTCCGTCTGGCAGGTGATGGCCCTGCGGAGCGCCGCCAACGACGGGCTGGACGTGCCCCCGGAGGCGATCGCCGAGGCGGTGGACTACCTGCGGCGCTCCTACGACTCCCCGGTGGCCCGCGACGGCACGCCGGACGATCGGGTCAGCGGGTTCACCTACGAACCCGAGCGAGGCAACCCGACGTACGCGATGACCGCCGCCGGGCTGCTCGCCATGCAGGTCTGCGGGCAGTACGAGGACCCCCGCGTGACCGGCGCCGCGGAGTGGCTGACCGCCCGCCCGCCGCAGTGGAAGGACAAGTGGTTCTCCTACGGCACCTATTACTACGCCCAGGGCATGTACCAGCGGGGCGGCGAGTTCGCCCCCGCCGCCGCGGACGCCGTGCGGGAGTTGCTGTTGGAGCGCCAGGAAGACGACGGCTCCTGGCTGGCGGAAAACGGCTCCGAACGCAGCCACGGCCACGTCTACGCCACAGCGCTGTCGATGCTGAGCCTGTCGGTGAAGTACCACTACCTGCCGATCTACCAGCGGTAGGGGCGGATCACTTTCCCCCCCTCTCCCTTGAGGGAGAGGGGCCGGGGGTGAGGGTGAGGCACGGTTCACCCGTCTCCGCTCTCTGCGGTGAGGCGGCTGAGGGAGAGCGGGCGGACGGTGAACGGTGAGCGGGAGTCACCGCCCCCTCACCCCCGACCCCTCTCCCCCAAAAGGGGGCGAGGGGGGACGAGTCAGAGACACTTCAGGAGTTTCGCCGCGCTTTTCCCCCCTCTCCCTCAGGGAGAGGGGCCGGGGGTGAGGGTGAGGCACGGTTCCTACGCCCCCGCTCTCTGCGGTGACGAACCGACGGGAGAGCGAAGCGGGCGGTGAACGGCGTGCGGGAGTCGCTGCCCCCTCACCCCCGACCCCTCTCCCCCAAAAAGGGGGCGAGGGGGGAAGAGAGCGGCGTCAGCCGACGCAATACCGGCGAAACAACGTTTCGTAGAGGTCGCAGCCGCGGCGGAGTTGGTCCAGGGAGATGAACTCCGCGACGGTGTGGGCCTGGGCGATCGAACCGGGGCCGAGCACCAGCAGGTTCGTCAGGCCGCCGCCCGATTGGCCGGGGACCGCGGGGCTGGCGAAGACGCCGCCGTCGGTGCCGTAGCAGACGGTTCGTGGGGCCGATTGGCCGAGCAGCTCGCAGACCGCCGTGGGGAACGCCGCGTCCGGGTCCGTATGAAAGGGGCCGGCGTGGCGGTCGTCGATCGTCTCCAGGCCGTGCTTCGCCGCCAGGGCCAGGAACTCGGCGACCAGCGGGCCGTCGTCCACGCCGGGGACGGGGCGGGAATAGATCGTCGCCGTCGCCCGCTCCGGGGTGACGTTCAGCACGGTCTCGCCGTCGGAGAGCGTCAGGTTCCAACTGAGCCCCGGCGGGTCGAAGGCGGGGTTCTGCAGGGCCGGGTCGGTCTCGGTGCGGCGGATCAGGGGGAGCAGGTCCGCCAGGAAGGGGATCAGCCGGAGGTTCGCGTTCACCCCCGCGGCGGTGCTGCTGTGGGCGGCGACGCCGCGGGCGATCGCCGTCAGCAGGTGGGAGCCCTTGTGGGCGTGCACGGCGGTGAGGGAGGTGGGCTCGCCGATGATCCCCGGCGGGTTCGCGGCCCGAAGTTCGAGATAGGCGGCGCTGCGGGCGACCAGCTCCTTCGCCCCCTCGAAGCCGATCTCCTCGTCGGCGGTCAGCCCGATCCACAGCGGGGCCGTCAGCGGGGCGCCGCCGGGTCGCTGCGAGTCGGCGTGCAGGCGGGCGGCGGCGGCGATCGCGGCGGCGACCGGGCCCTTCATGTCGCAGGCCCCGCGGCCGTAGAGGCGGTCGTCCGTCACCGTCGGTTCGAACGGGGCGCCGGGGCGGCCGCCCGTTCCCGGGCCGGTCCACTCGGCGGCGGGGACGACGTCGGTGTGGCCGAGCCAGACGAAGCCGGGGCGGTCCGGGCGTTCTCCGGCGCCGGGGACGGGGGCCGGGCCGAGGCGGGCGAGGAGGTTCACCTTCTCCACCCCGCGGGCGTCGCGGTAGACGGTGCGTTCCACCGCGAAGCCGGCGGCGGCGAGGGCGGCCTCGCAGACGGCGGCGGCGGCGGCGTTGGAGTCCCGGCTGACGGAGGCCGCCGCGATCAGCTCGCGGGCCAGCGGCAGCGGGTCGGCGGGCGACTGTGCGACGGGCGACGGGGCGACGGGCATGCGGGGATGGTACTCCGTGGGGAGCGAACCGTGACGTACGCTGCGGATTCGGGCACCGCTGAGCGGGTTCGTGGGCCGAGGGTCTGCCGACCCTGCGAAACCGCAAGCGTTTGCAGGGGACGGAGCGGTTGGCGCGACGTGGGGAGGCCGCTCCGGCGGGGCGAAGGGTTGGGGGGCGAAGCAATGCGGGCCGCAGATTCCGCACGTCCGGCGGGTTTCGCATCAGCGGCCGAACTGGGCGAACCGATACCGCAGTCACGACCGACGCCCCCGGAGTCCCCGGGGCGGCGCCCCGTGGATCGCCCGTTTGCGGGCGAGCCCGTTCTCCCCGCCGCCCGGCGTGGGAGGCGCCCGGTCGGCAGGTCGGCATGGTCGCCGGCCCGCCTCCCCCAGTTCGGACGCAGGACCCCGAGACGATGCCCCGCCGAACGATCCCTGTCGAGCGGCCGTCCCGGTATGGGGACTGCGCCCCGTCGGCTCCCCGCGTCCCCGCCGCCCCCGCAATGCCCGCCGCCCTTCGCCTTCCCGCCGCCCGTCGGCCGGGCGTCGCCCGCCGGTGGGGCGCCGCGGTCGCCGCCGCGACGGCGCCGATCGCCCTGGCCGCCATCGCCCCCGCCGCGACCGCCGACGACGGGGTCGTGAACCTCTCCTCCGCCCCCGGGTTCGACGGCTCCCCCGCGTGGGTCGAGCCGAACGACGGCGGCGGCTCCGGCATCCTGCCGGCCGGCTACGTCACCCCGCCCGCCCAGTTCGGCCCGCTGAGCCAGCCGTCGGCCGGCCCCGCCCAGGGCGGCCCCGGTTCTCGGCCGGCGCCGGGCGGGATGTACGATCCCTCCGTCGCCCCGGCCCAGTACGCCCCGGCGCCGTATTGCCCCCCCGGCCAGGGCGGGGGATTCGGCGGCGGCGGGATGTACGGCGGCGGCGGCACCGACTACCGGGCGGTGGGCGGTCGGCCGGAGGGGCCCGGCTCGCTGTGGACCACGATCTCCCGCTACCAGCCGGCCAAGGGCAGCTTCCTCCGGCTCGAGTACCTGCACTACAACATGACGGGCGAGGAGACCGGCCTCGTCGGGGCCCCCGTCGCCGGCGTCACGGGGCCGGCCGTGGACGACGCGACCGCCCGCCTCTTCCCCTTCGGCGTGCCGGTCGCGGACCAGTCCCGGAACGGCGGCAACTACAGTCGGCAGGGGATCACGCCGGGCGGGGACACGTTCGTCACCCCGGTGCTGGACAATAATGACGTCGACGACTTCGCCGGCGTCCGGCTGACGCTCAGTCAGCCGATCGACGAGGTGGGCCGGGGCGAATTCTTCGCCTTCTCCTTCTCGCAGGAGACGTTCGAGATCGACCCGATCCTGCCGCTGGCCGTCGCCGACAACATCGGGATCGGCCTGACGGATGGCAACACGGCGTTCGCCGCCGGCCTCGAGACCTTCAATACCGACTACGAACTCGAATACGAGACGGAGTTGTGGGGCGGCGGCGGTCGGATTTACTTCGACCACCTCGCCCGGCCGGAGGGCTTTGGCCTGCGGCCGCTGGTCGGCGTGCGGTACACGATGCTGAATCAGAACCTGTACCAGCGGGGCGTCGATATCCAGGCCGGCGTCGCCACCTCCAGCGAAATGTCCACCACCGTGCACAACAACCTGTTCGGCACGGAACTGGGCGTGGAGGCCGAGTACCGCCACGAGTGGTGCACCATCGGCGTGCGGCCGAGCGTCTCGATCGGGCTGAACCAGGCCCAGGTCCGCACCCGGACGGTGAACGTCTTCTCTCCGCAGGAAGGCGCGTTGCGGCAGACGGCCTACTACACGGAAATCAGCCCCGTGTTCGACCTCGCCACGTACATCCGCATTCCGCTGGGGGAGCGGTTCCGGTTCAGCGTCGGTTACGACCTGCTGTACCTGGCGAACGTCGCCCAGCCGAACGAAGCCACCTCGTATCGGGCGGCCGGCCTGAGCACGGGAGCGGCCCGAGCCGACCTGACGCCGGCCCGGAACTTCGACAACGTGGCCTTCAACGGCCTGTCGATCGGCTTGGAAATGCTGATCCCCTAACCGGGGAGAGGTTTGCACTCGTCATAACGCCGAGGCCCCGCGGGGCCTCGGCGTTCTCGCGTTGGGTGCGGCCGTTACCGAGCGGCGGCGGTGCGGCCGTCGCGGCGGAGTTCGGCGCGACGGACGGACTCCGCGACGATCCGCTGGGCGCCGTAGAGCGTGCGGGCGTTGAACATCGGGACGTCCGGGCTTGGGCCGGCGACGCCGACCTTCAGGGACGCGAGCTGCGTCCAGGACATGTCGTCGCTGAGGTGCCAGGCGGCGGCCTGGGCGGCCTCCTGGGGCAGCTTGCCGGTGCCGACGAGCACGATCAGCTCTCGGAGGACTTCGTCTTCGACGACGTCCTCAATACGGCGGAGTTCGTAGTTGGCGCGGGGGTGGGGCTCTGTCTTGCCGTACTCCAGACAGACGGAGGTGTACGGGGCCCGGGCCACGGTCTGCGGGGGGATGGAGAAGGCGCCGCCGCCGAAGCCGCCGCCGCCCATCCCGCCCATGCCGCCGCCCATGCCGCCGCCCATGCCGCCCATGCCGCCGCCCATCCCGCCGCCCATCGACTGCATGCCGCCGCCCATCCCGCCCATGCCGCCGCCCATTCCGCCCATTCCCCCGCCGCCCATGCCGCCCATCCCGCCGCCGCCGAAGCCGCCGATCTGATTCTGGACGTGCACGCCGATCAGGCCGTCGGGGATCTGAATCGTCAGCGGCTTATCAGTGTGGTTGGCGATCAACAGGTTGCCGCCGGTCTCGTCCTTGGCGATGACCTTGACGGAGATCTCGCCGGTCTGCTGGCCGTCGAACAGGTCGACGTAGCCGGCGGAGGCGTCGAGCTTGAGCGTCTTCGCCAGGACGGTCTTCATCTTGGAGAGGTCCCGCTCCGGCGCGACCTCGCTCTCGCCGTCGCCCTCGGCCGCGACGGCGGACAGCGGGGCGGCCAGCAGGGCCCCGAGGCCTGCCGCCAGCAGGGACCGGCGCTTCATTCCGGTCGGAGCGGGCGACCCGCCCGGGGTTGCGGACAGGCGACGGACGGGCGAGGGCATGCGAGCGGGCATGAGATGAGGTGATCCGTCGGGGGCGGGGGCCGACCTCCAGCCTACCGGGGGGGAAGTCGCGCGGGCAATGACCTGCTTCGACCGTCGCCCGATCCCGACCGCCGGTTCTTGCCGCCGGAACGTCGAATCGGCTCAAGTCGGGGCGGGTGGGCGCGACGGCGCCGGTTCTCCGCCCGGCCGCCGACGGCCGTCCCGGCACAATCGCGCCCGCCCCGCGATCCGCCCCGTTCGCGCAGGCCGCCCAAGGTCGCTCCGGCCGCCTCGATTCACCCCGGGTCGCGCAACCCCGGGTCGCGCATGCAAAACGCCCCGCCGGCGGGGGCCGGCGGGGCGTGGTGCGGGTTCAGGAGGCAAATCCTGAAGTGGAGCTGATGAGATTCGAACTCACGACCTCTGCATTGCGAACGCAGCGCTCTCCCAACTGAGCTACAGCCCCGGGTCGGCCGTCGCCGGCGGTGCGGCGTCGGGCGGGTCACACCATACCCCCGCGATCGTCCGCGGGAAAGTGTCTCGCCCCCTCCGAAGCGCCTCGCCGGCGCCCACGTCGGACACCGCCGACGGCCGCGGGGTTCGGCGGCGGGCCGTTCGCGCTCGTCCGGGCGATCGGTCCGGGGGCGATCCGCGGTCCGGGCGGCGGAGCGGCGGCGTGTTGACACTCCGAGGGACGGGTCGGATGATCCATTGTGCCGATCCGGCACGCCGCCGATTCGGCACGCTTCCTTTCGCGCCTCGTCCGCGTTTCCCCCCGGTTTCCTTCCCCCTGCCAGCCGCCGGCCCCCGCCGGTCGCCGCCCCCCGCATGGCCGCCGACATCCTCGAAAAGTTTGTCGCCGACGGCACGATCAGCCGGGAGCAGCTGCACGAGGCGCAGGACCTGGCGAAGCGCAAGAAGACCAGCCCGGCCCAGATGCTGGTCGCGTTGGGCTACCTGGACGAGGCGGATCTGGCGAAAGCCTCCGGCGGCGGCAAGACGCTGGACCTGGCGAACCTGACGGTGCCGGACGAGGTGATCGCCTTGGTGCCGGTCTCCGTAGCCCGCGAGAACACGGTGCTGCCGATCTCCGCGACGGAGAGGTCGGTCACGATCGCCTTCGCGGACCCGTCGGACATGGGGGCGCTCCAGAAGCTGGAGTTCCTGCTCACGCCGCGGTCCATCGACATCGCCCCGGCGGCGAAAGGCGACGTCGTCGCCGCGATCGACCGCCACTACGGCGGCGCCGGCGAGGGCGGCGGCGGGGCCGACACCATGCACACCATGCTGACGGAGATCACCGAGACCCAGATCGACGTCACCCAGGCGACCCTCACCGCCCGGGACGCGGACGACGAGGACGAGACCGCCCCGATCATTCGCCTGGTAAACCTGATTATTTCCGAGGCCGTGAAGATGCGGGCCTCGGACGTTCATATCGAGCCGTTCGAGGACCGGGTGCGGATCCGTTACCGGATCGACGGGTCGCTGGTGGAGCGAGACAGCGCCCCCCGCCGGATGCTGGCCGCCATGACCAGTCGTATTAAAATCATGGCGTCGATGGACATCTCCGAGAAGCGCCGCCCCCAGGACGGCCGCATTAAGACGCGGGCCGGCGGTAAGGAGCTGGACCTTCGCGTCTCCATTCTGCCCACGAACCACGGGCAGGCCTGCGTCATGCGGATTCTGGACCGCGACAATATTAAAGTCGGTCTGAAGAACCTCGGCTTCGGCGAGGAAAACTACAAGACCTTCCAGAACCTGATCCGCCGCCCCAACGGCATCTTCCTGGTCACCGGCCCCACCGGCTCCGGCAAGACGACCACGCTGTATTCCGCCCTGGGGGAATTGAACCGGCCGGACCGCAAGATCATCACCGCGGAGGACCCGGTCGAATATTATCTGCCGGGCATCAATCAGGTGGAGGTCAAGCACAGCATCGGCTTGGACTTCCAGCGGATCATCCGGGCGATGCTGCGGCAGGCCCCGAACGTCATTCTGGTGGGCGAAATCCGCGACAAGGAGACCGCGGAGATGGCGATTCAGGCCTCCCTGACGGGTCACTTCGTGCTCAGCACGCTGCACACCAACGACGCCCCCAGCAGCATCACGCGGCTGATCGACATGGGCGTGCAGCCCTTCCTGGTGGCCAGCAGCATCCTCGCGGTGATGGCCCAGCGGCTGGTCCGCGTGGTCTGCGAAAGCTGCAAGCAGCCCTATACGCCGGACGCCGGCGAGCTGGAATACTTCGACATCACCCCCGAAGAGGCCGACGAGGCCACCTTCTTCAAGGGGCGCGGGTGCAATAAATGCTCCCACACCGGCTACCGCGGCCGGCGGGCCGTGTTCGAGCTGATGGGCATGAACTCCGCGATCCGCGAGATGACCTTCAAGGGCGAGCCCGCCCAGGCGATCCGCCGGCAGGCGCGGTTGTTCGGCATGCGGACGCTGGTCGACGACGCCCGCGAGAAGGCGATGGCCGGCATCACCACCCTCACCGAAGTGCAGAAGCTGATGCGCTCCAGCGATTGACCGTTCGTCACGCCAGGGCTCCGCGGGGCCTCGGCGTTACGGCGCCGCTTGATCCGCCGGGCGTTCTCCCGGCACACTCCGCCCCGTCCTCCTCGTCCGTTTCTCGAACCCCGTTTCCCCGAAAGTTCCGTCCGATGGCCTTCGTGCAGATCGACAAGCTGCTGGAGACGGTGGTGAAGGAGAAGGTCTCCGACCTGCACATCACCGTCGGTCAGCCGCCCGTGATCCGGGCCGGCGGACGGATGCGGCGCCTCGAGACCAAAACGCTGGACGCCGACGACACCAACTCGTTGATGAAGTCCATCACCCCGGAGCGGAACCAGCAGGAGCTTCAGGAAGTCGGCGGGACGGACTTCGGCTTCGCCTACGGCGACAAGGCCCGCTTCCGGGTCAGCGTATTCAAGCAGAAGGGCACCATCGCGATGGTGCTGCGACGGATTCCCAACGAGTTCCTCACGATGGAGCAGATCGGCCTGCCGCCGGTCGTGAAGGACCTCATCACCCGCCCCCGCGGGCTGTTCCTGGTTACCGGGCCGACGGGCTCCGGGAAGACCACCTCGTTGGCCAGCATGATGAACTGGATCAACGAGACCCACGCCCACCACATGATCACGCTCGAAGACCCGATCGAGTATTATCACGAGCATAAAAAGAGCACCGTCAACCAGCGGGAAATCGGCGTCGACGTGCCGAGCTTCCCCGAGGCCCTCCGCCGGGCCCTGCGGCAGGACCCGGACATCATCCTCGTCGGCGAGATGCGCGACCTGGAGACCATCAGTTCCGCCATCACCGCCGCCGAAACCGGGCACGTGGTGTTCGGCACGCTGCACACCACCGGCGCCCAGGGCACCGTCGACCGGATCATCGACGTGTTCCCCACCAACCAACAGGAACAGATTCGCACCCAGCTTTCGGTGGGCATTTTGGGCGTGCTCTCGCAGGCTTTGCTGCCGCGCAAGCCGTCCGGCATGGTCGCCGCGTACGAGTTGCTGGTCGTCACCCCCGCCATCGCGAACCTGATCCGCGAAGGCAAGACGTTCCGCATCAATTCGTCCATTCAGACCGGGCGGAAATACGGCATGCAGCTGCTGGACGACCACCTGTTCAGCCTGTGGAAGAACAACATCGTGGAGGAGGAGGACGTCCTTTACAAAGCGAACCAGCCCGGCGAGTTGAAGGTTCGCATCGAAAAGGCGAAACGCGGCCTGTACGAGGACGAAGAAGGGGACGACGACGTCGAGGAGGAGGACGACGACTTCGAATGAAATTTCAGGCGAAAGGGGGGCGGAGGGCGGAATGAACTCCGCGGCCGCCGCCCCGCCCGCCCGCCGCCCGTAACCTTCCGCCCTCCGCCTTTTTCCTTCCCCCCTCGTCATGGCCGCCCGCCGCAAAATCGGACAGATCCTGCAGGATCTCGGATATCTGTCCGAGGACCAGGTCTGGGATCTGTTGGAGGAACAGAAGCAGAGCCCCGGGGAGGTGTTCGGGCAGGTCGCGGTCCGCAGCGGGCTGGTCACGCAGGCCCAGATCACCGAGGCGCTGGCCGAGCAGTGGGGGATGCCGGTCGTCGATCTGGAGAACACCCAGATCCCGGCGAAGGTGCTCGAGAGCGTCCCGCAGACGATGTGCGAGATCTATAAGATCTGCCCCGTCAGCCTGAAGGGGGACGTGCTGACGGTCGCCATGGCCGACCCGCAGAACGTGGCGGCGCTGGACGACCTGAAGAACTTCCTCGGGCACGAGGTCCGCGGCGCCGTCAGCAGCGCCGAGGACGTCGCCGCCGCCATCGAGCGCAACTACGCGGAGCGCCCCGACAGCATCGAGGACGTCATCGGCGAGCTGGAGGTCGAACAGGACGGCGACAGCGCCGCCTTCGATCTCTCCGACCCGGAGGAGATGGCCGACGCGGCCCCGATCCGCAAGCTGGTCAATATCGTGCTTTTAAACGCGATCAAGGACCAGGCCAGCGACATTCACTTCGAGCCGTTCGAGGACGAGTTTAAAATCCGCGTCAAAGCGGACGGCGTGCTGTACGAGATGATCCCCCCGCCGCGGCACATGGCGAACGCCGTCATCAGCCGCATCAAGATCATGGCGGACCTGGACATCGCCGAACGCCGGCTGCCGCAGGACGGGCGGATCGAACTGAACGTCGGCGGCAATCCCGTCGACCTGCGGGTCAGCATTTTGCCCACGATGTTCGGCGAAGCCTGCGTCATGCGGGTGCTGGACCGCACGGTGGTCAGCCTCGACCTGAATAAGATCGGGATGGACGCCGGCACGCTGGACCGCTTCCGCAAGATGATCAAGCGGCCCAACGGCATTATTCTGGTCACGGGGCCCACCGGGTCGGGCAAGACGACCACGCTGTACTCCACGCTGAACGAACTGAACGAGATCTCGGAAAAGATCATCACCACCGAGGACCCGATCGAATACGACATCGACGGCCTCATCCAGTGCCCGATTAATTCCGACATCGACGTCACCTTCGCCGCCTGCCTGCGGGCGATCCTGCGGCACGACCCGGACCTGATCCTCGTCGGCGAGATCCGCGACTACGAAACGGCGGAGATCGCCGTGCAGAGCGCCCTCACCGGGCACCTCGTGTTCAGCACGCTGCACACCAACGACGCGCCCAGCAGCATCACCCGGATGCTCGATATGGGCGTGCCCAAGTTCCTCATCACCGCCTGCGTGGAGGCCGTGCTGGCCCAGCGGCTGGTCCGCCGCATCTGCACCGATTGCCGCACCGCCTTCGAGCCCTCCGACGAACTGCTGATGGAACTCCAGCTGCCGGTCGAAACGGCCCGGCAGTACGACTTCTATTACGGCAAGGGCTGCGCGACCTGTCATAACAGCGGCTATAAAGGCCGCGTCGGGCTGTACGAACTGATGGACGTCACCGACGACATCCGCGACCTGATCGCCGAGGACGCCAACGTGGACGACCTCCGCAACCTGGCCCGCTCCCAGGGGATGACCACCTTGCGGGAAGCCGGCCTGAAACTGATTTTCGAGGGAGTGACCACAATCGACGAGGTCGTCCGCGAAACCGTCATCGAGGACATCACGTAGCGCCCGGCTTCCCGTCCGGCCCGCCGGGCGTTCCTTTCCGTTCCCTTCACGCAAAACTCGCGGCCCGACCGGACCCTTCCCCGGACTCGTCCTCCCCCCGGCCCGCCGCCCGTAACCCGCCGCACCCACGCCGCCCGGAGACCGTTATGCCCACCTTCGTCTACGAGGCGATGGACAACACCGGGTTGGAGATCAAGGAATCGATCGACGCCCCGACGAAGAAGGACGCCGAGGCGAAGGTCCGCGAAAAGGGCTTCTTCGTCACCGACATCCGCGAGTCGAAGGCCAAGAAGAAAAAGTCCGCCTCCAAGGACGGGGACAAGGGCAAGTCGAACAAGGCGGCCCGGGCCAAGGCCAAAAAGAAGGGCGGCGGCTTCACGATCGGCCGGGTCAGCCCGAAGCAGCTCACCACGTTCACCCGGCAGCTCTCCACGCTGCAGGACGCCGGCCTGCCGATCCTGCGGTCGCTCCGCATTCTGGAAGGCCAGAGTAAGCCGGGGGTCATGAAGAACTCCCTGCTGGGCGTGATCGAGGACATCGAGGGCGGTATGACGCTCTCGGAGGCGATGGCCAAGCAGCCCAAGGCGTTCGATGGGCTGTACGTCAACATGGTGAAGGCCGGCGAGGCCGGCGGCGCTTTGGAGATCATCCTCCAGCGGCTCGCGGACTTTAAAGAGCGCTCCCAGAGCCTGAAAAAGCGGGTTCAGGGGGCCATGATCTACCCCGTCGCGGTCGTCACGGTGGCGGTCGCGATCGTCGGGTTCATCATGTATTACATCATCCCGAAGTTTAAAAAGATCTTCGAGGACTTCGGCACCCCGCTGCCGGCGATCACCGAGACGCTGATCGCCTGCAGCTCCTTCACGGTCAAGTACTTCTATCTGTTCCCGGCGGTTCCGTTCGCGATCTGGCTGATCCTCAAGATCATCCGCAAGAACCGCACGGGCAAATACGTCACCGACTGGATCCTGCTGCACATCCCGGTACTGGGCAAGATCGTGGAGAAGGCCACGGTCGCCCGTATCTGCCGGACGCTGGGCACGCTGATCGCCTCCGGCGTGCCGATCCTGGAAGCGATCATCATCGCCCGCGACACCGCCGGGAACGGGGTGTTCGCCCGGGCCTTCGACAACATCTACGCCGCCATCCGCGAGGGGGAATCGATGGCCGTGCCGTTGAAGGAAGCCCGCATCGTGGACGACATCGTCGTCAACATGGTGGACGTCGGCGAGGAGACGGGCGCCCTAGACACGATGATGTATAAAGTCGCCGACGTGTACGACGAAGAGGTCAAGGTGCTGGTCGACGGCCTGATCAAGCTGCTGGAGCCGATCATGGTCGTCGTGCTGGGTCTGGTCGTGGGCTTCATCGTCATCGCGCTGTTCATGCCGCTGATCGACCTGCTCAACGACCTGTCGTAACGGAATGACCAAGGTCCAGGAGACAAGAACCAAAACCCGGGTTCGGCGCCTCGTCCCGCCCGGCCGGTCTTTGGTTCTTGTCGCTTGGTCATTGGAACTTCCCCCCCGCGTCCCGTCCGATTCTGCGACGTCCGTCCCGCCCGGGTGTTGCGAAATGCAACGCTCGGTCGGGCGGCGTGCGTTCTCGCCAAGCTCTTATCCCGTAGTGGGTTACGCGGGCCCGGCGCGAGCCGGCGCCGCGTTTGCAGCAGATCCCTTAGCCGTTCGGCATCTCTCCCCGGAGCCTCCCGTGATTTCCCGCCCGTCCCTGTCCGCCGTCCCGGTTTCCGTTTCTGAGCGCGGTTCCGTCCGGCGTTCTTCGTCCCGGGCGGGCTTCACGCTCGTGGAGTTGCTGGTCGTGATCGGGGTGATCGCGATCCTGATGGCCCTGCTGGCCCCCGCCGTGATCGGCGCCGCGGGCGCGGCCCGGGTCGCCGCGGTCCGCTCCGACATGAGCGGGATGGAGGCGGCGATCTCCCAGTTCCACGCCGAATACGGCCGCACCCCGCCCAGCTTTATCGACCTGCGGCGGACTTCGGGAAAGAAGTTCGTCAACCCCGCGACGATGTCGACGCTCCGCAGCGTCTTCGGCCCGCAGATCGACGAGGCGACGATGATCGACAGCCTCAACCGCATGGATTTCCCCGGCGAAGGGGCGTCGGGCGACACTGACTTTTCAAAACGCGGCGTCGTCCGCGGGGCGGAGTGCCTGGTGCTGTTCCTCGGCGGCCTGCCGGCCAGCGGATCGCCCACGCCGACCAAGGAACTGGCCGGGTGGAGCCAGAACCCGCGCGATCCGTTCAACGCCCAGACGAAGGCGGGCGGCTTCACGCTGCTGGACAAGAATCGCCGCAAAGGACCGTTCTTCACGTTCGAACCGGACCGGCTGCTTTTCAACAACGAGGTGGAAGGCTCCGGCTTCACGCCGTCGGCGACCGGCGACCCCGGGGTGTCCTACTTCACCTACCTCGACACGTTCGAGACGCAGACGACCCCGCTGATCTACGCCAGCAGCGACAACGGCCGCGGATATCGGACGCAGGACGTGCTTTATAACGTCGGCGTGTTCTTGAACGACGACGGCAGCGCCGCGTTGTCCCAGGGCGTGTATCAGTCGCCGGGCGGCGGGGCGGTGAACCCCAACGGCTATCAGATTATCTCCCCGGGGCGGGACGGGCAGTTCGGCGGGGGCGGGAGCTACAGCGCCGACGACGGCTATACGCCGGTGAAGGACGCCTCGGATCAGATCATCCCCGGCGGGGAGGACAACATCACGAATTTCTCCGACGGCATGCTGGACGACTAGCCGCTTCGACCCGCCGCTTCGTCCCCCTCGCCCGCCTGCACTCGCGCCCGCCCGCACCCGCTCGCCTTCATGACGCCTCTCGCTCCACCGCCGACCTCGCCCAGCCGCACGCCGCGGGGGGCGTTCACGCTGATCGAACTGCTGGTGGTGGTCAGCATCGTGGCGATCCTGCTGAGCCTGACGGTGACGGCCACGCTGGCCTTCGTGACCAACGCCCGGGAAGCGGCGACCCGCACCACGCTGACGAAGATCGACGCCAAGGTGCAGCGGCGGATCGGGGCGCTGCGGCGGGGGCTGGAAACGACGTCCGGCAACGTCTCCAGCGCCGGCGGCGGGGCCGCCGGACCGCTGCGGGTCAAGATGGCGATGCTCAACCAGATGCCCAGCTACCTGTATCCGCGGGGTCCCGGCCCGGACGGCGAGATCGGCACCGCCGACGATCCGCTGCCGCTGTCGGAGGGGGATTACGTGACCGCCAAGTTGCGGGGCAACGCCGCCGTCACCGGGCCCTTTGAAGACGCGACCTACCGCAACGACGCCACCGCCAGCAGCGAGGCACTGTTCCTGTTTCTGAGCCAGGGCGAGACGTACGGAGTCGAAGATACCGACGCCGACGCCTTTAAAGAGAGCGAACTGGCCGACGCTGACGGCGACGGCCTCCGCGAGATCGTGGACGGCTTCGGCAACCCGATTCGCTTCTACCGCTGGCCCACCCGCCTGATCCGCCCGGCGGTGCCGGGCTCGTATAACGGGCTCGTCGAACCCGCGGTCGCGTCCACGCAGGACGCCGACGGCCGCTGGCCCGTGCGGGCCTTCGACAACGCCGGGGACGGCGAGTTCGCGGCGGCGGCGGCGGCGCTGTTCGGCGCGGCGCTGCCCAGCCGGGAGCTGGACGGCTCCGGGAACGAAATCACCGACGACGCCGCCGCCTCAATGCCGTTCCTGCCCACCTTGGGCAGCGCCCTGCGGGCGGACCCGGACGACCGCTACGCCCAGATGAACCTGTCGTTTAAGTCGGCGACCGACCCGCGGTCGCCGTTCTCGAGGGTGGCGAAGGGGGTGACGACCGAGGAGGAGTTGGGGCCGATTTTCGAGCGGTTCCTGCACACGCCGGCGACGTTTTACGTGCCGATGGCCGTGTCCGCGGGGGCGGACGGGGAGTTGGGGCTGTACGAGCCGCAGGACCGGGCGAACTTCGGCCATCTGGCCCAACCCAAAGAGCCGAACGCCACGCTGGACAATCTGACCACCGCCCAGGGGGGATTCTGAGATGATGCGTTTTCTCTCCCCTCGCCAATACCAGCCCGAGGCGCAAGCCTCGGCCGTGCGTCTTTTCCCTCGGCGGGAGCGGCTGCGCCGACCCCCGGAGCTCGCGCTCCGGGCTGGTATGCGGTCCCCCCGCCGGACCGGCTTCACGCTGATCGAACTGCTGGTGGCGGTCACGATCTTCCTGATCCTGGCCACCGTCACCCTGACGGCGGTGGGGGCGTTCCAGAGCGCCGATCAGGTCAGCGGGTCGGCCCGGCAGGTGCAGAGCTTCACCAGCGGCGCCCGCGACCGGGCGATCTATACGGTGCGCACGGACGCCGGCGCCCGCTCCCGCGGCGTGCGGCTGCTGGTTAACAACGACCTGACCGACGCCAACGGCAACCCGTTCGCCTGCACCACGCTGCAATACGTCGAAAGCGCCGGCTACTTCCCCCCGCTAGCCGTCGACCGGCTGGAGTTCGCTGACAGCGAATTGCTGTTCCTCGCCGGCGGACCGACTGACGGCACCGTCGCCGAACTCGTTCCTCCGGTCTTCGTCGGCGGCGTGGTTCAACCTTATAAAGACGGCGACGACGGCAATCCGCCGGACTTCTTTCTCACCGCCGGCAGCGAACGGGAGCCGATCGCCGACAAGCCCGGCGCCTTGGCCACGGCCTGGCGGGACACCCCGCTGAACCGCGTGTTCCAGGCGGGCTTGTTGGGGGAGAACATCCCGAAACAGACCGCGTCGCCCCATCAAACCACGGCTCTGTTCACCGCCCGCGTGCGGCTGCCGAAGTACGCGAACGGCGCCGGGCGCTGGTATCAGGCACTGATCGTCTCCGTAGGGTCCGAGGGCGAGAGCGAGCAGGCGCTGCGTCTCAAGGGGATCGCCCGGGTGTTCCTGATGACGCTCTCCGCTGCGGAGGACCCGCAGGAATATAATTTGAACGCCGCCGAGGACGGCTACGTCTTCGAGTTGCGGACAGTACCGCTGGCCGGCGAGGACCCGCGGCCGCTGCCGAACCAGACCGCGATCGACCTCCGCGGCGCCGCCCGCTTCGGCGGGCTGCCCTCCACCTGGTTCACGCTGGTGAACCACGACGGCGACGGCTCGACCGCCGCGATCCCCGTGCCGCGGGGGCCGCTGGACATCATGTTCGATCCCTCGGGGATGGTGACCGGCCCGCTGGCCGCCAGCGGTCTGATCCATCTGCCGGTGGTGAGCCTGGAGGACCTGGACGAAGGCACGAACTCCGGGCGCTTCGCCCAGGGCGAGTTCCTGCCGCTGGGCTACGTCGGCACGGACGCGGACGCCCCGATCGCCTTCGACGGCACGACCTACTCCGGCCCCGGCAAAAGCGCGGAGGACCTCGTCGTCACGATCAACACCCAGACCGGCACGGTGACCGTCGCCCCGCTCGACGGGGCGACCTCGTCCGGCAACGGCATCGCCAACGATCCGTTCCGATTCGCCGAACTCGGACTGGAGGCGCCGTGACGACCTCCGCCGCTTCGCGGTTCTCCTCTCGACTGTTCATTCGTTCCCTCTCCGGCTCTCTGATGCACGCCCGCCCGTCCGCCCGCCGCCCCGTTTCGCCGCGATTGTCGGCGGCGATGGCGCGGCGGCTCCGGGCTACGCCCCGCGGCCGCCGCGCGGCGGCCCGGCTGGGCGTGACGTTGACGGAAGTGCTGATGAGCCTGCTGGTGATGGGCATCGGCGTGACGAGCGTCGCCACGCTGTTCCCGCTGGCGGTGCTCCGCGGCGCCCGGGCCACGCAGTTGACGGCCGGCACGATCCTGAAGGTGAACGCCGAGGAAACGGTCCGCTTCAGCCACACCCCCTCGCTGGAGGCCCCGTTGCCGAAGCAGATCGGCGGGGTGCTGCTGAAGGGGGGCGTGAGCGCCTTCCCGCGGGGCGCCAGCCCCGGCGTGGAGCGGTTGGCGATGCTGCTCGACCCGGACGCCAACGGCAGCCTGGACGTCTGCGGGGCGGCGACGAAGGTCTCTCCCACGAACACGCTGGCCTGGGGGCCGGGCGGGGCGTTCCTCGGCAACGGCGGCACGCCGCGGAAGTACGTCGTCGACCCGCTCGGCGCCGCGGTGCTGGCAGGAGACACGTCGGACGCCGTGAGCCCGTGGTTCTACGGCGCGAAGGCCACGGCCGGTTCGGCGGCGACGGATCAGTTCGGGGCCGCCCTGGGCGGCGAGCCCGCCCTGCGGTTCGCCTGGCCCTTCCCCTGGGAGATGGTCAACGCCGCCGAGAGCGGCAACTCGGCCGTGCGGCGGCAGATGGTCGAGACGGCCTACAACGTCGTCGGCCGGGCCGGGGACTACAGCTCCGATCTGGACGTGGACGCCTCGGCGACCTTGAACGCCGCCGGCACGGTGACGATCACGTTCAGCAACCGCGACGTGGAGAACGGGGCGCTGGAGGAGTTCTACGATCAGAACAACGCCACGGCGGAGGGGCTCGCCGTGCCGGGGGCCGATCTCGCCCGGATCGTGCTGTTCGCTCCCGACCAGCGGTCCAGCGCCGCCATCCCGCTGGCCCGTCTGCCGGAGGCGGAGGTGAGAGCCGGCGCCGCTCCGGACGACGTGACGGACGTCGCCGACGGCTACACCCTCACGGTTCACACCCCGAACGCCGGCTTCCAGGCGGCGGCGTTCGACACCGACGGCGACGGCGTCGCGAACACCGGGGCGAACGTGCCCCTGCGGGTGCGGCTGGAACGGCCGGACCGGCGGTACAGCTGGATGCTGACCTGCCGGCGGACCGGCTCGGAGCGGACCGAGGCGGAGGTCGCCGTGTTCTTCAACCGGGCCCTCAGCGCGGAGGACGAGTCCGTCTGGCGCAGCGTGCGGACCGCGAGCGGCTCCTACGTGCTGTTCTGGGACACGGGCTCCGCGACCCCGCAGCGGAACCCGCAGGTGGTGGGCGGCGGCTGGCTGCTGGAAATGGGCGAATTCGCTTGGTTACAGGTCGGCCGCGTGCTGGAGGCCGAAGGCGACCCCACGGACGCCGACGCCCCCCAACGGGTGAAGGACGCCTACAGCCGGGCCGGCGGGGGGATGACCACGCCGCGATATCTGGAGTTCCTGCTGTCGTCCGGCACGCCGCGCCGCAACGAGGCCGGGATGGGGGGCAACCTGTTCGCCACGTTCCCGCGGGGGGTGGTGTCCGTGTTCACGCTGGACCCGTAACGCCATGACGCCCGCCCCGCCGCCGCTCCCGCCCGTCACCGACCGTCCTCACGCCCGCCGCCCGACCGTGCCGTCCCGTCGCCCCGCCGCTCGTCTCGCCCGCTCCCAAGGGGCGCGCCGCCAAGACGCGCGCCGCCTGGCGGCGACGGCGAACCGGCGTCCGCGGGCCGGCTTCACCTTAATTGAGATGCTGGTCGCCACGACGCTGGTGCTGTTGATGATGCTGTTGTTCGCGCAGGTGTTCGGCCTGGCGACGGAGACGGTCTCGATGCGCAAGGGGATGGCGGCGAACGATCAGAAGGCCCGCCTGCTGACGGGCCGGTTCGACAACGACCTGTCCGCCCGCACCTTCCGCACCGTGGCCCCCTTCCGCGGGGCGACGTTCGCCTATGTGTGGAACGGCGTCGACGCCTGGGAGCGGCAGCCGGCCAGCGATAGCGGCGTGGACCTCTACACCGCCAACGGCAGCACCACCCGGGCGTGGGCGACGGAGACGGTTAAAGGGCGGCTGGAGGATCGTCGCGGCTACTTCTCGATCAGCGAGAACGACCCCGACGACGACACCGACGAGGTCCTCAGTTTCACGATCGACCGCCGCCTGGCGGAACGTCGCGGCGGGGTCGACTACTCCCCCGCCCTCGGCCGGGCTACGGTGCTGGACACCGATGCGGCGCTGTTCAAATCGTCCGGCGGCGACGTCGAGCCGGACCAGCCGGCCACCGATCAGTTCAACACCAGCGGCGCCGCGGACGAGGAGAAACTCAGCGACAGCCCGCTGATCAGCGGCACCGGCATCGGACAGCAGGCGCTGGAGTCCGCCCAGCCGGTCGGGGTGTCGAACTACGAAGTCGTCACCTTCTACCTGCGGAACGGCAACTTGGTCCGCGCCCGCAAGCTGATACGGGAGCCGAAGACGAACCCCACCCTGTGGGATACCGACGCCGACAACGCCCCGAACTCCTGGCCCCCGGGCGGAATGGTCGATCCGGACGACGGCCTGGAACACAGCTTCGCCCATTACTTCGACTACGCCGCCTACAGCCACCCCAATACGCTGGCGACCTCGGGGACGCAAACTCTCGGCCCGGTGCTGCACTCCGAGGCCAGCCTAGACAACGAGTCCGGCGGCGATTTGGTGCGGGCCAATCTTAACGAGGCGGATGACCTAACGAACTACGGCGTCTCTCTGGACGAGTACCGCATGCCGGACAGCCTCGGCAACCCGCTGCTGCGGGACGGCGCCGGGTTCTTCCCCTTCGACGTGACGAACCCCGGCCGCACCCAGCCGTTCGGCCGCCCGCGGGAGTTCCTGGGGATTACCCTCGGCCCGGACGTGCAGTTCGGCGGCGGCGGCCTGACCAGCGAAGACTGGAACACCCCCTTCTTCGGCCGCTACACCGTGCAGGAGCAGTCCCACCCGGACTTCAAGTTGCCCGGCCGGGCGGCGATGCCCCCCGGCGCCTCCGCGGGCTCCAGCGACGGCGGCCCGCTGTTCGCCGAGAACCCGCGCGTCCTGAAGTACCTCAACGACGGGGGCGGCCGCCGCGATCGCCGCGGCGAGGAGATCCTGCTCACGAACGTGCACGGGTTCGACATCGAAGTCTACGACGACGCGATCGGGGATTTCGTGGACCTCGGCCACACCCGCACGGCGCCGACCCAGGACCTTTTCGATATCAACGGCGACGGCGACTACACCGACAGCGTGCAGATCCCCGGCGACTACCACGCCGACCGCCTGCGGGCGCTCACGCCGAAGGGGGAACTCGCCCTGGACGTGCTCGGCGACGCGGAGCCGGACGCCAGCTACGACGCCGACGGCACCACAGACCCGCACCCGTTCGGCAACCGGTTCGACACCTGGCACCCGGACATGGCCCTGATGGGCCTCGGCTGGGCGGACACGGGGTCCGGCACCCCCGACACGCCGGTGTCGCTGCGGCGCCCCTACCCGCCGCCGTACCGGCCGCTGCGGAACCCCTTCGGCGGGGACGTCGGCCTGCCGGTGGGCGTGGACATGACCTTCAGCGGCGTCGGCCTGGTCTCCGCGGCCGATCTGGCCGGCGCCCCGGGCGACGCCCCGATCTCCAGCATCCCCCTGGTCGACGCCACCGCCAACGACAGCTTCTACGACGACGACGGCTTCCTGCACGAGAAACTGCCCCTGCACACCGGCCCCGGCGGCTCCAGGGGCGGGTACTACGTCCGCGGGGACGTCGGCGGGTCGCCGCGGCTGTTCCCGAATCCCAACGTGATCGGCCAGCCCGGCTCCGGCGACGAGAAGCCGCTGCGGGCCATTCGGATCACCGTCCGCTACTACGACGTGCAAAGCGATCAGATGCGGCAGGAATCCTTCCGCCACAGCTTCACGAACTAGCACCCCCCCGGACGGCAGCGCCCCGGCGTCCGTCCCCCCTCGCCCCTTCCTTCGACCTCCGCCCGCCGGCCTCGTTCTGAGGCCGGCGGACGACCCCTCCCGATCGGGAACCCCTCATGAACGCCCGCCGCAACCCCCCGCCCCGCCCGCTCGCGCCTCGGGCGACCGCCCCCTCCCGGCACGCCCGCCGGGGGACCGTGATCGTCGTGGTCATCGCCCTGCTGGGGGCGTTGATGCTGCTGGGCTTCCTGTTCCTGACGCTCACGATGCAGGAGGAGGCGAACAGCCAGAATTTCGGCGAGACCCACGACCTGCCCGCCGAAAAAGACCCGGACGTCTTCTTTAACTGGGCCCTGGAGCAACTGATCGTCGGCCCGCCGGACACGGCCCGCAACAGCGTGCTGTTCAGCGGTTATAAATCGCTGCTGCCGAATATGGTCGGGGCGGACCTGGCCCCCTACGACGGCACGGGCGTCGGCACGGCGTGGAGCGGGGCGAACGGCCGGCCGGAGCTGGACCTCAACCGCAACGGCGTCGTCGACCTGGACGAGGGCCTCGATCCGGCGAAGCAGTTCGCCCTGCAACTGAACTTCGCCCCCGGCTCGCAGCTGGACCCGCTGGACTACACGGCGCTGCGGAACCCGTCCGTCAATCTGCTGCCGGCCCCGGACGCGGACTTCACCTACCCGGACCTCAACAGCGCCTTCCTGTCCTACGACTGGATCGAACCGGTCACCGGGCGGCGGGTCGTGATCCCCTCGTTCCACCGCCCCCAACTGCTGCGGAACCGGATCGCCGCGGGCGACTATCTGCTGGACCCGGGGAGCGAGTGGACCGACGTGGGCGGGACGCCGGTGCACCCCTGGTACACCAGCACGGAGACGCTGCCCTTCGTGATGCGGCCGCACCTAGAGCGCCGCGTGGTCGCCACCGATCCGGAGAACCCGACGAACTTCAGCGTGCGGTTTGAGGACGCGGGGTACGCCCGACGGTTCGTGACCGGGAATTGGCCGGACGTGGACGGTTCCGGCCCCGTCGCCTCGGACGATCCGAGCTTCGTGCCGCCGATCAGTCTGGCCGTGCATCGGGAACCGATCTGGCGGGTGGGGATCGGCGACGCCGCCGCGGTCGCCGCCGGCACCGACACCGCCGCCTACGCCAACAGCTACGACGCCGACCCGGACAACGACGGCATCTTCGACGCGATCTGGCTGGACCTGGACTTCCCGATTCAAAACGCCGGCGACGGCGTGGGAGAGTTCGTGCCGCTGTGGGCGTTGAAGGTCGTGGACGTGGACGCGCTGTTCAACCTGAACGCGCACGGCAACAGCTACGGCTCCTACGCGGACGCCGACGGCGACAGCGTGGACGATAGTTTGAACCTGCTCGGCGACCGGTTCATCGGGAGCACGAACGCCGCCCCGCCGCTCTCGCAGAGCGGCTCCGGCCTGATGACGCAGGACGGGGTCAACGCGCAGTACGGCCTGGCGGGGTTGGGCAACACCAACATCGACCCGCTGTCGGACGAGGCGAAGGCCGTGAAGGCCTTCAGCGAGTTCTACGACCGCGCCCGCGACACCGACACGCCCTGGACCGGCGGGGCGGCCCAGAGCCGCAACTTGGAGTGGTGGTTCCTGCTGCACGGCCGCGTCACCTTCCGCGACAGCCCGGGCGGCGGCGGCGGCCGCGTGCCGGACGACCTGCTGGTCGGCCGCTACGGCGAGCCGGACCGGCTGGAGGAGGGGGCGATGGTGCTGGGGACCGGCGACCCGACCGCCGCGGCGTTCTTCCCGTACCCGGGTCTGACGGCCAACTCCTACAACGTCGGCGGGGCCGGCGACGACAACTCCAACGCCTTGGAGGGCCTGGGCCGGCAGTTGCCGGGGCTGGCGTTCGGCGGGGCCCGGGGCTACGGCGCCGGCGCCACGCACACGATGACCATCGCCCCCGAGGGCGTGCCGCTGGACCGCCGCGGCAGCGGGTTCGCCACCGACGCCCTCCGCGGTCTGCAGGGCCTGTTCCTGACGGACACCAACCCCATCCCCAACGACGGCCGGACGCTGCCGGACGGATTGGAGGACGGGAACGTGCGGTTCCGGTTCCCCACGCTGATGAACGCGGTGCTGCCGCTGTTCGACGTGAGCGCCAATCAGGGCTTCAACAACTCGGCGACGGTCGGGGCGGTCGGCGCGTTCGCCTACGTGCGGAACTGGTTCGCCGGGACCGGCCTGCATGAGGGCCGCATCTTCGCCAATCGGGCCTACGCCGTCGCGATGAACGCCGCCGGCGAGCCGACCCAGGGCACGGTGACGGCGGAATTGACCGGCCAGGGCGCCGCCGCCGGGTCGATGGTCGAACCGACCTCCGGGAACGCCGGGGCGGCGCCGACGGGCCGCTGGGCGGCCTCGCTGTACGGCGCCGCGGCCGGCCAGATGAATAATTTCGAGCAGTACCATCGCCTGCAAATCGACGAGCCGGCGGAGACGATCCGCGACTTCGATCTGGCCCAGTCGCAGAGCAGCGACCAGATCTTCTCCCCCGCGGAGACTGCCCGGCTGCACATGACGGACGCGGACTACCGAATCGGCAAAACGACCAGCCGCCTGCTGACGCTGGCGCCGGTCAGCTTCGCCAAGGCGCCGGAGCACGAGCGCGTCCGCCGCCGGTTCACCTCGGTGAGCTGGGACGTGGCCACGACCGCCTCCCGCTTCGAGCCGCCCGTCGCCGCCCTGCAGAGCCCCGGGGCGAGCGAGCGGGCTTGGGAGCACAATCGCCTCCCCTCCGCTGCCGCCACGGACCCCCGCCAATTCCCGCCGGTGTTCGGCAACGTCGCGGCGTTCGACCAGAACGACCCGTTCCGGGCCCCGGTGCGGAGCATTCTCGGCCAGGCCGTCATGAACGCGGAGCCGACGACGCTGGACGGCAAGCGGGACCTCCGCCGGCTGATGCGGAAGCTCAGCTTCAATCTGGTCGCCGAACGCGTCACCAACCCCGCCGACCCCGCGTTCGACCGCACCGCCGGCACGAACGGGCACGGCGAGGTGCGGCTGCGGACCCTCACCCCGCACCCGCTCAACCTGGCGGCGACCGAGGTGATCGGCCCCGCCGGGCACCCGGCGTTCGCGGATTACACAGGCACCACGAACACGACGCCGCGGTTCGGGGTCATGGAGGACAACCCGATCCCCAGCGACGGCGTGACCCGGGTCAACCTCCGGGCCGCCGGCGGCGGCGCCGGCACGGGGCTGCTGACGTGGGACTTCGGCGGCCTCAGCGGGCAAAGCGCCCTGCGGGCCCAGGAGTGGCACGCCCGCCGGGATCGGCAGAACCTCGCCCGGGACATCTACGTCCTGCTGTACACGGTGGGCGGCGTCGACCCGGCCACGCCGAACAAGAACTACACCGGCGACAACTCCGCCCACGCGCTCTACTCCGAGGAGCAGCTCCGCGAGATGGCGCAGCTCGCGGTGAACATCGTGGACGCGATGGACCCGGACCCGGTCCGCACGCTGTTCGTTTACGACAAGAACCTCGGCAACGGCTACACGCCGTTTGACGACGGCTACGCCAACCGCCCCGACCCGGCCGACAATGAACGCGGCGTCGTCGCGGGCGTCGAACGGCAGGAACTGGCCCTGTCCGAAGTCCTGGCGAACGTCTCCTGGGCGGAGGACGGGACCGACGGGGACGGCGACCCGGCCAACCACACGCTGACGGAGTGGAACGACGCCGGGAAGGACGAGACGCCGCACGACTTCTTGTTCGTCGAACTGGCCTACACCGGCCCGGGCGAACTCAACTTCGCCGGGGGCAACCCGGCGATCAACGGCGGGGCGCCGGGCGAGAACGTCCGGATCGTCGTCCGCGACCCGCGGAACGATCGGCAGTTCCGTGAGGACGACGGCCTCGTCGGCACGCCGGCGATGAGCGCCCGCGCGATCATCCCCCGGGCCGGCAAGCTGACCGCCGCCCGCCCGTTCTACACCGTCGCCAATGCGGACGCGTACAACGACGGCAGCACCTACGTCGACACCATGACGTACAACGCCGCCAACGCCCGCAGCCGCATGCGGGTGAACCTCAACGAGCAGCGGTCCGCCCCCAGCGGGGTGGACGGGGTGAACTGGATCACCCTCGCCCCGCAGCCGTTTGCCGACAACGCCCGGCAGGTGGACCCCGCGTCGGTACTGCGGGACACGAACTCCGGCAACAACGCCCAGATTCTTGACACGCTGGCGCCCGGCGACACGGCGAACCCGACCTTCCGCGTCCAGCACCTGAACAACGACCTGACCGTCACCGCTCTGGCGAACCCCGCGACCGCGGACGCGAACGACCTGTTCCATCTGAATCCGCCCACCGCTGAGGACTGGTATGCCGACGCCGACGCCACCCCGGCGGTCGAGGTGCTGCTCCAGGTTCGGTTGAACCCGCTCCGCCAGCCCAAGGCCGCCGACCCGGCCGACCCGAACTACGGGACCGAGGACCGCGACAACCCCTGGGTCACCGTCGACCGGACCCGGGTGGTGACCACGCGGCTGGACCTGTTCGTGGGTGACGACAACGACGCCGACCCGTCGGCGAACCCGGGCAGCGGGGCCTTCGAGGCGCACTTCACCGACGGCGGCGCCGTCGCCGGGCCGATCTCCGCGGCGGGCGGCACAAACGACACGCCCAAGCTCGCCAGCCGCGTGCGGATGGAGCCCCTGCTGCGGGCCAGCGAACTGGCCGCCGTCGGCCGGACGAACGCCGAACGCTCCCTGTTCGACGGGGCGAACCCCTCCCCGCGGAACGCGGAGTACGGCTCCTTCGTGTTCAACTCCCTCGGCGGGCACGACCGGAACAGTCCGGGCGGACATGCCGGGGAGATGCGGCCGTTCGCTCTCTGGCAGCCGCACTACGACCGCGAGTTCGCCGGCCCCGCCGACGTGATCGGCGTGCCGCTGTACGACGCCGAATCCCTCACCGGCCTCACCGCCGAGAGCGACCGGGCCTTCGGCAGCGGGGCCTCGGCGATCAAGAAGACGACCTTCCAAGAGTTTTCGACGCTCGGCAGCAACGCCCTGCGGCAGATCGGTCTCGGCTACGACCCGGACCCGCAGGATTTCACCGGGCAGACCGGCGTCGGGCACGACGCCGTCCTCAACGAGTTCGCCGTCGCCGGGTCCCGGCTGCTCTACCCGGACGTCGCCCGCCCCTCCTGGCAGGACCCCGTGTACGGGGGCGACGGCGCCAGCACGACGCAATTCAACGCTTGGTACCGCCTGTTGCAGTACGTCGGCACGCCCCGGCGGCTGGCCGAGATGACCGACGCCGTTGCGGAGACCGTCGCCGTCGGCCCGACCGACCGACTGAACCAGGACGGCACGTTCGATCTGGGCGAGTACCGCCTGCCCGGCCGCATCAACCTGAACACCCTGCGGCACCCGCAGGTGCTCGCCGGGGTGATGGACGACTCGCGGGTCCACGGCAGCCCGAGCTTCTTCGGTCTGCCGGCGGCCCCCGGGAGCCCCACCCCTGCCGGGACCAGCGGCGTGACGGACCTCGGCGGGAACTCCTTCAACGAGGACTTCTACCGTTCCCTGCTGCTCTCCCGCGACGGCCGCGACCCGCTCACCCTGCCGCCCGACTGGGGCGGCGTGCGGGCCGTTCTGCCCGGGCTGGCGGCCCGGGGGATGGGCGCGGCGGGCGGACTCGACGGGAACCCCTTCACCGGGTTCCACGGCCCGACCGGCTCGCTGACGGACCCCAAGAACCTGCGGGGGGCGATTCAGTCCACCCCGCTGCGACTCCGCCCGCAGGCCGACGCCTGGGTCGGTGGGACCGGCGTCGCCCTGAACGGCCGCACGGACCGTACGAGCGACAACCTGCCCCGCGCCTTCTTCGGCGTGGGCGGGTCTCAGATCAACCACGCCACGGACGAGACCGGCCGGAACCCCGCGGACCTGGACTTCACCACCCGCTACCGATTGCTCAACAAAGTGTTGAATTCTGCAACACACCGTAGCAACGTGTTCCTCTGCTGGATTCAGGTCGACTTCTTCCACGCCCGGGAACTGACCGGCGAGGAGATTGGCCTGACCGGCGCCGAGGCCAACCAGCGTCTGGTGCGGATCGGCGCCAAACGGGGCGACAGCCCCCGCTACCGCGGCGTGTTCCTGATCGATCGCTCCAAAGCCCCGGCCCTGCTGCGGGCGGACCATCTGCCGGAGACCTCCGACGCCGGGCTGAACACCTACAGCTTCGCCCGGGAACCGCTCTCCGGCGGGGCCAAGTTCCCCTGGCAGGAGCTGATCCTTCACCGCCAGCGGATTCAGTGATCCCCCCGCCGATGGACCCGCCCTGGGGGATTCACCCCTCGTGGCACGTGTTTTGCGATAGAATGCCTGCGGCGTTCCGCCGTTTCTGAACCACCCCGTTCCCGCCGTTCCGTCCCCTGCTCGCTCAAGGCTCCGACCCGATGAACCTCCCCCGCCCCCGCCGACCCCTCGCCGCGGCGCGGCGGGGCCAGCTCTTCCTGAAACCCGGCCGCACCGGGTTTACGCTAATCGAACTGCTGGTGGTCATCAGCATCATCGCGGTGCTGATCTCGCTGGTGGCCCCCGCCGTCCAGCAGGCCCGCGCCGCCGCCCGGCTGATGCAGTGCCAGAACAATGTCAAGCAGATCACCCTGGCGCTGACCAACAAATCCACCAGCAACAGCGGCAAGCTGCCCCACATCCGCGACGGGGTGTACCGGCTCGCGGACCGGAGCAACGCCGGCATCGCCGCCCGCAACACGTGGCCGCGGTCGATCCTGCCGCAGATGGACGCCCGGTCGCTGGACCGCTCGATCAGCAGCCTGGAAGAGCTGCACCTGACCACTTCCGACGTCGCTGACTTCACCGACCGGATCGCGGTGCTGAACCTCGGCACCGGCCAGGTGAAGAGCTACGTCTGCCCGGACGACAGCGTCAACGCCAGTGCCAACTACGGCCTGAGCTACCGGGCGAACGGCGGCTACTTCGGCAGCAGCATCACCCCGTTGGCCGACGGCACCGGCGGGAACGCCGGCGCCCACACCCCCAGCAACTACGACTGGACCGTCAACGGCGTCGACGTGCCGAACAATGTCGACGTCCACCTCAAGAGCGGGGCGATGCACATGCCGGTCGGCGGCGACATCGACGTCCCCGGCGCGTCCCCGGCTCAACTGACGCTGGACCAGATCGGCAACTGGGACGGGACCACCAACACGATGTGGATCTCCGAGAACGACACCCAGTCGAGCTGGCTCGACGGCAACGCCTTCGGCCTCGCCTTCGGGGCGACCGTGGCCAGCACTGGCGACTCCCCCGTCGCCGCGACCTTCCCGCAGGAGGGCGCCTACCTGCCGTTCGCCAACGAGGACCCGGGCAAGCCGAACGCCAAGTTCAACAGCAACGTGGCGCGGCCGCGGCCCTCGTCGGAGCACTCCGGCGGGGCGATCATCGTCGGGTTCTGCGACGGTCGGGCCACCAGCTTCAACGACAACATCGCCCGCGACGTCTACATCCGCCTGATCTCCAGCGGCGGGTCGGCCCTCTCCTTCGCCCGTGACGGCAGCGCCACCTCCGGCTTGCCGCTGCAGGCCCCGGTCAGCGCCTCCGATTACGACTGAGCGCCCTCTGCTCGCCGTTCTCCGCACCGCGGTCGGTTCGCCGGCCGCGGTGTTTTTGTGCGCTCCCGCCCGGAGCGCCGCGACCGCGCGGGCCGCAACGACTGGCGATCGGCGCCGGCGGCCTGCAGCGCCTCCCGGTGACGACGCCTCCTTACAGCGGCGCCTGACCGACCGCGCACGAAAACGCCCGCCGCGATCTGCGGCGGGCGTTTTCGATGGAACCGCCGACGATCGACGCCGGCGTCGGCCTCAGCTTTCGGTGAGGGCGGCGTTGAGCTTCTTGGCCAGCCGGCTCTTCAGGCGGGCGGCCTTGTTCTTATGAATCAGGCCGCGGCCGGCGGAGATGTCCAGGTGCCGCATCGCCGTCTTCACGTCGTCGGCAGCCTCGGACGGCTGCCCCTCGACCGCGACGCGGGCCTTTTTCAGGTTGGTCCGCAGCGCGCTGCGGTTCGACCGGTTCACCAACCGCCGCTTCTGGCTCTTACGGAGGGCCTTTTTGGCGCTGGGAGAGTTGGGCATCGGGAGCGGAGACGACGGGGCGAAACGAAACGGGCGCGGCGCCGGGTCACGGTGCGCCGGAACGGAGGATCGGGGAGTCTATGCAGGTCGGCCGGGGCAATCCAGTCCGAGGCGGTCCCGCCGTTCCCGTCCGCCCGCTTTCGTCCTTCTTCCCGCCCCCCGGCGCGGCGCGGCCGCCCTCCTCCCGCGGCGGGGAGCTCCGGTTCCGCCCCGCGTTGCCGCCGCGGCGGCCCCCCGGTAAGACGGTCGCCCCCCCGCATTCCCGATCCCCCGCACCGGACGCCCCGATGAGCAGCGACGCCCTCCCCCCCGACCCTGAAGCCGCCCAAGACGCGCCTGAGCAACAGCAACGCGTCAACGTGCAGTTCGACGACAGCGGCGCCGCCGTCTGCTACGCCAACTTCTGCCGCGTCTCCCGCAGCCCCGAGGAGATCATCCTCGACGTCGGCCTCAACCCGCACCCCGGCGGCGGCGTCCCGGCCAAGGTGACCGTCGCCCAGCGGATCGTGATGAACCCCTACACCGCCAAGCGTCTGCTGGGGGCCCTGAACGTCGCCCTCCGCCAGCACGAACAGACCTTCGGCGAAGTGCAGGTCGACGTGCGGAAGCGGGTCGTCAACCAGGGCTAGGCGGAAATTCCCAGACCAAGAAATCAAGAACCAAGGGGGGAAGACAGAGTTCGACCTCAGAGTTTGGTTCTTGATCTCTTGGTCCTTGGAGCTTTCCCGTGACGGACGTCGCCGTCTTGCTGGTTCAGGCCGCCGTCACCCTGCCGCTGGTCGGGCTGATCTGGACGGTGCAGCTTGTGCATTACCCGCTGTTCGACGGCGTCGGGGCGGAGGGGTTTGCGGAATACGAACGCCGGCACTCCCTCCGCATCACCTGGATCGTGGCGCCGCTGATGCTGGCGGAACTGGCCGTCAGCGGCTGGCTGGCCGTGCAGCCGCCCGCGGGCGTGCCGGCGTGGCAATGCTGGCTGGGAGCGACGCTGACGGCGGGAATCTGGCTCTCGACCGGCTTCCTGCAGGTCCCCCGCCATCGGGAACTCGCCGCGGGCTTCGTCCCCGCCGCCCACGCGGCGCTGGTGGGCACGAACTGGCTGCGCACGCTGCTGTGGTCCGGCCGTGGGGCTCTGGCACTGGCGATGCTCGCGGCCCGGCTGAGCTGACGCGGGGAGGACGGCTCCGCGGGAGTCTCCAAGAGGTCGGCACTGGTCATCGGCTTGGCCGCAGTTTACCGTTGCAACAGGCAACTTCCTGTTGCAACGGGGGAATCCCTCACCCCAGGGCGCGGGAGTCGGACCCGGCGAGGTGATTGAGAACGCCGGCCCCCCTGTCTATGGTCACCTTTCGCGGTGAACGATTTGGACGTTTCGACGCCGCCCCGCCGCGAGACCGACCGGACCCCCGCTGCCAGATCGCTCGGGACGCGCCCCCGCAGGGCCTGTTTTTAGCGAGAAGGCGACGGGCGCCGGGATCGGCCGCGGACCCGCTCCGGGAGTCTTCCTCCCGGACGCCAGCCTCCTCTCGAACGGACCGCCCGTCATGCCCGCCGCTCGCCTCGCGACGCAGACCCCTCCCCCAGCTGCGTCCCCCACACAACGCGGTCAGGAGAAAGCGGGCCGGGCCGGGCGGACCCCGGTCAACCGCCTGCCGACACAGAACCGCCTGCCGGCGGACGCCGTGTCCGGGCCGATGCCGGTCGACCCGGAGTCCAAGGCCGGCCGACAGTCGCGGGCCGCCGCGGTCCTCAAGGCAAAGTGCGACTTCATCGACAACCCGGAGTTCGCCGACCCCGCGGTGCAGAAGGAAATCCTCGCCACCCCGCTGATCGAGGAGGGCACGCCCGGCCGCCGGGCCCGCCGCCCCGAGGGGCTGCCGAACTATCTCGCCGGGCTGTACGAAGTCCCGCTGTTGACGCCCAAGCACGAGGCGGCGCTGTTTCGCAAAATGAACTTCCTGAAGTGGAAGGCCGCCGGGCTGCGGGAGAGCCTCTCCCCGCACCGCCCCGGCAAGAAGAAGCTGGAGGAGATCGAGTTCCTCCTCGCCGAGGCGAAGACGACCCGCAACCGCATCGCCCGCTGCAACCTGCGGCTGGTGGTCAGCATCGCCCGCAAGTTCGCCGATCAGAACGTCTCCTTCGACGAGTTCGTCTCCGAGGGGAACGTCGCCCTGCTGAACGCCGTGGCGAAGTTCGACTACGGCCGCGGCTTCCGGTTCAGCACCTACGCCACGCACGCGATCCGTCGGGCCTACTACCGCATGGTCCAGCAGCGGGGCCGGCGGAACAGCCGGATGGTGCTGGGCACCGGGGAGATCATCTCCGAGAGCCCGCACGAGCACGAGGAACGGCACCTCAACGAAGGCCAGTACGCCGACTTCCAGCGCCTGATGGCCAAGGCCGCCGGGGAGCTGGACGAACGGGAGCGGATGATCCTCACCGCCCGCTTCGGGCTGGAGGAAAGCGAAGGCGTCCAGACGTTGCAGGTCGTCGCAGGGCAGCTCGGCATCTGCAAGGAGCGGGTCCGCCAGCTCCAGAACCGGGCGATCGGCAAGCTGCGAGAACTGGCCGAGGAAATGCGGATCGAAGCCCCGGAGCTGATCGCCCCGCATTGACCCCGGGTTCTCTGTCAGCCGCCCGTAACGCCGAGGCCCCGCGGGGCCTCGGCGTTACGCTTACTGAGAGAGAGGATTTGCTACACTGACGGGTCCCTCGGAGAACGCCCATGGCTTTGCTCGCCGATTCGCCTCCGCTCGCCGCGCCCGCTGTGCGTCGCGGTTCGACGGCCCCCGTTCCGCCCCGCGACCGCGTGACGGCCCCGGCGCCCGCCGGACGGTGCGTGCTGGCGGGCGCGAATTGGGAGATGTACCGCCGGCTGCGGGACGAACCGGCGAACGCTCGCTTCAAGCTGACCTACGACGGCCCGAGCGGACGGCTGGAGATCGAGATGCCCCAAGGACCGTTGCACGAGTCCGTCGCCCGCCTGATCGCATATTTCGTAATGGCGTTTCGTCAATCCGGCGGACCGCGGTTCCGGGCGACAGGAGGCGTGACGCTCGGCCGAGAGGATCTTGATCGCGGGCTGGAGTGCGACGAATCGTTCTATATTTCCAGCCTCGATGACGCCCCGGACCTGGACGCGAACACGTTGGACCTCTCCAGCGGCGCCCTCCCGCCGGACTTGGCGATCGAGGTCGACGTGACGAGCCCGGGCGTCGAGAAACTGCCGATCTATGCGGCGCTCGGCGTGCCGGAGGTGTGGGTCTGGAACGCCGCCGACGGGTCCCTCGCCGCTCACCGACTTTCCGAGTCCGGCGGATACGCGGTCACGGCGGACAGTGTGGAACTGCCCGGGTTCCCGCTGGCGGTCGCGGCGGAGTTGATCCGCACTCGCGGCGACCGGGACGACGGCGAGTTGCAGGCCGCCTTCGCCGAGCGGCTGCGGCAGGTCTCCGGGGAGGACAATCGATGACCGCTCCGCTTCCAAAACCCCGCTCGCCCATGTTGCTCGCCCACCGATTGTTTCTCGCCGCGGTCGCCTGCCTAGTCGCCGCGGCCGTGGTGGGGGCGACCTCATGGAACGCTCAGGGGCCGCTGCCGGGCGACGTCGCCCTGACCAAAGGCTTGCAGTCGCTGTTCGGCGCCGACCCCGGTTGGGCGGCGTGGCTGACCTCGACGGCGAAGCCGCCGCTGGTCTGGCTGACGGTGCTCGTCGGGGCGGCGTTGGCCTGGGCGAAGGCCGGCTGGCGGGGGGCGGTCGCGGTTCCGGCCGTGTTCCTGATGACCCTGCTGATCGACATGGGCCTGCGGGCGGCGATCTACGTGCCGAAGCCGATCGTCGAGTTCGTCCCGATCGCCTCGCCGAGCGATTCCTCCGGCCTGCCGTCGACCTTCGGATTGGTGTTCGGGGCGGCGTTCGGGGCGGCGCTGCTGTTCCCGCGGACGATGCCGAAGCCGCAGGCCGTGACCGCCGTGGTCGTCGCCGCCCTGCTGCTGATCGCCGGGGCCTGCTGCCGGATCGTGCTGGGCGGGCACTGGTTCAGTCAGATGGCGGCGAGCCTGCTGGCGGCGTTCGGCGTCACGCTGCTGGCCGGCTGGGTGATCTGGGCCTGGCGCCCACCCGTCGAAACGCTGCTGGCCCCCGGCTCCGCCGCGACCGGGACGCCGTCGAGCGACGAGGACCTGCTCGAACCCAGTTGAGCACCGAGTCCGGTTGAACGTCGGGGCCAGTTGAAGGCCCGGGGGCCGCGGCGGATGCTCGGGCGTTCGCCCGCCCCGGAGTTCCCGCCGTGTTCGTCGCCCGATTCCCTCTCCGCTGCGTCGCCGTCACGGCGGCGGCCCTGCTGACGGGCGCGCCCCTGACCGGCGTCTCCGCCGCGGCCGAGGTGACGGTCGGCTCCGACGCCGCTCTCCGCGATGCCCTCGCCGCCGCCGGGCCGGGGGACACGGTGCGGGTGAAGCCCGGCGTGTACCGCGGCGGGTTCGAGTGGTCCCCCCGCGGCGAACCGGGGCGGCCGATCACGCTGATCGGCGACGACCCCCGCAATCCGCCGACGTTCCGCGGCGGGGCCTCCGGCATCAAGTTGACCCGCCCGGCCCACGCGGTGCTGAGCGATCTGATCTTCGAGGGGGCCTCCGGCAACGGGTTGAACGCCGACGACGGCGGCGATCGGGACGCCCCAGCCGGGCCGCTGACGCTCCGCCGGGTCACGGTGCGGGACAGCGGCGGACTGCCGGAGCGGGCGGCGAATCTGGACGGGTTTAAGCTCTCCGGCGTCGACGGCCTGCGGATGCACGACTGCGTCGCGGAGCGTTGGGGCGGGGGCGGCCAGGGGATCGATCTGGTCGGCTGCCACGACGCCGCGATCCGCCGCTGCCGGCTGGACGGCGGGGCGACCGGGGAGGTTGGGCCGGGGATCGGTCTGCAGGCAAAGGGCGGCAGCCGCGACGTGCTGTTCGAGAACTGCCGCGTCGAGGGCGTGACGGAACGCTGCGTGAACCTCGGCGGGTCCACCGGGCTCGCCTTCTTCCGCCCGCCCAATGCCCCGTACGAAGCCGCCGACGTGACGGTTCGCGGCTGCGACCTGATCGGCGGGGCCGCCGCGGTGGCCTTCGTCGGCTCCGACGGCGGACGGGTCGAGGGCTGCACTCTGCGGGACCAGACCCGGTTCCCCTTCCGCATCCTCAAGGAAAACGACGCCGCCCACCTGATCGACACCCGCGGCGGCGTGATCGTGGGGAACGTGATCGTCTGGGAGGCCGGCAGCGTGTGGACGCGGGTGAACGTTGGCCCCGGCGCCGCGGCGGAGACGTTCAAGTTCGCGGACAACGTCTGGGCGAACGTCGCCGCCCCCGCCCGCAGCCGCCTCGGCGACCTCCCGGCCCCGGAGACCGGCGCCGAGTACGGCATCGTCCCGCCGGGGCTGGAACCGCGGTAAACTGGGCGCTCCGTTCTCGACCGTCACGACGCGCATGTCCGCCCTCGCCCCGCCCTCGGCGGAGATGCCGCCCGGAACGCGAGTGGTGTTGGACGGCGTGGACTGGGAGACGTACGTCCGGCTGGCAGACGCTCCCGACACAGAGTGTTTCAGGTTCACGTTCGACGAGCCGACCGGCCGGCTGGAGATGGAACGGCAGGGGGGCTTCCTGCATGAGGTCACTTCCGCCGCGATTGCCCTGTTGACCACCGCGTTCGCCCGGGAGCGAGGGATTCGCACCCACGGCGTCGGTTCGCTCTCGCTGCGGCGGCCCGGCAGCGGCGGGGCGGATCCCGATGAATCCTTCTACATCAGTTCGTTCGACCGCCTGCCGGCCCGCGACACGAACGTGCCGGATCTCGAACGGGAACTGCCGCCGGACCTCGTCATCGAAGTCGACGTCACCAGCCCCGGCGTGTCGAAGCTGCCGATTTACGCCCGGCTTGGCGTCAAAGAGGTGTGGGTGTGGGCGGAGGACGCGCTGGTTTGCCACCGCCTGAACGATGCGGGGGAATATGACGCGACCACCGACAGCGGCGAATTGCCCGGCTTCCCGCTGGCCTTCGCGGCGGAGTTGATCCGCCAGCGGCCGGACGCCGCCGACGCCGAGTTGCAGGACGCCCTGATCGCACGCCTGCGAGAGAACAGGGGCGGCCCGCCGGGGTGAGTCGTCCGCGACCGCTTGCGGTTTCGCGGCGACCGAGGGTTCTCCGGCCCTGCGAAGCCGTGAGCGGTCGTCGCATGCGCACCCCTCGCCTGACTCTCGGTAACATTTCGATGCGATGCGTTCCCCCCGCGCCCCCCGCCCGATCGCCGCCCCCTGGATGCGGCCGGTTCTAATTGCGGCGGGCGTCTACAACCTGCTGTGGGGCGCCGCGGTCGTGCTGCTGCCGGTCGGGTGGACGGTCGGCTGGACCGGGATCGAGGTCGGGAACCCGGCGTTCTGGCGCTGCCTGGGGATGGTCGTGGGGGTCTACGGCGTGGGCTACCTCTGCGCCGCCCGCGATCCGCTGCGACACTGGCCGATCGTGCTGGTGGGCTTTCTGGGGAAGGTGTTGGGGCCGATCGGCTTTCTGTTCGGGGCGCTGCGGGGCGAACTGCCGTGGGCGCTGGGGGTGTACAACCTCGGCAACGACCTGATCTGGTGGATTCCCTTCGCCCTGATCCTGTACCGGGCAGCCGATCGGCACGCGTTCGGCCGTCAATTGTTCGGCGACGGCCCACCGACCGAGCGGTCCTGGCCGGAGGCGGCTCGGGCGGCGGTCGATCAGCGGGGGGAAACGCTGGCGTCGCACCTGGCCCGCGGACCGGTGTTGCTGTTGGCCGTGCGGCACGCCGGCTGCGTGTACTGCCGGTCGGAACTGGCCGCCCTGGCGGCGAACCGGCAGCGAATCGAATCCGCCGGCGTGCGGCCGGCGATCCTCACGATGAGCGCTGCCAACACCGCCGCCAGGCGGGCGGCCCGGGCGGGCCTCGACGATCTGCCCCGCTTCTCCGACCCGGATCGCACCGTCTACCGGGCCCTGGGCCTGGGCCGCGGGAACGCCCGGGAGCTGTTCTCGCCGACCGTCTGGGCGAAGGGGCTGGCGCCGTTTCTGAAGCACGGCCTCGGCCGGATGGACGGCGACGGCTTCCAGATGGGCGGCGCCTTTCTGCTGAGCGAAAACGGCGTGCTGACCTCCCACGTCGCCCGCCACGCCGCCGACGCCCCGGACCTCCCGGCGCTCGCCCAGGCGCCGTAGCGCTCCGGCGGCGTGCCGCCTGACGCGACCCCCGGTCCGTTCGTTCCTGCTCCCGTTCGCCTCGCCCCCGCTGAGCGCCGTCATGCCGTCGCTGTTGTGTCTTGCCGTGCTGTGCGTCCCGCCGGCCGAGGGGGTCCCGCCGGCCAAGGCGCTGCCGCGGACCGACGGGGCCGCCGCGGGGGCGGCGATCTCCGCGGTGCGGTGGGGGTACGGCCCGGCGGGGCCGGAGCAGTTGGCGCTGCGCTGGGAAACGGACCGGCCGGCCGCCTCCGCGGTGCGGTTCGGCCCGCCGGGGGCTCCCGCTGAGGAGCGCCGGGTCGAGGGCGAGCGACGGCGACATGAAGTAACCGTTCCCGCCGGCCGGACGGGGGCCTACCAGGTGAGCGGCCCGGACGGCTGGTCGTCCCCGGCCCCGCTGCCCGCGGCGCCCGCCGAGGAGTTGCGGGTGGCGTTCGTCGCGAACTGGCAGGGCCGGCCGGATCTCTCGGCGCTCCTGGCGGACGACCCGCACCTGCTGGTCTCCGCGGGCGATCAGGTGGCGGACCTCCATTCCGGCTGCGGCGAGGGCGCCGTCGCGTGCACCGCCCCGTTCGCCCGGCTGATCGACGATTACCCCGCCCTGTTCCGCTCCGTCCCGTATCTGCCCACGCTGGGAAACCACGATCGCCAGATCCGCGAACGCGGTCCGGAGCCCCCGGCGGAGCCGGTCTACGACGTCGACGCCGTCGCCCTCCGGGCCTTCTTCACCCTGCCGAGCGAACCGGAGTGGCGGTGGCGGCTGACCCTGCCGGAGTTCGGCCTGCGGCTGACCTCGGTCGACCTGAACCACACCTCCGACGTCGGCACAACGTGGCAGTCCTGCCACGCGTTCGACGCGGGGTCCGAGCAACTGAACTGGTTCGAAGACCGCCCGGCGGAGGAGGCGGCCTTCCGAGTCACGGTCTATAACGAACGCAACGCCACCGTCCGCGGCCTGGCCGGCGGGCGGTGGGGGGCGGCGCTGGAGGGGGAGACCTGCGTGATCGCCGGGTTCGGCCATTTCGCGGAGCGGGCGGAACCCCCGGGCTCCGCAGTCTTTCTCAACACCTCCCTGCACGGCCGGGGCGACCGCTATCCGGACCCGCACACCCGGTTCCTGGCCGGCGAGGACGGCTACGTGCTGTTGCGCATCGCCCGCGGCGGTCCGATGACGGCGGAACTGAAGAACCTCGACGGAGAAACGCTCGACGCGGTGCGCTTCCCCCGCTGACGGCAGCCTCGCCGCCTGTCGACGGGCGCCGCCTGTCGGCGACGGCGAAGCGGGTAGACTGTCTTCCCGTTCGCACCCCCGTTTTCGGTTCGTCCCATGCCCGCCGTCGCCCCGCCCCTCGATCGTTTGCACCACGTCGCCGTGGAGGCGGACGACATCGAAACCGCTGTCGAGTGGTATCAGGAACACTTCTCCTGTCGGGTCGCCTATCAGGACGATACCTGGGCGCTGCTGAAGTTCGCCAACGTCTCGCTGGCGTTGGTCACCCCCGGCCAGCACCCGCCGCACCTGGGCTTCGTACACCCGGAGGCGGCGAAGTTCGGCGAACTCAAACCGCACCGCGACGGCACGGAGAGCCTGTACCTCTCCGACCCCCACGGCAACGCGGTCGAACTGCTGAGCACCAAAGGGATTCAGGAATAAATCAGGCCGGCCGCGCCGGGGACAGGAAGAATTGAGGCGGAGCGTCGGCAAACGCGACCGTCGTTGAAGGGGGGCGCGACGGGCGATACCGTCGGCGTCGCGCCGCGTTTCCCCGCTGTTCGGGGACGGGGCAGAGCCGCCCTCGGACGACGGAGCCCGACCATTCTTTCCTCCCTGCGGAACCGGTTGCTCCGGTGGGGCCCCCGCCCGAAACCGATTCTGTTCGACCACCTGCCCAAGTGCGCCGGCACGTCGCTCATTGAGTTCCTGAAGCCGCGCTACCCGGAGCGCGAGTCCTATCTGTTCGACGGGCGGGCCCCCCATGAATCAGCGGAGCGGTTCCTCGCGCTGCCGGCCGAGAAACGGCATGCCTTTCGGCTGATCGCCGGACACGGCGCGAACCGCGTGCTGGACGCCGCCCGGTCGGACCTCGTCCTCGCGACGCTGTTCCGGGACCCGGTCGAGCGGATCGTGTCGCACTATTTCTTCGCCCGTCGCCGGGAAGGACATTATTTATACGCCCGGATCACCGGCGCCGACGGCGGGGGCGGGGTGGCGCTGGAGGATTACGTCGACGCCGTCGACAGCGGGGAGTTGAGGAACTACTACGTCGCCCACTTCACCGGGCTCACGCGGGAGCAGATCGACGCCGACCCGGACGCCGCCCTGCGACAGGCCCTCGACGTCGTCCTCTCCCGCTACGGGGTGATCGGCTTTCAGGACGAACTGCCCGCCGCGGCGGCGCGGCTGCGGGCGGCGACCGGCCTGCGGGGCGACTTCTCGAAGGGCTCCGTGAACCGCACATCGACCGGCGACCGCGACCCGGTCTCCGAGGAGGCCCGCCGCCGCATCGCGGAGGCGAACGCGCTTGACCAGCGGCTGTACGATCAAGTCCGCGCCGCCGTACTCGGCTGAGATGACCGCCGCGGTCATGCGGTCGGGTCGCTGAGCCGCAAAGGGAACGAGGAATGAAGCCGTCGACCGAACGGACCATCCGCCGCTGGGGAACCCGGGCAATGATCGCGACGGTGGCGGCGTCCGCATTGGGCGTGGTCCTGCTGTTCGTTTACGCCCGTCACCTGCGCCACACACTGGGCATCGGCGACGAGGCGATGAGTCACGTTCGGGTGGGCCTGACCGAGGCGGAAATCGCCGGTCCGTTGGCGGGGGCGGGGTTTGAACGCCACGAATCGCCCGCGTTCAGCACGATCATGGCGGCCGCCCCGCCCGGGGAACCGACGCCGGTGATCGCGTTCGAGTGGCGCAAGCGGGTGGATACGTTCTTCCTGCCCGTCACCTGGGTGGTGAGCCTGGACGATTCCGGCACGGTGATTCAAACGCACCGTTACGACTAACGCGCTCTTAAGCAAGGCCTCGTGGGTGTCCGGTGAGCCCGGAGCGCAAGCTCCGGCATTCGGCGCAGCCGAGGGAGGGGACGCACGGCCGGAGCTTGCGCCCCGGGCTCACAAGGAGCGCCACGCGGTGAAGACTGCTCTCAACGGGCCATCATAAAACACGCCGGCGGGGGCGGGCCCCGCCGGCGTCGGTTCAGGTCGGTCTTCTTGGGTTGCTACGCCGGAGACCGTCGGAGGGTGGCGCGGTTGGTGTGCCGCGTGAGGGCGTCCAGCCGTTTGGCGACGGTGCGGCGGGCTCGCAGCAGGGCCTCGGCGGCAGCCGCGGCGGGGGTGGCCCCGGTGGCCTTCACCACCACCGCCTTGCCGCGGTCCAGCGCCACCCGCACCGTGCACCGCAGATCCGGCCCGTGATGGGCGTCGCCGCCCCGCACGACCACCTCCGCCGACTGCACCGAGCGCCCGAACCGTCCGAGCAGGCGATCCGCCTTCTCTTCGAGCTGGTTCACGATCGACCGCAACTGCGGCGTCCGCGGGAGGTGGTGCAGAGAAACTTCGGTCCGCATCGGAGTACTCCGAATCAGGAAGTCAGGACAGGGGAACCGCGCGCCGTCTCTCACGGCGGCGGGGACGCACGAACGCACGGAGCGCACGTTGCCACGTGGTGGACCGGAGGGTCCGCCGTTCAGTTCCGACCGCGCAGCGGCGACCGGCCGGCGACGCCTCCGCGTTCATTGCGAAAGGCCTCGCCGGTGACCGTGAGGGGTCTAACGTCGGAGTCGCCCGCCCGGTTCAAACGACCACGGAGGTCGGGCGGAGGAGCAGAGAAGCCCGCCGGCGGGGCGGGAGGATCCGCCGCGGTTCGGCGGCGAATCCGGCATAACGCCGTGATTCATGACAGTATGACAGAGCCGCATCGTCTCTCCCGGGGTCGGTGAGGAACGCTCGTCGCGGCGACCGGCGCCCCGCGGGGCGGGGCGTCCATCGCCGGAGACTACTTTCCACGCCGGGGCCGCGTCGTCAAGAGGGATCTCCGATCACCGGGGTTTGCCGGGGACGCGACGCGGGGGCTTGGCGCGATTCAATCGGCGAAGGGGAAGGCGGCCGTCGCCGGGGCCTCGGCGAGTTCATGGATCGCCTCGGCCAGGCAGTCGCTGACCAGTTCGAAGAGCCGGGCGCCCTTCTCCGCGGTGGCGCCGTGCGGGTCGCCGTCGCCGGTGGCGGTGGTCAGTAGGTCCCAACGGCGGCTGATCTGCACCACCCCGTCGCGGACGCTTTCCAAGGCCAGCGGCCGCGTCGCCCCGGCGTCGGCCCGCAGCGAGCCGTCGTCGTTTCGGACCACCAGATCCGGGCGGAGATGCAGCATCAGCGACGTTTCCATCTCGTCGGCGTGCGAGCCGGGGGCGAGGTCTAATTCGGCCCGCGCCTCGTCCATGGCGCCGCCGAACCAGTCGCACAGAAATAGATGCACGGGCGTCTGTTCCATCAATTCCCGGAGGGCGAACTTCAGGTTGTTCCCGCCGTGGCCGTTGATGATTAATAACCGCCCCACGCCGGCGTCGTGCAGCGAGCCGCACAGGTCCCGCAGCACGGCGAGCTGCGTGCTGGGGTGCATGTTGAGGGCCAGCGGGCAGCGTTTCATATTCGTCTGCGTGCCGAACGGCACGCCGGGCAATAACACGACCTTGGCTCCGCGTTCATGGGCGATCTGACAGGCCCGGTCGGCGAGGGCGGTCACCTGATAATTATCCGTCCCGTGCGGCAGATGAAGGTTATGCGGCTCCGTCGCCCCCCACGGCAGCACGGCGAGCGGGAACCGCTCCTCGCGGGTTTCCTGATAGGTCAGTTCGGAGAGGCGCCAGGGGGACATTTTGAGTGAGGAGTTTTGGGTGAGGAGTGAGGGGAGATACAGGGGGGCTCACCCCGGTTCGCCGTCGCCGCTAGGCGGCGCGTGCGCGGGGAGGGCGTTGGTGAGGTAGGCGGCGAGGTTCGCAGAACACCGCCGCGACGTGGCCGCCAATCGAAGCAGGTCGCCGACGAGCGTCGGCCGTCGGAGCAACGCCCCGGCGCAACGCGCGATCGATCCCTCTCCGGCGGCGAACCTCAAAAACGGTTCGAGCCCTGCCGGCAGATCGTCGCCGGCGGCGTCGGTGACGACTTTCACCGCGGCGAACGGGACGCCGGCCTCCGCACAGGCTTCGGCAACGCCGGAGGCCTCCATATCGACGACCGCGGCCCCGGTGCGCTTCCGCAACGCGGCTTTGTCGGTCGCGGTCAGCAGCGGACGGTCCACCGTGGCGAGCGTGACGGCCGGCTCGCCCAGCGGTTCGGCAACGTAACGGGTGCCGTCCGGGGCGAGGATGGCGTCGGCGGTTGCCACGTCGCCGGTCTTCAACGCCGGGTCGAGGCCCCCGCAGTAGCCGATCGACACGACCAGCCGCGGCTTGAGCCAGCCGATCGCGTCGGCGGTCGTCGCCTCGGCACGCCGCCGCCCGACCCCTCCAGCGATCATCCGCACGTCCCGCAGCGGGCCGTCCGGCGGCGGCAACTCGCGCTGCAGCGCGGAGATCAGCAGCACGGGGCCGTTCGGGTCGAACATCCGCCCACGCTAACGCATCGGCCGGCGCCCCCGTTATCGTCCCGGCATGATCGCCGCCGCACTTCTTCCCGCCCTGTTGGTTCCCGTGCTCGCCGCCCCGCCGGTCGAACTGATGGGGAAGCCTGACGAAAACGCCACGGTCCTCCCCCTCTGGGAAGCCGTCGAAGTGCCCGCCGGGGGCATCCCGGGCGGACTGGCCGGCGGCGACGCCCCCACGCTCTCCATTCACAAGCCGGAGAACCCCAACGGCACGGCGATCGTCGTTTGCCCCGGCGGCGGGTACGGCACGCTGGCGACCGGGCACGAGGGCAAAGACGTCGCCGCCTGGCTGAACTCCAAGGGGATCACCGCCGGGGTGCTGCGGTATCGGGTCAGTCCGAACCGGCACCCGGCGCCGCTGCTGGACGTCCAGCGGGGTATCCGGCTGATGCGGAAGCACGCCAAGGAGTACGGCGTCGACCCGGCGAAGGTCGGCGTGCTGGGCTTCTCCGCCGGCGGGCACCTCGCCGCCAGCGCCGCCACCCTGCACACCGACGAGGCCCGCGAGTTGAATCCCCTCGCCGACGCCGACCCGCTGGCCGGGGCCGTCTCCGCCCGGCCGGACTTTGCGGTGATGATCTACCCGGTGATCACCTTCACCGGCGACGTCGCCCACCGCGGCAGCGCCCGCAACCTGCTGGGCGCGGACGCGACCGACGCGCAGTACGAAACCTTCTCGCTCCAGAACCGCGTGACGGCGGAGACTTCCCCGTCCTTCCTCGTCGCCACCAACGAGGATGCCGGCGTGCCGCCCGAGAACAGCGTGCTGTTCTGGCAGGCCTGTCGGGCCCACAAGGTCCCGGCGGAACTGCACGTCTACCAGCACGGTCCGCACGGCTTCGGGCTGGGCGACGCGAAGGGCCGCAAGGGGCCGGACTGGACCGGCGCCTGCGAGAAGTGGCTGGCCGGCCGCGGCCTGCTGGGCGAGTGACGCCCGTCGCGTGACCTGAACACCCGCCGTTTCCCCGCCGCCCGCCCGCGATGCTCGCCGCCCTGCTGCCTGCCCTGCTGGTTCCCGCGCTCGCCGCTCCGCCGGTCGAGTTGGACGGCCCGCCCGTCGAGGGCGCCGTGGTCCTGCCGCTGTGGGCGGGCGCTGAAACGGCGGACGGTTCGATCCCCGGCGGGCTGGCCGACGGGGCCGACGCCCCGACCTTGGCGATCCACGTTCCGAAGAGCCCCAACGGCGCGGCGGTGATCGTCTGCCCCGGCGGCGGCTACCACGTCCTCGCCACCGCCCACGAGGGCAGGGACGTGGCGAAGTGGCTGACCGACCGCGGCGTGACCGCCGCGGTGCTGCGGTACCGGGTGAAGAAGCAGGTCCCCGGCCCGCTGCACCCGGCGCCGCTGCTGGACGTCCAGCGGGGTATCCGGCTGATGCGGAAGCACGCCAAGGAGTACGGCGTCGACCCGGCGAAGGTCGGCGTGCTGGGCTTCAGCGCCGGCGGGCACCTCGCCGCCAGCGCCGCCACCCTGCACACCGACGAGGCCCGCGAGTTGAATCCCCTCGCCGACGCCGACCCGCTGGCCGCTTCGGTCTCGGCCCGGCCGGACTTTGCGGTGATGATCTATCCCCGCATCACCTACATCCAACCCGCGGGGCTGCGTGAGATCCCCCGCCTGGCGGGCGACGGCGGGACCCTGTTCGGCGCGGGGGCGACGGAGGAGCAACTCGCCGGACTCTCCCTGCAAACGCAGGTGACGGCCGACACGCCGCCGTCATTCCTCGTGACCACCAACGGCGACGAGGGCGTGCCGGCGGAGAACAGCGTGCTGTTCTGGCAGGCCTGTCGGGCGGCGAACGTTCCCGCGGAGCTGCACGTCTTCGACCGGGGCGGCCACGGCTGGGGCCTGGGCGGCCCCGACAGCGAAGCCCGCGGCAACCCGGGGCCGGACTGGACCGGGGCCTTCGAAACCTGGCTGGCCGGTCGCGGGCTGATCCGGGCGGCGGAATGACGAATGAGGAATGAGGAGCGGGGCGGTACGGTGGTCGGCGGCTCACCGCTCCGTCATTCGACATTCCTCATTCGACATTCAAGATGCTGCTTCAAATGGACGCCGACCGGGCGGAGAACGTCCCGGACCAGACCCCCGTGAAGGCCGCCGAGGGCGCCCGCGACCCGCTGAGCGCCGGGGAGCAGATGTGGAACGAGTTCCGGGCCGACCTGTGGGAGTTCCTGCCCTGGCTGGCCGCCGGGGTGGGCATCTTCCTGGCCTTCTGGCTGCTGGCGGTGATCCTGCGGGGCGTGACCAGCCGGCTGGCGACCTCCCGCGGCGTGGACCGTTCGCTGGGCCGGCTGTTGGCGAAGGGCGTCTACATCACGCTGATCGTGACGGGGCTGATCGTCGGCCTGGAGACCGCCGGCATCGACATGACCGCCGCGATCGCCGGCCTGGGCCTGACCGGCTTCGCGCTGGGCTTCGCGTTGAAGGACATCGTCTCCAACCTGATCGCCGGCGTGCTGATCATCCTTTATAAGCCCTTCGACGAGGGCGACACGGTCAAGTGCGGCGGGTTCGAGGGCGTGGTGAAGCGGATCGACCTCCGCTACACCTTCCTGGAGAACGAGGGCGACGACATCTTCCTGCCCAACAGCAAGCTGTTCACCGACCCGATCGTCGTGAAGGGCGGCACCAGCAGCCCGGACATGCGCCCGGAAATGGCCGCCGAGAACCCGCCCCCGCCCCCGGCGTGAACTTCCCCCGCTTCGCCGTCGCCGCGAGGCGGCGCGAGCGCTGTCACGGGTGCGCGCCGCCTCGCGGCGACGGCGAACCGGGGGGGCCGGGTCAGCGATCCGCGGTTTACGGCGCCAGCAGCGTCGGTTCGCCGTAGACCGTTCGCTGGTCGCCCATCTCGTCCATCCACGCCTCGACGGCGGCCCGCATGGCCTTCAGGCGTTCCGCGTGGGCCGGGTCGGCGGCGAGGTTATTCACCTCGTGCGGGTCGGCCTGCACGTCGTACAATTCTTCAGCGGGGCGTTGCTGGTAGCGGTTCACTTTCTCGGCCGCGGCGGGGGCGTTCTCCGCCTTCTTCACCCAACTCGGCCAGTAGCCGGTATCGCCGGGCTTCTCCGTGGCGTGGGAGGTGAACTTGTACTCCGGGTGCAGGTTGAGGATGTATTTATAGTGTCCGTCCCGCAGGCTGCGCGACGGATAGACGTTGATACTGCCGTCGCCGCTGTGCGTGGCGAAGACGCGGTCGCGGTGGGTTTCCGTCTCGCCGAGCAGCACGGGCAGAAAGGAGCGGCCGTCCAGCGCGTCCTTCCCGGCCTGTTTCGCCGGGTCGCCGCCCGCGGCCGCGACCAGCGTGGGGAGCAGATCGACCCAGGTCACCATCGCGTCCGTCCGCACGCCGGGGGCGATCTTGCCGGGCCAGACGGCGATCAGCGGGGTCCGCAGGCCGTCGTCGTAGAGGGTCCACTTCCCGAACGGCCACTGGGCTCCGTGGTCGCTGGAGTGCACGAACAGCGTGTTCTCGCCGAGGACCTCGTAGGCGGCGTCGAAGGTGCGGCCGAGTTCCTCGTCCATCGTCAGCACGGCCTGATAGTACTTCGCCCGGGCCTGCCGCGTTTTGGGGGTTTGCACGTGGGTCGGCGGGATTCGGATCGACTTCGGGTCGACGTCCTCCGGGTTCGGCCAGGGCACGTGCGGCCAGTTGGTGCCGACGAACAGGCACAGCGGGCGCTCGTCGGTGCGGTTCTTCAGCCACTCAATCGCCTCGGTCACGGCGACGTCGTCGTGGTAGCCGAAGTGCTTCGCCACGTCGAAGCCGTACTCGGTCACCTGCCGGTAGTGAGCCACCTTGCCGAAGGCGACGACTTCGTAGCCGAGGTCGTGGAAGTACGCCGGCAGCTTCTTGATCTCCGGCCGCGGCCGGGCGTGGTTCGGCTCGGCCCCGTTGTGGGCGGGCAGCAGGCCGGTCAGCAGGGCGGCCCGGCTGGGGGCGCAACTGGGCGAGACGACGAAGGCCCGGTCGAAGGTCATGCCCCGCCCGGCGACCCGCTCCATCTGCGGGGTCTTCAGGTCCGTCGAACCGTACAGGGACGAATCGGTGAGGGTGTGATCGTCGGAGAGAAACACGACGACGTTGGGTCGCTCCGCGGCCGACGCGACGGCGACGCAGAGGCAGGGCAGCAGAGCGAGCAGGCGGGCCACGACACGACGTCCGGAACGGGGGGCGAGACGGCGTTACCCTCCCCCGCTCCCGGCCCGGTGGCAACGTGGCTCGGACCGATTCGGCCTCGCACGGTCTCCCGACGACGTTCTCCCGTCCCCCGCTCCGCCGTCGCCGCGAGGCGGCGCGCCCGGAAACGGGCGAGAAGGAGGCGGGAAGTCGGCGAAGTCGGTTGATCCGCCGACCGCCCCCCGATACCCTCCCCGACCCGCGCGACCGTTGCGTTTGTCGGCTGTCGCGCTCCGTCCCTCTCGTTCTGTCCCCGCTTCGCTGCACTCATGGGTCGTTACACCGGACCGAAGGCCCGTATTAACCGTCGGCTCGGGTTTCAGGTGTACGAAGACGCCGGGGCCCGCAAGGCGTTTGATCGGCGTCCGAACCCGCCCGGCCCGCCGGCCCGGCGGCGGAAGGTCTCGAACTACGGCCTGGCCCTGATCGAGAAGCAGAAGATCAAGTACTACTACGGCCTGCGGGAGAAGCAGCTCCGCACGCTGTTCGACAAGGCCCGCCGGATGCCCGGCAACACGGGCGAAAACTTGATGGTGCTGTGCGAGCGGCGCCTGGACAACGTCGTCCGCCGCAGCGGCATGACGCTGACCCGCCCGCAGGCTCGCCAGGGCATCGCCCACCGCCACTTCCAGGTGAACGGCCGCACGGTCAAGACGCCGTCGATCCTCGTCCGCCCGGGCGACATCGTCACCGTCCGCAACCGCCCGAACCTGAAGCGGATGTACGAGGGCGTCGCCGGCAGCGACGTCACCCAGCGGGCCGAGTTCCTCTCCTTCGACCAGTCCGGTCCCCGCATCACCGTCACCGCGATGCCGGACTTCGGCGACGTCAGCCTCCCGGTCGACGTCGGCTCCGTCGTCGCCTTCCTGAGCCGGTAACGCTCGGGTTCACCGTCGATCAACGCCCAAGCCGGACGCATGCGTCCGGCTTGGTTGCGTTATGAAGGGTGGATGAACCTCTCCGCCCGCCCCGTTCGACTGCTCGTCGCGATCCTGCGGCCTTGGGTGATCGTGCTTGCTCTGTTGGGGGCGGCGGTGACGGCGTTCCCGCCGTGGCTCGGGGGGGCCGAACCGTTCATTTCGCCGCACCCGGCCGGACCCACGGTGCAGGTGATGGCGCTGCGGTGGCCACATCCGCGGGCGATCTGTTTCGGCTGGGCCTTCCGCGAATGGCCACGCCGCTATCTCGGCTGGAGTGAGTACGCCGACCGCTTCGGGGTCGGGCGGGCCGAGATCGGGTTCGACAGTTCCTCGCCCACGCCGAACGTCCGACCGCCCGGGGCGTCGGCCGACTTCGTCATGTATTACGTCAGCCTTTGGTGGCTGCTGGGGGCGCCGGCGGCGCTGTCCGTCCTCGCCGGCTGGCGGACGTTACGGAGGGAACCGAAGACGTTGCCCGCCGACGGGCGTCCGTCGCTCGCGTGGCCGTTGGCCCGGCCTTGGGCGGCGACGTTCGGAGTGGTGGGCGTCGGACTGTTGGTGAGCGGCCTGAACGTTCCGGGGTCGGCGGGGCCGCATCAAACGCTCTTCGAGATGCATATCCAACGGACGCCGCTGGAAGCGTGGCACCCGCGGGAGGCGTTCGCGGTTCTCGCCCAAGTCCGTCCCCCCGCCGCGGGTGGGGGCGTCCTGTCGGCGAAAGCTCTGACACTCGGCGTCTGGTGGCTGATCGCGATCCCCGCCGCGTGCAACTTCGTCACGATGGCCCGGCTTGCCCGGCGGCGGGGGACTGGACGGTCCGTTTGACCCGGCGATCGGTTCGACCCATCGGCGCCGATCGAAGTGGGACGCAAGCGGTCGCAGGGACCCCTCTGGCGGCGGTCGGGGGGCGCCCCAGGTGGTAGGCTGTCCGCTTCATCGTCCGCCCGTCGTCACCGCCCCGCGCCCTGATGCCCGACGCTCCCGCCCGCCACGGCGAACGCCACCGCGCCGAAGATCGCCGCCGTTTCCCCGCCGCATTGCTGTTCGGCGCCCCCGGCGTCGGCAAGGGCACGCAGGGCAGCATTCTGGCCCGCATCCCCGGGTTCTTTCACCTCAGCAGCGGCGACATCTTCCGCTCGATCGACCTCGGCGGGGAGGACGGCCGCGAGATCACCCGGCACATCTCCCGCGGCGACCTCGTCCCGGACGAGTTGACCGTCAAGGTCTGGCGGCGGGCGCTGGACGCCCACATGTTCCTGTCCAGCTTCAAGCCGCGGGAGGACCTGCTGATCCTCGACGGCATCCCCCGCAACGTGCACCAGGCGCAGATGCTCCAGGAGCACGTCGAGGTGAAGGCCCTGATTCACCTCGAATGCACCGACACCGAGGCGATGGTCACCCGCCTCCGCCGCCGGGCCCTGCGGGAGGGCCGGATGGACGACGCCAGCGAGGACATCATCCGCCACCGCTACGAGGTCTACTCGCGGGCCACGGCGCCGGTCTCCGAGTTCTACCCCCCCGAGGTGATCCACCGCCTGGACGCCATCGGCAGCCCGGCGGCGATCCTGCGGCGGGTGCTGGACGTGCTGGTCCCCATCCAGGACGCCGTCTTCGCCGCCCCGGAACAGGCCGCCGAGGGCGAAACGCCGTCGGCGGGGGCGTAGACGGTGCAATGAAAGCGATCGACCGGTACCCGCACTGGGTGCGGTGGAACGACGAAGACGGCGTTTACGTCGGCCGGTGCCCGGACCTGTTCCGCGGCGGCGTCCATGGCGACGACCCGGTTGCCGTCTTCGAAGAACTTCGGTCCGCGATGGCGGATTGCCTCGACGACGCGTCGCCGTCCGCGTCCCCATGGCCGGACGACCGGTCGAATCCGGGTCGGGACGCGACGACGCCCGCTGCGGGAATCGCCGCCGCTTGACGCGGCGGGGGCGATCCGCCGCAATCGGCCGGGCGTTCTGACGGCCCGTCCCGTTTCGATTGAGGCTCGCGTCGATGTTCATCCCGGTCGGCACCGACGCGCCGATCTATCACTTCCCCTTCGCCACGATCTTTCTGGCGGTCGTCAACGTGGGGGCCCACGTCTGGCTGGGGCAGGTCGACCCGGACACGTTCGGCCTCAGCGGGACGAAGCAGGACTGGTCGCTGTGGTTTGGGGAGGGGCTGCACCCGCTCCAGTGGGTCACGAGCTGCTTCCTGCACGCCGGCTGGTTCCACCTGATCGGCAACCTGATCTTCCTGTGGGGGTTCGGGATCATCGTCGAGGGGAAGCTCGGCTGGTGGCGCTTCCTGCTGCTCTACGTCGCTATCGGCGCGACCGCCTGCGGGATCGAACAGGTCGCCCTGCTGCCCGGTTGGCTGACGGAGCTGCCCCGGGCGCAGATGGAGCACGTGCTGATTGAACGCGGCGAGGACCCGGAAGAGGTTGAGGACGCCCTCGACCTAATCGGCTACCCGGAGCACGTCGTCGCCCTGGGGGCCAGCGGGGCGATCTTCGGGCTCGTGGCGATCAGCATGATCTGGGCGCCGCGGAACGACCTCGATGTGCTGTGGATCATCTGGTACCGCGGCGGGATCAGCGAGGTGTCCATCCTCGCCTTCAGCATGCTGTATATCGGTCTGGAACTCGTCACGCTCGGAATTCAGGCCAGCGTGCTGGGGCCGGAGTACGCCGTCAGCAGTGCCTTCCTGCACACCACCGGGGCGCTGGTGGGGGCGATCGCGGGGACCGCGTTATTGAAGTGGGGCTGGGTCGACTGCGAGAACTGGGACCTGTTCGCCGTGCTGAAGGGTACGCACGGCAACCGGGACGAGTTCGAACTGCAGCGTTCCACCTACCAGCGCGAACTGACCGTCCCCACGCAAGCCGCGAGCGGCGCGGGCGCGGTGGCGCCCGGGGAGGAGCTGCCCGCCGCCGCCCCGTCGCGGCCCGGTCGCAAGGCAAAGAAGACGCCGCGGCGGCCGGTCGACGCCTTCGCCCGGTTGCGAAAGCACCTTGAGGGGGGCGACGGCATCAGCGCCCTGGGCGAGTGGGAAACGCTGATCGGCAGCCGGCCGAAGCTCGTCCCGCCGGAGCCGGACCTGTTCGCCCTCGCCGAGGCCGTCGACAAGGCGAACTTCCCGGAGGAGGCCGCGTCGCTGTTCGCCCTGTATCTGCGGTCCTATCCGAAGCCGAAGCCGGACGATGCGCCGCCGGCCGAGGGGGAGGAGCCGCGGCCGTACGACGCCGCCCACGCCGGGGTGATCCGCCTGCGGGCCGCCCGCCGCCTGCTGGAGCGTCCCGGCCGCCGCGCCCAGGCCGCGACTCTGCTGCGGGGCGTCGACGGCGCCGCCCTCTCGCCCAAACAGCGCCAGATGCTGGACAAACTCACCGCCGCCGCCGGGTAAGGGTTCCGTCCTCCCCTCGCCCCCCTTTTTGGGGGAGAGGGGTCGGGGGTGAGGGGGCAACGACGCCCGCACTTCGTTCACCGTTCGCCTCGCTCTCCCGTCGGTGGGTCACCGCAGAGAGCGGCAACGGGTGAACCGTGCCCCACCCTCACCCCCGGCCCCTCTCCCTGAGGGAGAGGGGGGAAGAGCGAGCCGGCGGGCCTTCTGTCCCGCTCCCGGCGCCGTGTTATCCTGACCCGGTCCGCTTCTCTCCACGGCAGGTTCCGATGCGCGTCCCCCGGCCCGACCTTCGGCGGTGGCTGACCCTGGAACGGCTCTCCTGGGCGGGGGCCGCGGCGCTGGCGGTGGTCGCGGCGCTGACCTTCGGCTGGTGGGGGCCGACGGCGACCGGGTTGATCGCCGGGACCGAACCCGTCGCCGAGGAGGCCGCCGACCCCCACGCCGGGCACGACGACGCCGCCCCCGCCGGGGAGCCGTACGAGACGATCCGCCTCTCCGAGCAGGCCCGCGGCACCCTCGGGCTGCGGACCGCGGAGGTGACGGTGTCGGACTTCACCCGTCACATCGAGGTTCCCGCCGTCGTCACGGAGATCCCCGGCCGCACCTCGCTGCGGGCCTCCGCCCCGATGACCGGCGTGCTCACGGACGTGTTCGTCACCGAGGGGCAGGCCGTCGAGCCCGGCGACCCGCTGTTCCTCCTCCGCCTCACCCACGAGGACGTCGTCCGCGCCCAGACGGAGTACCTCACTACCCTGGAGGCGCTGGACGTCGAGGATCGGGAGATCGCCCGGCTGGAGGCGGCCGGCAGCGGCGTGGTCGCCGGCAAGGTCGTGCTGGAGCGGGAATACGAACGCCAGAAGCTCGCCGGGCTGCTGAAGGCCCAGCGGCAGGCCCTGCTGTTGCACGGCATCACCGACGCCCAGATCGCCGAGATCCGCCAGTCGCGGAACCTCGTCCGGGAGGTGCTGATCGAAGTCCCCCGGCCGCACGATCCCACCGAACCGGGGCACGAGGGGCAACATGACCTGCCGATTCGCGCCGCCGCCCTGCGGCGCCCGGCGTTCGCCGCTCAGGAGCCGGCCGCACAGGACGGGGCCCCCTCCGCGGCCGCCGCGACGCCCGGTCGGCTGACGGTCGCCCACCTGCACGTCCGCCCCGGCGAAGCGGTGGAGGCCGGGGCGGAGTTAGTCGAGCTGCACGATTTGAGCCGGCTCTATATCGAGGGCCGCGCCTTCGCCGCGGACGCCGACGCCGTCACCCGGGCCGCCCGCCAGAACCGCCCCGTCACCGCGATCCCCGCCGACGGGCTGCTCACCCCCGACGGCGACATGGGCGGCGCGCTGGACGAGGGCGACGACCCGGACGGCGACGACGACCCGGCCGAACGGCACGGCGCCCCGATCCCCGATCTGCGGATTCTGCACGTCAGCAACGACGTGAACCCGGACTCCCGCACCCTGCCCTTCTACGTCGGCCTGCCCAACGTGGTCTTGCGCGAGGGCGGCGGGTTCGTCACCTGGAAGTACAAGCCGGGCCAGCGGATGCGGGTGCGGGTGCCGGTCGGCCGGTACGGGGACGTGATCGTGCTGCCGGCCCGGGCGGTGACGGAGTCCGGGGCGGAGCGGTTCGTATTCGTCGAGAACGGCTCCACCTTCGAGCAACGCCCCGTCCGCGTCCGGTACGCCGACGGCGAGCGGGTGGTGATCGCCGACGACGGCAGCGTACTGCCGGGCGAATCCGTCGCCGTGACGGCCGCCTACCAGCTCCGCATGGCCCTCAAAAACAAAGCCGGCGGCGCCCCCGACCCCCACGCCGGCCACAACCACTGAGGAGGGACCGGCGATGCCTCTTGTCCGCCTCGACGCACGTCGCATCACCGACTGGCAGACGTTTCATACAGTATTCGCGGAGGTCTTCGGCTTTCCGGACTTCTACGGCCGAAACATGAATGCGTGGATCGACTGCATGACCTCGCTCGACGAGCCGCGAGACGGCCTGACGTCAGTCCACGGCACCGCGTCCGACCCAGTCGTCCTGCAACTCGACCACGCGAACTCTCTATCCAACGAGCTATTTGAGGCGATCACGGAGTGCGCCGCATTTATAAACTGACGTCGGATAGAGGTGGGCGAACCGGCGATCCTGATGCTTTCCTGTTGGAGAACGGACCCGAGGTAACTGGTCGTCGAACCGTCGACCGCCGTTCCGTCCCCCGGCGGGGATGGGTTACACCCCGCGGGTGTCGCACCTCCTCATCGCCCCGCTGCTCGCCGCCGCCCTGTCGCAGGTCGGGCCGCCGGACGCGAACCCAGCCGACGCCGCCCCGGCCGGCCCCACGCCGGAGCAGGAGGATGCGAACCTGCACGCCCTGCACCTCGCCGGCCCGCACGCCTGGGCCTGCGGGGACCGCGGGGCCGTCTGGCGGTCCGCCGACGCCGGCCGCACGTGGGCCTTCCAACCCACGCCGACGGCGTGGTCGCTGCGGAGCCTGTCGTTCGTCACCGGCAACCTCGGCTGGGCGGCGGGCGGTGGCGTGGAGGCCTTCACCGGCGACAGCGTCGGCGTCGTGCTGAACACCACCGACGGCGGGGCGACGTGGGAACGGATTGACGCGACCCCGCTGCCGAACGTCGTGGCGATCCGGTTCTTCACCCCGGAGCGCGGCCTCGCCGCCTGCGAACCGACCGACGCCGCCCCGTCCGGCCTGTGGACCACCGAGGACGGCGGCGCCGTCTGGACGGCGCTGCCCGGCCCCCGGCTGGGTCACTGGCGGGCCGCCGCCCTGACCGGGCCGGAGCAGGCGCTGCTGGTCGGCGAACGCGGCCGCATCGCCCTGTCCGGCGGCGGCGCCTTGACGGCCAGCCCCGCCGCCCCCGGCGGCCTGCCGGCGCTGAACGCGGTGACCGCCGCCGGCGCCGCGGCCTTCGCCTGCGGGGAGAACGGCCGCGTCTGGACCACCCGCACCGCCGGCCGGGCGTGGGAACTCCTCCCCGGTCCCCTGCCGACGAACGGAAGCGCCGCCGGCGGGCCGGTCGCGCAGGACCTCGATCTGCGGGGCGTCTGGGCCGGCGGCCCGTCGTCGGGAACACCGACGCTGGCCGTCTGCGGCGATCCGGGCGGCGTGATCTTCGTCCGCTCCCCGGGGGCCGACGGTCGGCCCGGCTGGACGGCGGGCGGCGTCGCCGGGACCGCCCCGCTGAACGCCGTCGCCTTTTCGCAGGTGCGGACGGAACGGGGCGAAGAACCGTACGGCCTGGCGGTGGGCGACCTCGGGGCGATCGTCCGCACCGCCGCGAAGCCTGCGGAGGCCGCGGCGGTCGGGTGGAACACGGTGCGGGGCGGCGGACGGCGGGCGGCGGCGCTGGCGATCGTCGCCGACCCCGCGGAAGGCCCCTTCCTCGCCCTCGCCGCCACCGCCGCCGCCGACGGTCACCGGGCCGTCGTGCTCTGCCCGGTACGGCGGGACCTCGGCGCCGCGGCCGTCCGCCCGGCGGGCGAGGCGGGGCGGCTGGACTCCGCCGTGCTCACCGCCGGCGGCTCCGCGGGCCTGCTGAGCTGGGACTTTCCCCTGACCGTCCCCGGCGCCGAGGCGGACCCCGCTGTGCTGGTGCGGGAATGGAACGACCGCCACGAGGGTGACGGCCCGACCCCCGGAACCGGCGGCGGCGCCGGCCCCCGGCTGGCTCGCCGGCTGGCCCGGGCGATCCGCACCTGGCGACCGAGCGTGGTGCTCCTCCCCGCCGCCGACCCGTCCGCGAACCCCCGGGGCTCCGCCTTCCTCGTTCGCAAAGCGGCGGAGCAGGCGCTTCAACTTGCCGCCGACCCGACGCGGCTGTCCGAACTGGACCAGCTCGGCCTGCGGCCTTGGCGGGTCGCCCGGGTCCTGGAGCGCCGCCCGGACGGCGACGCGGCCGCGGTCGCGGTGCGGGCCGCCGACCCGCTGCGAACCCTCGGCGGCACGGCGGGCGATCTGGCGGCCTCCGCCCGTTCGCAAATCATTTCCACGGGCGACGCGTCCCCGGCCCCGGCCGCGGAGGGCTTTCGTCCGGTCGAACTGCCGACGACCGTCTCTCCCCCCGCCCGCGGCGACGCCCTGTTCGCCGGGCTGCACCTCGCCGCGGGCGGGCCGGCCCGCCGGTGGGGGCGGCCGCGGGTCGAACCGCCGGACTCCGGCGTCGTGCTGCGGCGCCGATTGCTGACCGCGGCGGCGGATCGCATCGCGGCGGGGGCGGCGACGTCGCTGGTCGGGCCGGAGGACGTGACCGCGAACCTCCGCCCGCTCGCCGCCGGCGTGCCCGCCGCGCTGGCCGCCGCGGACCTCGCCCGCCTCGCCGAACTGCTGCTGGAGGCCGGGGAGATCGACGCCGCGGAAGCCGTGCTGATCGAACTCGCCAACCGCTTCTCCGCCGAACCCGCCGCGCACGCGGCGCTGCCGGAGTTGATGCGGCTGTGGTGCGGCAGTGAACGGGCTTCGCTGCGGCTCGACCCGAACGGCGTGCAGACCGTGACGACCACCCGGGACGCCGTGGTCACCGCCGGCGCCGCCCGGGCCGCGGACCCGCGGGTCGAAACGGCGGACATGAACGTGGACCGCGGCGTCGGCCATTCGGCGGCCCTCCGCAAAGGGCAGTTGGAGGGCGTGCTGCGACTGGGCGCCCTGTTGGAGCAGCGGGCGCCCCGGCGGTTCGCCACCCGACAGGTGCAGCGCCCGCTGGCGGCGGCGCGGCGTCAGTTGGGCGTGCCGACCCCGCCCGGCTCCCCCGCGGCGGCGATCCTGACGGGCGACGACCCGACGGCCTTCCTGCCCTGCGGCATCTCCCCCGCCGTGCCGCGGCTGGACGGCGCCCTCTCCGACCCCTGTTGGCGGGCCGCCGAGGCCGTCACGCTGAGCGACCCCGCCGGCCGCAGTCGGGGCGGGCTGGTGATGACGGCCCGGGACGACCGCTTCCTGTTCCTCGCCGCCTCCCTGCCGATCGACCCGCGGGCGCCGCTGCCGGCGGTCAATATGACTGCCCGCGGCCACGACGAACCCACGGCACCGCACGACCGGCTCGAACTGGAACTGGACATTGACCGCGACCTCGGCACCGCGTGGCGGCTGACGATCGCCGCGGACGGCGCCGTCGCCGAGGACTGCTGCGGCGATCCGAGCTGGAACCCCCGCTGCGCCGTGCACGTCTCCCGCGAGGCCGGCGCGACCGCCGACGATCCGGGGGCGTGGCGGATCGAACTGGCGATTCCTCTCTCGGAATTAGCGCCGGAACCGCCGCCGATCGGGGCGACCTGGGCTCTGCGGATGCGGCGGGTCACCCCCGGCGTGGGCGCCGCCGACTGGCCGCCGCCGCCGGCGGACGCCGTCGCCCTGACCGACGACGCCGACCGCCCCTTCGGCGCCCTGCGGTGGGCCAAATGAGCGGCCTGTTCGACAGCGTTCCCCCCGCGTCCCCCCCGCCGCCGGGCGGGTTGATCGTGGGCGTGGACGAAGCCGGCCTCGGCCCGAACCTCGGCCCGCTGGTGATCGGCGTGAGCGTCTGGCGCACCCGCGGGGAGCCGTGGCCCGATTCCCAATGGAGCGGGGACCCGATCGACGGGCTGCCCGGCGTGCTCAGCCGCACCGTGGCGGCGGATCGGCTCTGCATCGCGGACAGCAAGGCCGTCTACGCCCCCGGCGGCGGACTGAGTGAGTTATCGAGGAGCGCCCGCACCGCATTGGCCGTCTGCGGGCAGGCACCGGACACGCTGCGCACGTGGCTGGACGCCCTCGGTTCGCCGTCGCCGTTAGGCGGCGCGCAAGAGTGGTTCAACGAACTCAAAACCCCGCTGCCGGACGCGGCAGGGCTCCCCGAACTCGCCGCCGCATGGCGGAACGCCGGGGCGGCGGCGGGGCTGGAACTGGTCGGCCTGCACGCGGACGTGCTGTTCGCTCCGCGGTTCAACGCGGATCTGGTGCGGCTCGGCGGCAAGGGGCGGTTGCTGACCGGGGCCTCGCTGGGCCTGCTGGCGCGGGTCTGGGACCCCGCGACGGCGCCGCCGACGCGGGTCGAGTGCGACAAGCACGGCGGCCGGAACTTCTACGCCGCGGCCCTCGCGGAGGCGTTCGACGAACTGCCCGCCATCGTCCGCGAGGGCGCCGCCGGGAGCGAATACACGCTAAACCACGGCCGGCACCGCCTCGGCTTTCGGCCGCGGAACGAAGCCTTCGGCCCGGTGGCGCTGGCCTCGCTAGTCGCCAAGTTCACCCGGGAACTGCTCATGGAGCACTTCAACGCCTGGTGGGCCGAACGCGTCCCCGGCCTGCGGCCGACGGCCGGCTACCCGGTCGACGCCCAGCGGTTCCGAGCCGACACCGCCGACGCCCGCACGGCGTTGGGCGTTCCGGATGACGCGTTCTGGCGGGCGAAGTAGGGTTTGCGGGTTCGCCCCGTCTTCGTGCGCTCCCCCGTCGGCACCCCTCATGTTCGCCCCGCTGCTGTGTGTTCTGCTGCTCGCCGCCGGTCCCGAGAGGCCGCCGGACGAGGTGTTGGCCGAGGCGGCCGGCGAATCGATCACCCGCGGCCGGGTCAATCTGTTGCTGAAACTCCGCGGCACGCCGGCGTCCGCCCGGGCCGCGGCGTGGGACGACGCCGTGCAGACGCTCGCCGACCGGGCCCGGATGCGGCGGTTCCTCGCCTCCCGCCGGGCCACGCCGGACGCGAAGGAACTCGAAACCCAAACCGCCGCCCTGCTGGCCCGCTTCGGGAAGGACGAGGAGGCCCAGACCGTGGCCCTGCAGAAGTTGGGTGTCACCGCCGACGACGTGCGGGCCGAGGCGGCCCTGCCGCTGGCCTGGGAGCAGCAGGCCCGCCGGCTCATCACGCCCGACGCCCTGCGGGACCACTTCGAGGCGAACCGGCTGCGGTACGACGACACCGCCCTCACGGTCGCCCACATCTTTCAACCCGGCGACGCGACCGCCGAGCTGGCCAAGGTGAAACAGCAGATCGACGCCGGCGCCCTCACCTTCGCCCAGGCCGCCGCCCAACACTCGCAGGCGCCGACGGCGAAGTCCGGCGGCGTGATCGGCCCGCTGCGGCCCGGCGACGGCAAGGCCCCGCCGGAAGTGACCGCCGCGGCGTTCGACCTGGCCCAAGGCGGGGCGACGCCGGGCGCCGTCAGCGAGCCGGTGCGCAGCGCGGTGGGCACGCACCTCGTCACGGTCCTCGGCGTCGCGGAGCCGGGCGAACTGACCTTGGAGGACGTCCTCGCCCCGGTGCGGCGGGACCTCAGCCGGCAACTGTGGTTCGAGCAGCTCGAACGGCTGCGGTGAGGATCATTTCCCCCCTCTCCCTTGAGGGAGAGGGGCCGGGGGTGAGGGTGAGCGAACGGTTCACCCGTTTCCGCTCTCTGGGGTGACGGACTGGCTGACGGACGAGCGATCGGACCGTGAACGGCGGGCGGGCGTCGCTGCCCCCTCACCCCCGGCCCCTCTCCCCTAAAAGGGGGCGAGGGGGGACAAAAACGAACCGTTCAGGGAACCGCGGCGGTTTCGGCGACAGCGGAAGTCTCCTCGACCTGGGCCGGGGTCGTGGGGGCGGCGGGTTTGTCGACGGGTTTGAACAGCATCACCATCACCGCCCCGATGGCGGCCAGCACGAGCCCGGCGAAGAACTTCCAGTCCGGCATCGTCTTGACCGGGTGGAAGTAGAGCAGCGTGGCGATCGTGTTGACGATCGGCGCCCCGGCGAACACCAGCGGGGCGACGTACAGCGGCCCGATGCTGCCCTTGGAGGCCGTCACCGCGAAGATCACGCACAGCGCCCCCGCGGCCCCCAGACAGCCGGCGACGATACCCCAGGTGATGCCCTTGGAGTTCCAGTTCGCCGTCGGTTGGGCGGTGGGATCGGCGTTGGCGAAGATCAGCGCCAGCGGGATCAGCACCGCGACCAGGAAGTAGGCCACCCCCACGAACAGAAACGCCCGCAGGTTGGAGTGCAGCCCGACGTCCTTATCGCCCGCGGCGACGTGAATGCTGGGCACGTACGTCCCCCAGGTGAGGGCGGCCCCGGCAATAAACAGGGCGACGAGCAGCGGCTTGGACATGGCGACGAGCGGCGGGGCGGGATCGAACCGGGGGGGCGGGCGGGGATGGTAGCCGCCCCGCCGGGGGGCGCCACGGGGGCGGCCTCTTGCTGCGGCGTCCCCGAAGCCGGACCATTCTTTCATGTCACGCGCCGCGGCCCTCGCCCCGTCTGCACCAGTCGGGGTTCCGGACTACACCGAACGCCTCCGCACGGATTGGGAGTGGAAGATGGACGAAGCGGACCGCCACTTCCGCGGCGGCGGCACGGTGCGGGAAGCGTTGCAGGCGATTACGAGCCGTCTTAAGCAACTCGGCATCCCGTACGCCGTCGTCGGCGGGATGGCGGTTGTCCGGCACGGTCTCAACCGGTTTACTGACGACGTGGACCTGCTCGTGACGCGGGAGGGCTGGGAGGCGATTCACCAGAACCTCCGGGGCCGCGGCTATCTCCCGCCGTTCGAAGCGAGCAAGAACCTCAAAGATACCAGCCGCGGGGTTCGTATTGAGTTCCTCATCACCGGCCAGTATCCGGGATCCGGCAAGGAGCAGCCGGTTTCCTTCCCGGACCCCACGGACGTGGGGGAGGAGATTGACGGCGTCACGTATCTCAACCTTCCGACTCTCATTACGCTCAAGCTAGCCTCGTGGATGTCGGCGAAGGCTCGGGCGAAGGACGCGGGCGACGTTCAGGAACTCATCCGCACGCACGGTCTGACCGCGGAGTACGCGGATCAACTCCATCCCTACGTTCGAGACGCCTTCCGGGAGCAGTGCGAGGGCGTTGAGGAAGATCGACGCTCGGGGGGCTGACGCCCCCCGCTCGCCGGCGCCCCGTCCCCCTCACGCCAGGACGGCGTCGTTGCCTTCGGTTTGGAGGACGACCATGTCCGCGTAGCGGCCGCCGCGGAGCATGAGCTCCTCGTGCGTGCCGGTCTCCGAGACGCGGCCGTGCTCCAGCACGACGATCTGGTCCGCGTCGCGGATCGTGCTCAGGCGGTGGGCGATCACGAAACTCGTCCGGCCCTCCATCAACTCCGCCAGCGCCGACTGGATCAGGCGTTCGCTTTCGGTGTCGAGGTTCGAAGTCGCCTCGTCCAGAATCAAAATCTTCGGGTCCGCCAGGATGGCCCGGGCGATCGCCAGGCGCTGGCGTTGGCCGCCGGAGAGTTTGACGCCGCGCTCGCCGATGAACGTGTTCAATCCGTCCGGCATCTTCCGAATGAACTCCGCGGCGTTGGCGGCCTCGGCGGCGGCCTCCACGTCGGCGAGGGTCGCGTCCGGGCGGGCGTAGGCGATGTTGTCCGCGACCGTGCCGTCGAACAGGAATACGTCCTGTTCCACCACGCCCAGCAGCGTGCGGTAGCGCTCCACGTCGAAGTCCCGCAGGTCCGTGCCGTCCAGGGTGACGTGGCCCTCGGTCGGGTCGAAGAAGCGGGCGACGAGGTTGCACAGCGTCGTCTTGCCGGCCCCGCTGCGGCCGACCAGCGCCACCGTGCTGCCGGGCTCGGCGACGAGGTTAATCTCCTCCAGTGCTGTCTCCAATTCGTCGGCCTGATCGCCCTCCGCGGATTGCTTCCCCCGCCGGCCGGCGGGGTAGCGGAAGGTGACGTCCTCGAACTCCACGCGGCCCCGCACGCTATCCCGGGTCAATTCCACGGGGGCGGCGGGGGTCGGGAAATCGCGGTCCTCCTCCAAAATGTCCATCACCCGGTCCAGGGCGCTCAGGCCGTTCTGCAGCTGGGTGGCGCTGTTCGCCAGCACGGCGATCGGTTCCAGCAACAGCAATAAATAGGTGAGGAACATCATTAGCTCCCCGAGCGTCAATTCGCCCTGAATCACCTGATAGCCGCCGTAGGCCAGCAGCCCGGCGCTGGCGGCAGGGATCAGCGTTTCCCAGATCACCTCGATGATCCGCATCCACCACCAGACGTGCAGTTCCTGCCGGCCCATCAGGTGCTGGCCGGTCATATTGCGGCGGGTCTCGGCCTTCTGTCGGCTGAAGGCCCGGACGACGCGCATGCCGCCGAAGCTCTCCGTGGCCTGGGCGTCCACGTCCTCGCGGGTGTTGCGGACGGCCCGCCACTGAGGGCGGATGCGGTCGATCCAGGTTTTATGGGTGAGCCAGATCACCGGCATCAGCGCCACCGCCCCGGCCAGCAGGCGCCAGTCCACGAAGGCCAGGATGATCAGCGAGCCGACCAACTGCACGACCGCCCGCCAGGGGTTATAGACGCCGTTGAAGATCAGGTCGCCCACGCTGCCGCTGTCGTTCCGCAGGACGCTGGCGATGCCGCCGCTTTTGAGGTCCTGCACGCGGTTCAGCGGCAACCGCACGGCGTGTTCGAAGACTCGCTTGCGGACGCTCATCTGCACCCGTTTATTGGCCCGGGTGGCGAACCAGCGGCCCCAGAGGGAGACGCCCACCTTCACGAAGCTGATGGCCAGCACCGCCCCGACGATCACCCACAGCAGGTTCACGCGGCCCTCCGGCGTGGTGGGGGCCGGCAGGTCGACGGTATTCGTGATCCAGGCGGGCAGCGGGGTGTCGCCGAGGACGCTGTCGATGACGAACTTCGTCGCCGCCGGCGGGACCAAGCCCAGCAGCGTGCTGATCGTCAGCGTGGTCAGGGCGAAGGCGATCTCCCCCCGGTGCCCGCGGACCTGCGACCAAAAGGCCAGCGCCAGGGCCTTCGCGGAGCGGTTGCGGGGCTCCGCGTTTTTACGGCGGCGTTCGGCCCCGGCGGTCTCGGGGGCCGGTTCGTCGGCCCGTTTGCGGTCCTGGAACAGACCGCGTCGGTACTCCTCAAACCGCGCCCGGCTGGGGCGGCCGGAGCGCGAGACGGAGGGGACGCCGGAGGGGGAGCCGGGGGCAGACGGGGGGGGCGTGCGCATCGTCGGGCATCCTTACCCCCGCGGAGCGGCCGGCAACTGTCGGCGCCGTTCTGCCCTCTGCCGTGAGAGCGCGGGGAGGGCGAGTCAGCGATACACCAGAAGGTTCGCCGCGCTCTTCCCCCCTCTCCCTCGAGGGAGAGGGGCCGGGGGTGAGGGCGGGGCACGGTTCGCCCGTCTTCGTCCTCTGCGGTGACAAACCGACGGGAGAGCAGACGGACAGTGAAGGGCGTGCGGGCGTCGCTGCCCCCCTCACCCCCGACCCCTCTCCCCGAAAAGGGGGCGAGGGGAGATTGAACCACAGAGCCTGAACGTCAGTTTCATCCTTCCAAGTAGCGGATCCGTTTTTGCATGTCGACGTTCACGCTGGCGTAGCGGCGGCCGAGGTGGCCGGGTTGGAAGGTGTCGGACAGCCAGAACTCCACGTCGTCGCGGCCGAGGGCCTCGGTGAAGATCGTCCGCAGGTAGTCGCGGCCGACCTTGGAGGGGCCGAACAGGCGGTCGTCGTAGAACTCCTGGGCGACGGTGCGGGCCCGGATGATGCCCCAGCGGTCCCGCAGGCGGCTGGAGGGCAGGCTGTCGTAGGTGAAGCCGTCGCGTTCGCTGAAGTTGATGATGCTGACCGCGTTCGTCTGCCCCTGGTGGAGCATGTCGACGGCGTGGCCGCCGGACTGCACGGCGTGGAAGCGGTCGAAGGCGACCGGCCGCCCGCCCCGCTGGGTGTGGCCGATTTTCCGGGTGAAGATGGCCCGCTCGGCTTTGTCGTGACGGTTGGAGCCGCGGAAGTAGTCGTCGCCCAGGCGGGCCACGAGCTGCCGCTTTAATTCCTCCGCGGCGCCCTGGAAGAGGACGTTGCCGCTGGGGTCCGTGCTGGCGGCCTTGGCGCCGAGCTGCTCGCCGCTGGCGTCCCGCACGCCCTCGCCGACGACCAGCACGACGTTTTTCTGCTGATCGTAGAGCCGCTTCACCTCGTGTTCGACGGCGTCCAGATCGATGGGCACCTCGGGGATGAGGATCATGTCCGGCTGGCCGTAGGCGCTGCCCAGGGCGATGAACCCGCTGTCTCGGCCCATCACCTCGACGATGGCGATGCGGCGGTGGCTCTCGGCGGTGGTGCGAATCCGCTGGACGCCCTGCACCACGACCAGCACCGCGGTGGCGTAGCCGGGGGTGGCGATGTTCACCATCGTGTCCCGACTGACCGACAGCGGGCCTTTCCGCTTGATATACGTCGGGGCGGCGCCCGCGGCGTCCTGGTTCGGGTCGTCGTTGGAGGCGACGGGGTCCTGACGGAGCCAGTCGCTGGGTTCGCCGTCGTAGTTGAGGCCGAGGTCGTTATCGATCGTTTTGGGGGCGAGCACGCAGGGGAGGAACTCGCTGATCGGCTGCATGCCGTTGATCGTGCCGTCCCCGCCGACGCAGATCAGGGCTTCGATGCCCTCGTCGTCGGGGCGGGGGCCGGATTTGACGCGGAGGAGCCGGTCCACGGCGATGCGGCAGTCCTCGAAATTGTTCTCCCCGATATAATGGCGGCTGCTGCCGAGGATCGTGCCGCCGTTGTGCGGCTGCAGTTCCGGGATCGGTTGGAGCAGCGGATTGAGCCGCACGTGGGGTACGCGGGGATCCGTCATCCCGCTGAAGCCCTTCATGATGCCGGTGACGGCGATGCCCAGCTCGCTGGCCCGGCGGGTCACGCCGTAGAGGGTCGCGTTGAGGGCGGGCGTGTCGCCGCCGGCGGTGAGAACGCCGAGGTGCTTCATCGGATCGTGCGGGAGCGAGAGGTACGGGGAACCGACGAGCGTGACGGGAGTCTAAATCTTCGTCCGCCCGGGCGCTCCCCCGGGGTCGCGGTTCGGACTCCCCTCGCCCCCTTTTGGAGGAGAGGAGTCGGGGGTGAGGGGGCAGTGATTCCCGCACGCCGTTCATGGTCCGCCTCGCTCGCCCGCCGGTCGGCTTGCCACGGCATGAGCGGAGACGGGCGAACCGCTCGCCCACCCTCACCCCCGGCCCCTCTCCCTCAAGGGAGAGGGGAGCAGAATGGCCCCTCAGGCGCTGGCGGTGGTGGCCTCGACGCCGCGTTTGGCGGAGTCGCTGTCCGGGGTCCAGCCGTCGGGCAGTTCGGTGTTCTTGGGCAGCACGAGGATGCCGTCCCGCAGCACGCCCCAGTTGTAGTCGGCGTCCTTGGCGTAGCGGGCGCCGGCGGCGGGGGCGGGGGGGGCGAAGTGGATGTTCCGGCCGATGCGGCAGTTCTTGTCGACGATCGACCCGTCGACGGTGCTGCCGTCGCCCACGCCGACCGGCGGGCGGCCGGCGGCGAAGTCGTCCTCGCGGTGCCCGGCCTCCTGATAGAAGTCCGCCCCCATCACCACGCTGTTGCGGATCGTCACGCCGTCGCCGATATAGGACCGCAACCCGATCACGCTGTTTTCGATGGTGCAGTTCTTCCCGATGATGCAGCCGTCGGAGATCAGGCTGCCGGTGATCGTCCCCCCGCCGATCCGCGAGGAGGGCAGATAGCGGGACTGCGTATAAATCGGGGCGGCGGCGTCGGCGAAGTCGAAGGGCGGGTTCGGCCCGGCCAGCGCCAGGTTCGACTCGTAGAAGCTGCGGATCGTGCCGATGTCCTCCCAGTAGCCGTCGAACAGGTGGGCCTGCACGTGCTTGGATTGAATCGCCCGGGGGAACACCTCCTTGCCGAAGTCCTCCGCGTCGTCGGCCTTTAAGAGTTCGACCAGCACGTCGCGGTCGAACAGATAGATGCCCATGCTGCCCAGGCAGTCGCGGCCGTTGGATTTGATGCCGTGGGCGTCCATCCAGGCGGGGTCGGTGCGGACGGCGTCGATCGCGGCGTCGGTCTGGGGTTTCTCCGTGAAGTCGGTCACGCGGCCGTCGTCGTTCAGCGTCATGATGCCGAACCCCCGGGCCTGCTGCCGGGTCACCGGCAGGGCGCCGATGGTCACGTCCGCCTTGGCCTTTTTATGGGTCGCCAGCATTTTGGCGTAATTCATCCGGTACAGCTGGTCGCCGGAGAGGATCAGCACGTGCTTGACGCCGTGCTGTTCGATATACCGCAGGTTCTTGCGGACGGCGTCCGCGGTGCCCTGGTACCAGTCGTGCTCCGCCTCGTCCTGCGATTGCTGGGCGGCGAGGATCTCCACGAAGCCCCCGCCGAAGCGGTCGAACTTATAACTCTCGCGGATGTGCCGGTGCAGCGACACGCTATTGAACTGGGTGAGCAGATAAATCTGCTCCAGCCCGCTGTTCAGGCAGTTGGAAATGGGGATGTCGATCAGCCGGAACTTCCCGGCCAGCGGCACGGCCGGCTTGCTGCGGAGTTCGGTCAGGGGAAACAGCCGCGTGCCTTTGCCGCCGCCGAGGATCAGACTGATGAGGGACGAACGGGCCATCGCGGCGCTGCGTGGTGTGCGGAAAGTCGGTCGGGTGAGGTCGGGCAGGACCGTACCGATCCGCCGCCGCGGTTCCCACCGGGCGGGGGACGGGCGAATCCCCCAGACCGCCCCTCACCACAGCATTTCCGGCTCGATCAGCGGGAGATAATACTCCACCGCGTGATCGCTCAGGCGGCCGCCGAGGCCGTTGCGGCCGAGGAGGTTGGGGATGGGGTCGTCGCCGTGGGTCAGGAACGTCCATTTGCCGACCGCCAAGTTCGTCTCGGCGGCGTTGGGGGCGCCCAGCAGGACGCAGGCGACGTGGGCGTTGGAGAGCCCCCGCCGTTGGCGGTTCGTCAGGATCGCGTGCAGTTGGGCGCCGCCCTGGGAGTGGGCGATCACGGTGATCGGCCGCGGCTCGTCCAGTTTCGAGCGAAGCTCCTTTTCAATCCCGACGTTTAGATCGGCCATGTTCAGCAGCGTTTCGCAGGCGTCGCCGACGCAGCCGTTCGTCTGGTTGTGCCAGACCAGCACCACCGCCCCGAGGCGGTCGGCCAGCGCCTGCCCGGTTTGCAGGGCGCGGTCCTCGTCGGTCATCGCCCCGTTGAGAAGGACGATCGGGGATCGCGTGTAGCGAATCGGGATCGGCCGGCCGTCGGCGTCCACCCCGGGCCGGACCGCGGTGAAGCCGCGTTCCCGCAGCGGCGTCGCCCAGTCGACCAGCATGTAGAGGTCGAGGACCTCGTTGCGGGTCAGCGCCCGCAGCGGGCTGTGCACGTCCGTCGGGTCCAGCCCGGCCCGCAGTTCGCGACGGGCCCGCTCCGGGTCGATCGGCAGCGTGGCGAAGTACCGGACCGGCACGTCGGCCAGCCGTTCGACCCGGCGCAGCGCGCACTCCGCGTGCGTCTCCACCCGCTCAGCGGCCTGTTCGATCTCGAGACGGGCCGGCTGGACGAAGCGGTCGTCGACGGCCCGGCCGCGATCGCGGATCTGTTCGACTGTTGCGGCGAGCGTCGCCTCGGCCTGCTCCAACCCGTCGTCCGCCCGCACGGTCTCCGGCGCGACAGCGCCGACGAACAGCGCCACGGCGAACGTGGCCGCGACGCCGGTGCGGACGGGACGAGGCGGCCGCGAGCGTCGGCGATCCATCGGGCCGGGGGCGTTGGGGGGAGCGGGGCGGGTTGCATCGTACCGGGGCGCAGGTCCAATCCGGAGACGCCGCTTTCACCCCGTGCCCGGATCGCCCCGATGCTCGCCGTCCTGCCCCCGCTGCTGCTCGCCGGTTTGCTGGCCGCCCCGCCGACGGAACCCGCCGTTGATGTGTCGGCCGCCCGGACCGCCGCCGAACTCGACGCGTTCTGGGCCGAGGCCGCCCGCACGGTCCGCAATGGGGACGCCGCCGGCTACACAGCCCTCTACCACCCGGACGCCGTGTTCGTCAGCGACGTGAAGGGCACGGTCGCCCCGATCGCGGAGCAGTTGGAGAAGTGGAACCCCGGCTTCGAGGAGACGAAAGCCGGCGAAACGGTCGCGGAGGTGTCGTTTCGCTTCACCCAACGCCTGCACGGCCCCACGACCGCCCACGAGACGGGGCTGTTCCGATACGTCTCCCATGCTCCCGGGGCGACGGGCGAGCCGGCGTTCGTGCGGTTCGAGGCCCTGCTGGTCCGCGGCCCGGACGGCTGGCGGTGGGTGATGGAACGCCAGCTCGGGGTCGTCACGGAGCGGGAGTGGGAGGCGGCGAGGGCGGCCGCGGAGACCCTGCGTAGATGAGGTGAGAAACCGGTGGGCGGAAGCAGGAAGGCTGGGGCGATTTTTCGGGATTGACAGAGTGGGGCAGTTCCATCGGTTGCGATGAGGTTGCGGGGCACGTACCGTCCCCCGCTTCGCCGCCGGAGCGGCGTCCGCAAGTCCGACGGAAGTGCGACTCGCGGCCCGCCCCCCGGCATCTCCCAGGTACGCACATCCCGGTTCTCAAAGGCCGGAGCGCTTTCCGCGTACCTTCCCAAGACCCCGGAGAGACATGACGATTCGCCCCCTCCTCGGTTCCGCCCTCGGCCTCGCCGCGGCTCTCGTCGCGGCCCCGATCGCCTCCGCCCAGTTGCCGCAAGGCGTTGTGCTGAACCCCGGCGAGCGCCTCGTGACGCCGCAGGCTCAGTCCACGGCTCGCATCCAGCAACCGGTCCGCGTTCAGCAGCCGACGCGCTACGCCGCCCCGCAGTACGGCATTCAACAGGCCGGCGGCATCCAGCAGGCCGGCGGCGTGCAGTACGCGGCCCCGAACCGCTACGTCACGCCGACTCAGTACTCGGCGCCGGCGCCGCAGCAGGGTTCAATGGTCGGCGGCAGCGATCAGGCCCGGGCCCAGCAGGAGGCGAACATGATGGCCTCCCGCGGCATCCGCGGGCACGTCGGCGGCACGATCGGCGCCTTCGAGGGCGTCGGCTGGTCCTCCGGCGGCACGCCCAACACCTGCACCCCGAGCCGTCCGATGCGGCTCACCGCCGACGCCATCGCCCGCGGCCCCGGCGGCGTGTACCGCGTCCGCGCCTGGCGCTGAGGAACCGGCAGGGCGTCGCCCTACTTCCCCCCTCTCCCTTGAGGGAGAGGGGTCGGGGGTGAGGGTGGCGCACGGTTCCTACGTCTCCGCTCTCTGCGGTGACGAACCCGGCGATGCACGAGCAGACGGACCGTCAGCGGCATGCGGGGGTCACTGCCCCCTCACCCCCGGCCCCTCTCCCCCAAAAGGGGGCGAGGGGGGACGCGTTGCCTGCGGAACCCACCACGCAAACGCCCCGGCGGTCCCGCGAAACTCGCGGGACCGCCGGGGCGGCGTGCGTTCGGGCTCCGCCGCAGCGGCTTACCACTCCAGACCCAGCGTGAGGTTGAAGCCGGTGAAGCCGACGTTGCCCTCCGCCGAACCGGGGCTGCCCACGCCGCCCCAGACGTGGCCCTCGTAGGCCAACTGGGTGAAGAACAGCGTGTTGGGGTTCACCCAGGCGCTCCATTCGCCGCCGACCTGCAACTCGCCGGTCGGCACGAAGTCGTTGCGGGTGGAGGAGCCGGTGAGGACCTGGCCGCCCTGGCTGACGCGGGCGTCGGTTTCGTTCTCGCCGGCCAGCAGCGAGATGCGGCCGGCGCTGACGAAGGCGAAGCCGCTGTTGCCGATCGGGCGGCGGGCCTCGGCGAAGCCGGTCAGGCCGGCGCCGTGGAACGCCATGGAGCTGCTAGCCTCGCCGGCGTTCCGGCCGACCACCGTGGCGGAGTATTCCTGATCCAGCCGGGCGAACCGCAGGCCGCCGCCGGTGTTCAGCAGCCAGTTGCCGGCCCGCAGGCGGCGGGTGGCGTCGACGTCGAAGTTCGAGAACTGCACTTCGCTCTCCGTCATCAGCACGTTGCCGGCGCCGGCCGTCACCACGCCGGAGGGGGAGTTGGTGTCCAGGGCGAACAGCGCCGGGATCGCGGCGCTGGTCACGCCGGGGGCGGCGTTCACGGTCGTGCCGGCGAACTCCTGGCGGTCGGAATCCGCTTCCAGCCCGCTCCAGGTCACCCGCAAACCGACGGCGTCCGGGCGGATCAGCTCCGCATAGATGCGGGAGCCGGAGGCCAGATCGAAGTCGAAGTCCTGCCGCATGCTGGCGACGCCCTGGCCGGTGGGGGTGCGGGTGACCGCGGCGGTGGCGTCGCCCTGGTGGGGGCGGAGGAAGAGGAAGGCGTACCCGGCGCTGAGGCCGCAGGCCTGCTTGGCGGTGGCGTTCGTGTAGAACTTGCCGCACCGGCCGAACTTATTGCACACCACCGGCCCGCCGCAGGCCAGATCGCCCTCGCAGGTCGGGTCACAGGTGGCGGGCGTGCAGCCCGTGGTTCCGCAGGAGCCGCAGACGTCGTTGTACAGCCCGGCGCCGTAGCCGCCGCCGTACCCGCCGCTCACGCCGGAGTCGTAGATCACCCGGCCGTAGGGGCTGCCGGCGTCGCAGCCGACGTCGCAAGCTCCGTCGCAGACGCTGTCGGAGACGATCGGGCCGGCGTAGGTGGGGTCGTCGAAGACGTACCCCCCGCCGCCGGGCGACGGGTATTGGGTGGATCGCATCACCGGATAGGACTCCGCGACCATCTCCCCGCCGGTCATGGGATAGCCCGCCCCGGGGCCGCCCATTACGGGACCGCCCATCGGGCCGCCGACGAAATCTCCGCCGGCGGAAGCGGTTCGGTACGCGGTGTGCATCTGAGGATCGACGTGCCCGCCGCCCCCTGCACCGCCATCCAGCACGATCGCCTCCCCGGCGGGGACGGCGTACTGCTGGGCGAACGCGTGCGGAGCGGCGCAGAGGGCCGCCCCGGACAACAGGGCGGTCGTCAGCGAGCGGGCGACGGTGGGCATCGGAGCAGACTCCGGCCGGGAGGCGCGGCGGGCCGCGGACGATGCGGCGGGGACCCGGGGCTCGACCCCCGACCGTCCCGCTGCGAACAGCGGGAACGAATCGGGAACCGGGCGCGAATGGATCGCCGCGGCGAACGTCCGCGAGGCGTGCGGCCTCGGGCGTGAACGGATTGAAACAGGGTGCTTTGGAGAGCGGCAGGGGGTGTAGGTCCGCCGGTGCGCGGCCGTCAAGAACACTTCGCGCCCTGATTTTGCGCACGCGAATCCGGTCCCTTTCGGGCCGCGGCGGGCCTTTGGCTCAAGGTTCGGTTCGCGGACGCAATCCCGGTTCGATGCGGGGGCGTCGCTGGGGATCGACCCGATGGAGGCCCGGCGGCGGGGGTTCATACTGGGCCGTCCGCCCCGCTTCGCCCCCGTCGTGTCATGCCGCTCGCTCCGACCGCCCCGCTGCTCGCCGCCCTGTTGACGCCGGGACTGCTATTTCAGGACGCCGTCGTCCCCCCCGCCGCCCCGCCGGCGCCCGCGGACGCCCCGGCTGAAACCACGGCGGAGCCGGCGGACGAGCACGGCACGATCAAACTCCCCCCCACCGGCGGGGAACGCCGCACCGCGGACCGGGCCGATCTGGAACAGGCGGAGAAAATTATCATCGACCTCACCAACGAGTTCCGCAAGAAGAACGATTTAAAGCCCGTGACCCGCGACGAAACGCTCGCGGAGGCGGCGGAGAAGTTCGGGGCGTATCTCGCGCAGCAGGGCGTGTTCGGGCACCGGGCCGGCGGGACCAAGCCGTCGGAGCGGGTCACGGCGGCCGGCTACGACTACTGCACCGTGCGGGAGAACCTCGCCTACCACTTCGACACCTTCGGCTTCAAAGCGGAGAAGCTGGCGAACGAATCCGTCACCGGCTGGATTAATTCCCCCGGCCACCGGGCCAACCTGCTCGCCGAGGACGTGACCGAGACCGGCGTCGGCGTGGTGCACGACGCGGAAAGCGGCCGGTATTTCTCCGTGCAGCTGTTCGCCCTGCCGGCGAGCGCCGCCGTGCAATTCGAAGTCGAGAACCGCACCGGGGCGCCGCAGACGTATCGAGTGGGGGATCGAGAATATACGCTCCCCCCGCGCTACGTGCAGACGCATAAAAGCTGCTCCCCCGGCGCCGTGAAGGTCGTGTTGAACCCCGCCCCGCCGTCCGCCGCGACGGGGACCGAGGGCGAGAACGCCGACGCCGCGTCCGGGCCGACGTTGGAGTTGTCCTCCGGTCAGGTGTTAATCCTGCGGTCCGGCCCGGACGGCGGCGTGGACCCGGAGGTCTGGACTCCCCCGGCGGAGGAGACTGAGGAAACGAACGGGACGACGCCCCGCTGACGCGGTTTTTCTCCCCTCTCCCTCAGGGAGAGGGGCCGGGGGTGAGGGTGAGGCACGGTTCCTACGTCCCCGCTCTCTGCGGTGACGAACCGGTCGACGGGCGAGCAGGCGGACCGTGAACGGCGATCGGGCATCACTGCCCCCTCACCCCCGACCCCTCTCCCCCAAAAGGGGGCGAGGGGGGACGCGAGAGCGGGAGTTTGAGCGTCGGTCGGCTCGCTCTTCCCCCCTCTCCCTCGAGGGAGAGGGGCCGGGGGTGAGGGTGAGGCGTGGTTCGCCGGTCCCCGCTCTTCGCAGTGACGCACCGGACGACGGACGAGCCGGCGGACGGTGAACAGGGTTCGGGAGTCGCCGCCCCCTCACCCCCGACCCCTCTCCCCCAAAGGGGGGCGAGGGGGGCACAGGTCAGCCAAGCCTGAGATTGGTTCGCCTCGCTCTTCCCCCCTCTCCCCGAAAAGGGCGGCGAGGGGAGACGGAACCCTCACCGGCCCTGCGGGCGGCGTTTCGGGCGGTCTTTGTCTGAGGGGGCGTTCGGGGCGTAGTCGGTCGGCAGGCGTTTTTGCAGCGGGCCGAAGGCGGGCGGACGGTCGGCGTGCGTCAGCAGGTTGCGGTATTCGCCGGGGTCGGCGGCGTGGTCGTACAGTTCTTCGCCGCCGTCTTTGTAGTGGATCAGGCGGAACCGCGGCCCCCGCACGCTGGTGTTGCCGCGGCCGTGGGTGGTGACCGCGACGTGCTCCCACGCGGCGTCCGGGTCCTCCAACAGAGGCCGCAGGCTGGGGGCGTCGAACTCTCCGGCAGGGGCGACGCCGCACAGGTCGCACAGCGTGGGGAACAGGCTCGTCAGTTCGACCGGGGCGTCGCACCGCGTTCCCGCGTCGGTCACGCCGGGGGCGACGATCATCAGCGGCACCCGGGTGGCCCGCTCCCAGAGGGTGAACTTCCGCCAGTGCTCCTTCTCGCCGAGGTGCCAGCCGTGGTCGCCCCACAGCACGATGATCGTGTTGTCCGCCCGGCCGGAGGCGTCCAAGGCGTCCAGCAGCCGGCCGACCTGCCCGTCGGCGTAGCGGATGTTCGCGAGGTACGCCCGCACCGCGGCGCCCCACTGGTCAGCCTGAGTGACGGCGGCGTGGTCGCCGTCCGGCTTCGCCATCCGCACGCCGGCGGGCGGCAGGTCGCTCAGATCGTCCTTCGGCGCGGCGGGCAACGTCGGGTTCTCGGGGACGGCGTCGAAGTATTTCTGCGGGACGAACCACGGCAGATGCGGGCGATACAGCCCGACGGCGGTGAACCGCGGGGCGTCGCCGGCCGGGTCGTCTTTGATTACGCCGGTCGCCCAATCGACGAGTTGGGTGTCGCCCATCGCCTCATCGCCGACCTCCAACGGGGCCCAGTCGAAATGACCGCGGCCCAGTCCGTTGGCGGTGCCCCCCTTCGCCTCGTGCGGCACGGGGAAGCCGGGGAGGGGGAGGTATTCGTGCCAGAAGCGTTCGTCCTTCAAGCCCGGGTTGCCGCCGTGGAACAACTTGCCGCCGGCCCGCACCCGATAGCCGGCGTTCTTGAAGGTCTCGGTGAGAACCGGCACGTCCTGCGAAGCGGCGTACCAGTCCTGATCGTTCACGTACAGCCCGGTCGTGGTGGGCCGCAGGCCGGTCATCACCGCCAGCCGGCTGGGATTGCAGGCCGGGGCGGCGCAATGGGCATTGGTGAACAGCGTGCCGCGGGCGGCGAGGCGGTCGAGGTGCGGCGTGTGCGTGTCCGGGTGCCCGCCGGCCAGCGGGCTGCGGTCGTTCGTCAGGCAGCCGATCCAGTCGTTCAGATCGTCCACCGCGATGAACAGCACGTCCGGCCGGGCCGGGGCCTTCGCCGGGGCGTCCTCCGCGGGAGCCGGGCGGGCGGCGGCGAGCCAGAGCAGAGCGAGGGCGAAGACCGCGACCCCGCGGGAGCTGAGCACGAAACGCATCGGGGCCTCGGGAGCGAATCGGGGCGAAAAGGGGCGAACGCCCCACCCTGACGAGCTTCCGCGATCGGTACAACATGCCCCGGACTCCCATTAGAGTTTGTCGATCGCCCCGTCGTTCGGGGTTCCCGCCCCCTTTCACCCCGCCTGTTCCATGCTCGCCCCGACGCTCGCCGCGGCCCTGGTCGCCCCGGCCCTGCTGCTCGCCGCCCCCGATCACCACGAAGAAAAGGCGTCCTCCGGCGCCACGGTCCTGTTCGACGGCTCCTCCACCGACGCCTGGGAGAAGTACACCGGCGGGGAGATCGGCTCCAAGTGGGTCGTCGAAGACGACGCCCTGCACTTCCTCGGCAACGAGGGCCAGGGCAGCGGCGGGGACATCCAGACCAAGCAGACCTTCGGCGACTTCGACCTGCGGTTCGAGTTCAAGGTCGCCGAGGGCGCTAACAGCGGCGTGATCTACGGCGTGGTCCCCAAGAAGGGCGAGCCGGCCTACAAGACCGGCCCCGAGTATCAGATCCTCGACGACTCCAAGCACGGCGACGGCAAGAACCCCAAGACCAGCGCCGCCGCCCTGTACGCCCTGTACGCGCCGCAGGTGCATAAAACCTGCCCCGCGACCGGCGCCGTCCCCTGCCCGCACACCCCCAAGCCGATGAAGGCCGTTGGCGAGTGGAACAGCGGCCGGATTGTGAAGACCGGCGCCCGCATCCGCCACTACCTCAACGGCGTGAAGGTGGTCGACGTGCGGCTGGACTCCCCCGAGTTCAAGGAAGCCGTCGCCAACAGCAAGTTCAAGGGGTGGAACGAGTTCGCCCAGCCGCTCGCCAAGAATGAGAAGACCCGCATCGTGCTGCAGGACCACGGCAACTCCGTCTGGTTCCGCAACGTGACCGTGCAGAAGCCGACCCTCACCGAAGACGGCCCGCTGCTGGAAGGCTGAACGCCGACGGAACTGAACTGAACCGAGCTGAACCGAGCTGAACCGAGCTGAACCGAGCTGAACCGAGCGGTTCGGCGAAACGTTCGCACCGCGGCCGGGGTTCCTTCGGGAGCCCCGGCCGCTTTGCGTAAGATGGCCGCCGACGGCCCCTTCCCTCTTCGCACCGGACGCTGCATGTTCGTCGCCCCGCTCCTGTTCGCCGCCCTCGCCGCGGGCGACGTCGCCCTGACGCCCGTCCCCTTCCCCGCGGACGCCGAACTGCGGGACGTGCACGGGGCCCGCACCACGCTGGGCGCGGCGCTCGCCGACGAGAGCGGCGAACCGGCCCGGGCCGCGGTGATCGTGTTCGTGGGAACCGAGTGCCCGCTGGTGCAGATCACGGCCCCCCGGCTGCGGGCCGTCGCGGAGGAGGGTCGGAAGGACGGCGTGCGGCTCGTGCTGGTCGACGCCAACCGGCAGGACTCGCTGAGCGACCTCGCCGAGTTTCGCACCCGGCACGAGTTCGACAAAGCCGGCGTGCCGGTCCTCAAAGACCCCGGTAACACGCTGGCCGACGCGCTGAAGGCCGAACGCACGCCGGAGGTGCTGATCTTCGGTCCGTCGGGGAAAGACGGCCGCACGCTGCGGTATCGCGGGCGGATCGACGATCAGTACGGCGTGGGCACCGCGAAGGCGTCCGCGTCGCGGGATGATTTCGGCCTCGCATTGGCCAGCGTGCTGAAGGGCGAACCGGTCGCGGAGCCGGCGACGGAGGTCGTCGGCTGCAAGATCGGCCGCGCCCGCGAGGTCGATCCGAACGCCGCCGTCACCTGGGCGAGCGGTCCGGACGGGGCTCCCGGCGCCGCGGCGGTGATCTTCGACAAGTGCGCCCCCTGCCACCGCCCCGGCGAGGCGGCGCCCTTCGCCCTGCTGGACTACGAGGAAGCCGCCGGCTGGGGGCCGATGCTGGCCGAGGTCGTCAAAGAGGACCGCATGCCGCCCTGGCCCGCCGACCCGGCCCACGGGGAGTTCAGCAACGACGCCCGCCTCTCCGCCGCGGAGAAGGAAACGCTGCTGACCTGGGTGAAGGCCGGCTGCCCCGAGGGCGACGCCGACGCCGCCCCGGCCCCGCCGACGTTCGCCGAGGGTTGGCGGATCGGCGAGCCCGACGCCGTCTTCGCCATGGCCGACGAGCCCGCCCAGGTGCCGGCCGAGGGGGTGATCGATTACCGCTACCTCCGCGTCGACCCGGGCTTCACCGAAGACAAATACGTCGTCGCCGCGGAGCCCCGGCCGGGCAACCCGGCGGTGGTGCATCACATCATCGTGCGGGTGATCCCGCCGGACGCCAACAAGAAGATCAACGCCGGCGACGCCCTGATCGGCTACGCCCCCGGCCTGCCGCCGATGCAGCTCAAGCCCGGTCAGGCGTTCAAGATCAAAGCCGGTTCGCAGTTCCTGTTCGAAATGCACTACACCGCCAACGGCCGGCCGGCGACGGACCTGTCGCACGTCGGGTTAAAGTTCCTCGACCCCGCGGAGTTCGGCGGGGAGGAGAGCCTCACGCTGGTCCGCAGCGAGGCCGTGATGACCCACCGCTTCGAGATCCCTCCCGGGGCGAAGTCCCACGAAGTGACGGCCTCCCGCAAGGCCCCCGGCGACTTCACCCTGCTGGCCCTCACCCCGCACATGCACTTCCGCGGCGCCAGTTTTCGCTACGACCTGACGACGCCCGACGGCGAGACGAAGACCCTACTGAACGTGCCGGAGTACGACTTCAACTGGCAGCTCCGCTACGACCTCGCCGAGCCGCTGCGGGTGAAGAAGGGCTCCACGATCACCTGCACGGCGACCTTCGACAACAGCGCCGGCAACCCCCGCAACCCGGACCCGACCGTCGCCGTCCGCTGGGGCGAGCAAAGCTGGGAAGAGATGATGATCGGCTTCCTGCTGATCGCCTCGGAGTGAGGCGGCCCGGGGGTCGTAGGGCGAGGGACGGAGGGCGAGGGGCGTCGGCCTGACGGCGTGCGGGGGGTTCCGGCGGTCCCCCACGCGTCGGCGCTGGCCGATCCGCTACAATGGAGAACCGACCTCCCCACGCTGATTGTCATGCCCGATCTCGCCCCCGCCGACGCTGACGCCGCCGACCAGGCGCTGCCGAACCGCCTGCCCGTCGTCGACTCCGCCGCAGAGGCGAAGTCGACCGGCGACGGCTGCGACTCGAACGGTTCGACGACCACCACCCAGGCCAAGGGCTCCACGGAGGTCGGCAGCTACTTCGTCTCGAACTACCCGCCGTTTTCCCAGTGGACGAAGGAGGCCGTGCCCGCGGCGCTGGACGCCCTGAACGGCAAGCCCCCGAGCGGGGCGATCGACCCGTCGATCCCGCTGGGGTTGTATATCCACATCCCCTTCTGCCGGAAGCGCTGTAAGTTCTGCTATTTCCGCGTCTATACGCAACAGAACGCCAAAACCGTGCGGGGCTACGTGGACAGCCTCGAAGCGGAGTTCGCCAAGCTAGAAAACACGCCCGGCGTGCAGGGCCGGGAGCTGGAGTTCGCCTACTTCGGCGGCGGGACGCCCAGCTATTTGAGCAGCAAACAGCTCCGCAGCATGCGGGACAAGCTGCAAACGCACCTGAACTGGGAGACCGCCCGCGAGGTCACCTTCGAGTGCGAACCCGGCACGCTCAACGAGGAAAAAGTCCAGACCCTCAAGGAGATCGGCGTCACCCGCCTGTCGCTGGGGATCGAAAACTTCGACGACACAATCCTGGAGGTCAACGGCCGGGCCCACCTTACGCCGGAGGTTTATCAGGCGTGGGAGTGGATCAAAGCGGCCGACTTCCCGCAGGTGAATATCGACTTGATCGCCGGGATGATCGGGGAAACGGACGAGAACTGGCAGCGGAACTTGGAGGAGGCCGCCAAGCTCGAGCCGGACAACGTGACCGTCTATCAGATGGAGTTGCCGCACAACACGATTATCTCCAAGGAGATTAAAGAGCTGGGCGTCGACAGCCCCATCGCGGACTGGGACACCAAGCGCCGCTGGATGGACGAAACGATCGATTTCCTCGCCGGCTACGGCTACGTGCCGTCCTCCGGCAACGAGTTCGTCAAGAGCCGAGAAAACGATCGTTTCGTCTACCGGGACAGTCTGTGGCGCGGCGCCGACCTGCTGGCGACCGGCGTGAGCAGCTTCGGGCACTTCCAGGGGGTGCATTATCAGAACCTGGATAAGATCGACGATTATCAGGCCGCCGTCGCCGCCGGCGACTGGCCGATCAACCGGGCGCTGGTGCCGTCCAAGCATCAGCAGCTCATCCGCGAGTTCGTGCTGCAATTGAAGGAGGGCCGCGTCCACGTCCGGCCGTTCCGCGAAAAATTCGGCGTGGACCTGCGAGAAGAGTTCGCCGAACCCCTGAAGAATCAAACCGCCGCGGGCTATCTGAACGTCGAGGGCGACGAGATCGTCCTGACCCGCAAGGGCCTGCTGCAAACCGACAGCCTGCTGCCCGAGTATTTCGAGGAGCAGTTTAAGCGGGTGCGTTACACGTGAGCCGATGAGCGCACCGTCCGCCGACCCGCCGCAGAAGCCGTCGTGGACGGTCTCTCAGGAACTCGCCTGGGTCTTCGCGGCAGGTTTGGCCGGGGCGATCGGGGCGTGGGCGTTGGTGGCGGAGAACAGCCGAAGGCCGCACCGGACGATCGACTCGCAAAACGATGCCAAGCACCAAGCCTTGGCGGTGACGAACTATCACATGGGGCACGACGCCTTCCCCCCGTACGGAGGGGACGCGGCACTGGATGCCCCGCCGGTCGCCTGGATGACGGCGATCCTGCCGCAGATGGACGAGCGGGCCCTGCACAGCCGCATCGACTTTCAAAAACCGTTCGACGCCCCGGCGAACGCGGCGGTGTTCTCGAAGGTCGTGCGCTCCTATACCTCGCCGTTCGTCGGGGACGCCCCGCTGCCCAGCGGCCTCGCCCCGGCCCACTATGCGGGGAACGAACTGGTGTTCGTGCCGGGTCTGACGCTCGACGCCATCGGGCAGGCGGACGGCCTCACGCAGACGATCATGCTCGCCGAGGTAAACGCCGCCACCGGTGCCCCGACCGCCTGGGGCGACCCGGACAATTTGCGGTCCGCCGCGGCCCCGACGAACGGCCCGACCGGCTTCGGGGCGAACGGCCCCGGGGGGGGCGTGGTCGGTTTCTGCGACGGTCGGGTGACGAACTTCAACCCGGACATGGACCCCGCCGTCCTCGCCGCCCTCGGCACGCCGGACGGGGGGGAGGCGATCGATGCCGAGTTTTGAGACCACGCCGGAAGAACTCGCCGCCGCTCCGCGGTGGGGGCGCTGGCTCCTCGCGGCGGCGGCGTTGGGGCTGTCGATCTCGCTGATTCTGCCCTCGCTTGAGCAAGATCGCGGCGGCCACTACAGCGTGGTTCAAAACCGTTACAAACAAACCGGCCTGGCGCTGATTAACTTTCATACGGCCCACGATCGTGCGTTTCCCACCCCCGCGTTGGCGGCGGAGGTCGCCGGGGCCGGGAACCCCGTGCCGTCGTGGCAAACCGTGTTGCTGCCGTACGTCGATCGGCGGGAGGAATGGCGGGCCTACGACCTCACGCAGCCCTACGATCACCCGGCGAACGCCGCGGTCGTGGGGACGGAGGTCAATGAATTCCTCAACCCGCACGAGCATTACGAGAGCCACGCCGCGGCGGGCGGGTTCGGGCTGAGCCACCTCGCCGGCAACGTGCACGTGCTGGGCGAGGGCGGAGCGGGAGAACTGCGGCAGTTCCGGGACGGCACGACGCAGACGCTGCTCGTCGGGCAGGTCGCGGGGTTCTATCATCCTTGGGCGGACCCGACGAACCTGCGGGATTCGGCCGCCGGGTTCGGGTTCGGTCCGCGGCAGTTCGGGGGGCCGCAGTACTCCACGGACGAGGGCGCCGCAGCGATGGGGGGGGCGTTGGTCGTGCTCGGGGATGGTTCAGTGAACTACCTCTCCGCGGAGATGGACCCGGCGGCGTTCGCGGCCCTGGGCACGCCGGACGGCGGGGAGCGGTTGGAGGAATGGGATCTGATGGGCCTCAGCCGGGTCGAGTGGGAGCGGCAGCAGGAACGGCAGCGCCGCTGGGCCGAGGCGGGTTCGGAACTGCGGTCGTCGCCCTGACGGCTTCGGCGGTCCTGGCGGGGCTCCGATCGGCGGCGCCGGATCGGTTTGCGGCGGCGGCGGCGTCCGGGCGAGAATCGTCCGTTGAATTGTTCGTCCCCGCGTCCCCGGATTGCTTCCCCCCCATGGCCGACCGCTTCGACGACGACTTGAACGGCGGCCTCCCGCCCCGGCGGCCCCGCTCCGACCAAGACCGCCCGCAGGCCGTGCGGCCGGCGGGGACGCGACGGCCGTCGGGCCAAAAGCAGGGGATGAGCGGCTGGATGATCGCCGGCATCGTCGCCCTGTGCACCGTGCCGGTGCTGTGCTGCGTGATCGGGATCTTGGGTTCCCTGCTCCTGCCCGCGGTGCAGCAGGCCCGGGAGGCGGCCCGGCGAAGCCAGGATCAGAACAATCTCAAGCAGATCGGATTGGCGGGGCACAACTTCCACTCGACCCACGGCGCTTTTCCCCCGCACACGCGGCCCGACGGCGTGAACCTCGCTCGCGTCCCCGGATCGGGAAGCCCCGACAATCCCCGTATGGCTTGGATGACCGCCATGCTGCCGTACATCGATCGCGGCGACGTGTGGAGCCGGGTGGACCCGTCGGTTCCGTTCGACGATCCCGCCGCCGCGCCGGTGTACGAAACGCAGATTCCGGTTTACCTCTCCCCGGCGGCGGCGCCGCCGGAGGGCGGGCTGGCCCCGGCCCACTACGCCGGCAATGTGCAGGTCTTGGCCGAGGACCATAGCGGCATGATACGGGACATCACCGACGGCATCTCCACCACGATTTACGCCGGCGACGTGGACCCGCTCAACGGGAACCCCGCCGCGTGGGGCGATCCCGACAACCTCCGCGATCCCGCCGACGGGCTGAACGTCCCCGGCGGATTCGGGGCGACCTGGCCCGGCGGGGTGCAGTTCGTCATGGGGGACGGCTCGGTGCAGTTCATTTCCGAATCGATCGACCCGGCCGTACTGGAGGCCCTCGCCACCCCCGACGGCGGGGAATCGGTCACCGGCGGGTTCTGACAATTTTCGACCGTCCCGCCGGACGCCTCTCGAACGTTGTCGGGGCCGTCCGGAGGAATCGTTCACGAATGGCAGGAATGACTTCGGACCCAAAGACGCCGCCGGCGCCGCGTCGCCGGCGGTCGTGGACGCTGATCGGGCTGCTGATCGCGGCGGCGCTAGCGTTGCTCGTCGGGGCGGCGGTGGCCGTCGCGCTCGTGCCGCCCCTACTCCAGCAGCAGCGGGAGGCCGCCCGCCGGACGCAGGTTCAGGAGAACCTACGGCGACTCGGGGAAGCAATTCAGGCCTATCATCAAACCCATCCGGGGCTCCCGGCGCCGGCCGAGCCGGAGTGAATCGGCGCCGCCGACTGGCACCCGGGGCGGTCGGGCGGCAAGAATCCCCCCCGCGCCCCCGGTCAGTTCGTCCCCGGTTTCCGCCCGCCGTCGCTTGTGAACGCCCTCGCCGAACTCGACTCGCTGACGGCGCTGTTCCCCGAGCCGCCCGCGGCCCCGGGCGGGACACCCCTCGGTCCCCTATTGGCCGCCGCGGAGCACGTCCCCCGCAGCGCCGTGCCGGAGCCCTACCGCACGCTGCTGGACCACCACACCCACATGACCGTCACCATGGAGCGGTTCCACGGCGGGCCGGTCGCGGTGCGGGTGCTGGACGAGAAGTGGGACGCCGGCAAGTACTGCCGCAAGATCACCCTCGTCCGGGAGCCCGAACGCCCCGGCGAGCAGGAACGCGTCGTGCAGTTCGGCTTCGTGCGGTTCGATCTGTCGTACCTCGACCCGGAGCCGCGCGAGGAGATCCTCGGCGGCGAGATCCCGCTGGGTCGGGTGCTGATCGAGCACGACGTGCTCCGCGAAGTGGACCTCGGGGCGCTGCTGAAGCTCACCGCCGGCCCCGGCCTCGCCCGGCACCTGGGGATCAACGAGGGCGACACGGCCTGGGGCCGGCTGGCGACGATCTTCACCAACGGCAAACCGGCGCTGGACCTGTTGGAAGTCGCCGCCCCCGTGTGAGGCGGCGGGACGGCCTCGCGGCCGCTTCCTCATTCTCCCGTCTCCCTTGAGGGAGAGGGGCCGGGGGTGAGGGTGACGCACGGTTCGCACGCCTCCGCTCTCTGCGGTGAGGCGGCGGTCGAACGGAGTGCAAACGGACGGTGAACAGGGTTCGTGAGTCGCTGCCCCCTCACCCCCGACCCCTCTCCCCTAAAAGAGGGGCGAGGGGGGACGGATCAGCCAAGCCTGAGAGCGGTTCGCCCTGCTCTTCTCCCCTCTCCCTCCGGGCGAGGGGAGATTGCGTCGACGAACCGGCCTGTTGGGCCCCTGCCACGGCCCGGTAGAATGCGGCGTCGGGATCGGCCCCAGTCGATCCGTTACCGTTCGCCCCGCTTCGCGGTTGCGCTCCCTGCCATGATCCAAACCACCACCCCCGAGTCCGACGGCCGCGTGCAACCGGAGGTGGCGGAGCGTTACGACGCCGTGGTGATCGGCGGCGGCCCCGCCGGTTGCAGCGCCGCCGCGGTCCTCGCCGAGGCCGGCAAAAAGACGCTGCTGCTGGAACGCCAACCGGCCGGTCGGTTCCACGTGGGCGAATCGCTCATTCCGGAGACGTACTGGAGCCTCAAGCGGCTCGGGTTGCTCGACCGGATGAACGAGACCGGGTTCGTCAAAAAATACTCGGTGCAATTCGTGAACGAGATGGGCAAGGAAAGCGCCCCGTTCTACTTCGATCTGGACGCGATGGGCCGCCCCAACGGCAAAGAGGGCGCCCAAACCTGGCAGGTCGAGCGCGGCCAATTCGACCGCATGTTGATGGAGCGGGCCGAGGAACTGGGCGCGACCGTCCGCACCGACGCCCACGTCCTTGACGTGCTGTGGGACGGCGAGCCGCTGACCGCCGACGGGCAGGTGAACGTCGACGCCAGGGCCGCGGGGGTGAAGGTGAAGTTCGGCCGCGGCGAGGCGGCCTACACCCGAGAGATTCAGTCCGACGTGTTGATTGACGCCTCCGGGCAGACGGCCTTCATCGGCCGCCGCCTCGGCACGATGCAGCCGGACCCGAACCTCAAAAAGGGCACGATCTGGAGTTACTGGGAGAACGCGGACCGCCAGCCGGACAACCCCCGCGACGACGGTTGCACCCTCGTCATTCACGGGCAGGGCAAGAAAACCTGGTTCTGGTACATCCCGCTGGGCGACGGGATTACGTCCGTCGGCTGCACCGGCGAGATGCCGTACCTGTTCGGCCCGCACCGCTCCACCCCGACGGAGACGTACGAGTCCGAAATCGCCACCGCCCCCGGGATCGCCAGGCGCCTGAAGAACGCGACCCGCGTGCGGGACGTGTTTTCCACGAAGGACTTCACGTATTACAGCAGCGTGGGCGCCGGCAACGGCTGGGCGCTGGTCGGGGACGCCTTCGGGTTTATCGACCCGGTGTACAGCTCCGGCGTTTTCCTGGCGCTGGACAGCGGCGTCCGCGGCGCCGAAGCGGCCGTGAAGGCCCTCAATGTCGGCGATACGTCCGCCGCGACGCTGGGCGCCTGGCAGCCGGAATATAAGAAGGGCGTGGAGAACTTCCGCAAGCTGGTCTACGCCTTCTACGACGAGGGCTTCAGCATCGGCGGTTTCCTGCGGGACTTCCCGCAATATAAAATGGGCGTCGTGGACGTGCTGATCGGCAACGTCTTCCAGCCGGAACTGGACGAGATGTTCCAGCACATGCCCCAAAGCCGCCGGGCGACCACCGCGGCGTAATTTCGGGGTGTAGTTCGACAGCGCGAGGCGCGAACCGGGGCGGGGCGACGCGGCTTGCGTCGCCCCGCCCCGGTTCGCGCAGTTGGTGCGGCGGTGCATGCCTGCGGTGCGTCCGTCGAGGACCGCCTTCAGGCGGCGTAGCGTGACGGATCGGTCCGCTCGGGTGTGAGACGCCGCGGGCGCCGGTACACTCCCGGCCCGCCTCGCCCCGTTGGGGGCGACCCGCCCGGCCGCCTCGCCCCGGACCCCGCCCGTGAAAATCCTTGTCTGGTCGCTGGTCGCCCTCCTGGTGGTGCTCCACCAGGACGTGTGGCTCTGGGACAATGATTCCCTCGTGTTCGGCTTCATCCCGATCACGCTGCTGTATCAGGCGTGCATCTCCGTGGGCGCCAGCCTCGTCTGGCTGCTGGCGGTCAACGTGGCCTGGCCGATCGACGAAGACCTGATCCCCGATGCCGTGCCGACGGACGATCCGAAGGGGCCGGGGACGGACCGCGTGCCGGTCTCCGAACGTCCGATTCCCAAAGCCAAAACGAACCCTCGCCACGCCGGCGGCGACGAGATGCAGGGAGCCCCCGCGTGACCGACTTCGTCTTTCCCCTGTTGGCGCAGGCGGCCCCCGCGGCCCAGAACGCGGCGGAGGCGGGCGTCGATCCCGGCTCCATCTGGCGCGTCGTGATCATCGTCGCCTATCTGCTGTTGCTGCTGGCCCTCGGGCTGGGGGCCGGCCGGCTGTTCACCGGGTCCAGCGAGGATTACCTGCTGGCCTCGCACAGCATCGGCCCGTTCCTGCTGTTGATGAGCCTGTTCGGCACCACGATGACCGGGTTCGCCCTCGTCGGCAGCAGCGGGGAGGCCTACGCCTACGGCGTGGGCATCTACGGCCTGCTGGCCAGCAGCAGCGGGATCGTGCACTCCCTCTGCTTCTTCGTGCTGGGGGTGAAGCTCTGGGGTTGGGGCAAGAAATACGGCTATACCACGCAGGCCGGGTTCTTCCGGGACCGGCTGGACAGCCGCAATATCGGCCTCGTGCTGGTGCCGATTCTGGTGGGCCTCGTGATCCCGTACCTGCTGGTCGGCGTGATCGCCGGCGGCAAGGCGATCGAGGGCGCCACCGCGGGCGACTTCCCGCAGCTGTTTGAAAGCACAAAGGGCGCGATCCCCGCCTGGCTGACGGAGCTGGTCGTCTGCGGCGTGGTGCTGACCTACGTCTTCGCCGGCGGGATGCGGGGCACGGCCTGGGCGAACGCCTTCCAGACCTGCCTGTTTATGATCCTGGGCGTCGTGGCGTTTTATATCATCGCCACCAAAATGGCGGAGTCCGCCGTGGAGGCCGGCCGCGTGCAATACGCCAGCGGGCCGAACGAGGGCGAACTGCGGACCGAACCGCCCGAGGGCTTCTTCGACAGCCTGCGGATCGTCTCCAGCGAAATTCCCCGGGCCAAACGGGTGCGGGCGGAGGTTTCCGACGACGCCGACCTGATCGGCACCGTCGAGGCCCCCGCAGTCTTCCGCAAACGGGAGGGGCTCGACCCCTGGCAGTTCGCCACCTACCTGCTGATCCCGTTCAGCGTGGGGATGTTCCCGCACCTGTTCCAACACTGGCTGACCGCCAAGAGCGCCGCCACGTTCAAACTGCCGGTGGTGGTGCACCCGACGTTCATCGCGATCGTGTGGGTGCCCTGCGTGTTGATCGGGGCCTGGGCGACGACGGGGCTGGTGGACCTGCCCCCGCCGTTCATCTTTGACGAGGTTCAGATCGAAGCGAAGCGGGACGCGTTGATCGCGGAGGGGATGACCCCCGCCGCGGCCGACGCCGCCGTCGCCGAACTCGGCCCGGAGGGCAGCGCGAACAAGGTGCTGGGCTACATGGTCTCCAAGCTGTCCGGCAAGATCCTCGGCGGGTTCCTGCTGGCCGGCGTGCTGGCGGCGATCATGAGTTCGCTGGACAGCCAGTTCCTCTGCATCGGCACGATGTTCACCAAGGACCTGGTCGAATATTACGCCCCCGCGGGAAAATATACCGACCGGCAAACCGTCGTGATGAGCCGCGGGTTCATCATCCTGATAGTCGCCGTGACCTACGTGCTCAGCCTGCTGATGGGCGACAGCACGCGGGTCTTCCCGCTGGGAATCTGGTGCTTTAGCGGGTTCGCCTCACTGTTCCCGATCATCTTCCTGGCGGTCTATTGGCGGGGCCTGACGAAGTGGGGCGCCTACGCCGGCATCCTGGCGGCGGCCGGCACCTGGGCGGCGATGTTCTATGCCGCGGACTTCGCCGCGAATGCGGACTATTACCTGTACCTGCCGATCCCCGGTTATCGCACCGTGCAGTTGATGCCCGTCACCGGCATGTTCCTCGCCAGCGCCCTGGCGACCGTGATCGTCTCGCTCGTCACCCCGAAGCCGAGCGCGGCCACCCTGGCGAAGTTCTTCCCGGAGAAGGTTTAAGCTTCAAGATCAAGAACTCAAGAACCAAGGGGTCGACGAACGCCGCCGGCTCTTTGGTTCTTGATTTCTTGGAGCTTGAGGCTTCACTACCGCCGTGTCCGACAAAATCTCCACCTACGTCCACCGCCGCCAGGTCCAGTTCTCCGAGACGGACATGGCCGGGATCGTGCATTTCGCCCAGTTCTACCGCTACATGGAGGAGGCGGAACACGCCTTCCTGCGGTCGGTGGGGCTCTCCGTGATGATGCACAACGCCGACGGCAGCATCCTCGGCTGGCCGCGGGTGCGGTGTCAGTGCGGCTTCAAGGCCCCGGCGTTCTTCGAGGATCAATTGGACATTGAAGTCCGCGTGCAGCGGATCGGCGTGAAAAGCCTCACGCTGGACTTCATCGTCACCCGGGACGACGGCCCGGAGGCGAACGGCGGCCGGCCCACGCTGATCGCCGAGGGCTCCATGAAAACCGTCGCCTGCACCTTCACGCCGGACCGCAAAATGACCAGCGTCCCGGTGCCGGAGGCCTTTCTAAGCCGCGTCGAAGAGGCGGGGGAGTAGTTACCAACCCGAAGCGTCAGCGAGGGCCGCGGGCGCTGCCCGCGAGGAGGCACTGCCGCCGACTGCGTCGGCGTGCCCTCGCTGACGCTTCGGGTTAGTGTGCCCCGCCCGCCTCCAGATCGTTCCATGCCCGCTCTGCAGCTCACCGACGTCTCCAAAACCTACGCCGCCGGGGCGGAGACGGTGGAGGTGCTCTCCGGGGTGAGCCTCGCCGCCGAGCCCGGCGATGCGGTGGTGCTGACCGGGCCGTCCGGCGTCGGCAAGAGCACGCTGCTCTATCTCGTCGGCTTACTCGAACCGCCGACCGGCGGGCGGGTGGAGCTGTTCGGGGAAACGCCCTGGGACTACGACGAACGCCGTCAGGCGAAGTTCCGGGCGGAGCGGATCGGCTTCGTCTTTCAGGACCATCATTTATTGCCGCAGTTGACAGTCACGGAGAACCTGCTGGTCCCCGTCCTCGCCGGCCGCACGGTGACGAAGGCGGACGAAGTCCGGGCCGCCGAACTGCTGGACCGGGTCGACCTGAGCCACCGGGCGACGCACCGCCCGGGGCGCCTCAGCGGCGGCGAGCGCCAGCGGGCGGCCCTCTGCCGGGCGCTGATTAACGAACCCGGTCTGCTCTTAGCCGACGAACCCACCGGCAACCTCGACCCCGCCACCGCGGAGACCGTCGGCACCCTGCTGCTCGACTTGGCCAAGGACGCCGGCACGACGCTGCTGTGCGTCACCCACAGCCTCGACCTCGCCGCCCGCTTTCCCCGCAAACTCGCCTTCGCCGGCGGGAAGGTTACGGAGACGTAGGGTCCGCGGTGCGGGCCGTCGGACTGCCGGTCGATCACCCTGCCCGGTCCGCGCAGCGGACCCTACGATAGCCGCATGTCCTCCCTCCGCCTCGTTCTCGCCTCGCTGTGGTTCTATCGCCGGACGCACCTTGCGGTGCTGTTGGGCGTGGCGGCGGGGGCGGCGGTGATCGGGGGGGCGCTGGTCGTCGGCGACAGCGTCCGGGCCAGCCTGCGGCAGATCACCCTCGATCGGCTGGGCGAAGTGGACCTCGCCCTCTCCGGCGGGCGGTTCGTCACCGACGGGCTGGTGGAGTCGCTGGCCGCGGGGGCCGACGACCCGGCGACGGTCGCCCCCGCCCTCGCCCTGCGGGCCGGGCTCTCCGCTGGCGAGGACGACGCGGTCCGCCGGGTGGGCTCCGTGAACCTGTTCGGGACGGACGAGCGCCTGTGGGGCCTGCTGGAGACGGCGGAGGTCGCCCGGCCGGAGCCGGGGGAGATCGTGCTGAACACGCGGGTCGCCGAGGGGCTGGGCGTCGCCGTGGGGGACGACGTGACGATCTCCGTCGAGATCCCCAGCGCCGTGCCGCGGGGCAACCTGCTGGCCGATCGGGACGATTCGACGGCGACCGTGCCGCTGACGGTCTCCGCCGTGCTGCCGGACTCGGCGGGGGCCGCCCGGTTCGACCTCAACCCGGCCCAGCAGATCCCGCCGGTCGCCTTTGCGGAACTGGACACGCTGCGGGACCTGATCGGCCTCACCCCCGTTCGGCCCTCCCGCCGTAATCCCGAGGGCCGCGTGGGCCGGGTGAACGCCGTTTTTGTGGCGGAGGCCGGCGACGAGGCGCCCGGCGAGGAGGCCGCGGAGGCGCTGACGGCGTCCGCCCGGGCCGGGATGACGCTGGACGATTTGCGGGTGAAGCTCGTGCGGAACGAGGAGCGGGGGACGCTCTCGGTGGAGAGCGACCGAATGATCCTCGAAGCCCCCCTCGCCGCCGCGGCCCGCCGGGCGGCGGAGGCCGCCGGGATGACGGCCTCTCCGCGGTACGTCGCGTTGGCCAACGAGATCGTCCCCGCCGGCGACAACCCGGACGACAAGCACAGCGCCTACTTCGTCGTCGCGGGGGTGGAGCGTCACGCCGAGGCCCCGCGGGGCCTCGGCGTGACGGAGGAGGGCATCGTGCTGAACGAGTTCCTGGCGACCGAACAACTCGGCGTGCAGGTCGGTGATCAGGTCGAACTGCGGTGGTATCCCGTCGACGACGGAGCCGACGCCCCGGAGCGGAGCGAAACCTTCACCGTCTCCGCAATCGTCCCGGTCGAGGGCGCCGCCGCCGACGGCACGCTCACCCCCACGGTGGAGGGCATCACCGACGCGGCCACCTTCGCGGACTGGGATCAGCCCTTCGATATGGACCTTTCGAGGGTCACCCCCGCGGACGAAACCTACTGGGACGACTACAAGGCCCTGCCCAAGGCGTTCCTGCCGATCGAGCGGATGCGGGAGCTGTTCCCCAGCCGCTACGGATCGAGCACCAGCGTGCTGCTGACCGGCCCGGAGGGCGGACGGATCGAGGACCTCGACGACGCGGAGCAGCGGTTCACGCAGGCCCTCATTGAAGAAGTCGATCTGCGGGCGCTGGGTCTGGCGTTCGGCCCGGTGAAGGCCCAGGGGCTGGCCGCGGCGGCGGGCACCACGGACTTCGCCGGGCTGTTCGTGGGGTTCAGCCTGTTTCTGATCCTGTCCGCGGCGATCCTGATCGCCCTGCTGTTCCGCCTGGGGCTGGAGCGCCGGGCGAGCGAGGTGGGGCTGGAACGGGCCCTGGGGCTGGGGCCGCAGGCGGTGCGTCGGCTCCATCTGGCGGAAGGGCTGATCGTGGTCGCCGTCGGCGGGCTGGTCGGGGCGGCGGCGGCGGTGGGCTACGCGGCCCTGATGCTGTGGGGCCTGCGGACGCTGTGGGTCGGGGCGGTGGGCACCCGGTTCCTGTTCCTCGACGTCACCCCGACGAGTCTGGCGGTCGGCTTCGGCATCAGCGTGCTGCTGGCGGCCGGGGCGGTTTGGTGGGGCCTGCGGGTGCTGCGGGGCGTTTCCGTGCGGTCTCTGTTGGCGGGGGAGACCAGCGGCGAGAAGGAATCGACCGGTGCCTGGGCGAAGTGGACCGCGGTGGGCTGCGGAGCGATCGCGGCCGTGCTGATGATTGCGGCGCTGGCCGGGCAGATCCCCCACAGCGAGGCGTTCGCCGGGTTCGGGTGGGATGTGATCTCGTTCTTCCTCACCGGGATGTTGCTGCTCGCCGCGGCACTGGGGGCCCTGGGCTGGTGGCTGGCGCTCCAGCCCGGGGGCGTGCCGCGGACGAGCGTCAAACTGGGCCTGCGGAACGCCGCCCGCCAACGCACCCGCAGCGTGCTGACCGCCGGGCTGATCGCCTGCGCGACCTTCCTGCTGGTCGCCGTCGCCGCCGCCCGCAAGGACCCCTCCGCCGGGGCGCCGGAACTGGACAGCGGCAACGGGGGCTATCTGCTGGTCGCCGAGGCCGCCGCCCCCCTGCCCTTCAACCCCGGCACGGAGTCCGGCCGGCAGGAACTGAACCTGACTGGGGCGCCGTTCGAGGCGATCGACGCCCTCACCGCCTGCCGCGTGCGGCCCGGGGCGGACGCCAGTTGCCTGAACCTCTACCGCACCGGCCTGCCCACGGTGCTGGGCGTGCCGGACGCCCAGATCGAACGCGGCGGCTTCAGCTTCGCCGACACCCCCGGCGACAACCCTTGGGAACTGCTCAAACAGGAGTTGCCGGACGCCCCCGTCACCGGCGGCTCGACCCGTTCGACGCTGCCGGTGTATCCGGTGCTGGGGGATATGAACACCCTGCAATACAGCCTCAAACTGGGCGTCGGCGACCGGATCGCCGTGCCGAACGACGAGAACCCGACGGCGTTCTTCGAGGTCGTCGGCCAACTGGACGGCAGCGTGTTTCAGGGCGTGCTGCTGACCAGCGAGGCGCACTTCGAAACGCTGTTCCCCGCCGACGACGGCTGGGCCTACCTGCTGGTCGACGCTCCGGAGAATCGGCAGACCGAACTCGCCGCCGCGCTGGAGGGCCGGCTGAGCGGCTACGGCGTGGACGCGGAGCCGGTCGGCGAGCGGATCGCCTCCTTCCTCGCCGTGCAGAACACCTACCTCTCCACCTTCCAGGCCCTCGGAGGGCTCGGCCTGCTGCTGGGCACGCTGGGCTTGGCGGCGGTGATGCTGCGGAACGTGCTGGAACGTCGCGGCGAACTCGCCCTGCTGCGGGCGGTGGGGCTGGGCACGCGGCGAATCGCCGGTCTGGTGCTGACCGAAACCGCGTTGTTGTTAGTTTGGGGCTTGGCGAGCGGCACGCTGGCGGCGCTGCTGGCCCTGTGGCCGCACCTTTCCGGCCGCACCGCGGACGCGCCCTGGCTGGGCGGCGCCCTCACCCTGCTGGCGGTGTTCGCCGCCGGCATGCTCGCCAGCGGCTGGGCCGTGCGGGCGGCGGTGAGGACTCCGATCGTCGCCACGCTGCGGGGGGAGTGACGCGGCGGCGTTCCGTCGCTCGTCCCCCCTCGCCCCCTTTTTGGGGGAGAGGGGCCGGGGGTGAGGGGGCTGCGGCGCCTGATCGCCGTCCCCGTCCCCGACGCTCTTCCGTCGTCGCCTCCAGGTCGTCTCATGGGCGGGAGCGTGTGAACCGCGCGTCACCCTCACCCCCGGCCCCTCTCCCTCCAGGGAGAGGGGAGAACGAGGACGGCGTCCGCGGTCTCGAAGGCGGTTCCCCGTCGCTACACTGCCGTTCGCCCCGCTTCTTCGCTCAAGACCTGTCATGCCCGGCCGTTTAGAAGGCAAAACCGCGTTCGTCACCGGCTCCAGCAAGGGGATCGGGGCGGGGATCGCCGTCGAATTGGCCCGCGAGGGGGCGGACGTGGCGATCAACTACCGCTCCAGCGCCGAGGAGGCGGAGGCCGTCGCCGCCCGAGTCCGCGACCTCGGCCGGACCGCCGTCACCCTACGGGGCGACGTGGGCGATCAGGCCACGATCGAACGCCTCGTCGCCGAGGCCGCGGAGCAGTTGGGCGGGCTGGACCTGTTCGTCTCCAACGCCGTCTACAGTGCCCGGGAGCCGTTCCTCGACGCAGATCTGGACGAGTTTAAAAAGACGATCGACGTCTCCATGTGGGGCGCCTTCTACGGCGTGCGGGCCGCCTGCCGACTCATGCGGGAGCAGTTCAATTCGAACGGCCGCGGCGGGAGCGTGCTGGTCGTTTCCAGCCCGCACGCGGACATCGCCTTCCCCACGGCGATGGCCTACAACATGGCCAAGGCGGCGCTGGATCAGATGGCCCGCACCGCCGCGGTGGAGATGGCGAAATACGACGTGCGGGTCAATATCCTGCACCCCGGCTGGATCGACACACCCGGCGAGCGCAAGTTCTTCACGGAGGAACAGATCGCCGAGGGGGCGAAGTCGCTGCTCTTAAAACGTCTCGGCACGCCGGAGGAGTGCGGCAAGGCGGCGGCGTACGTCCTGAGCGACGACGCGGCCTATATGACCGGCTCCACGCTGAGCCTCGACGGCGGCGTCAAACTCCCCTACTGGAGCCGCCGCGAAGAGGGCGGGCAGTGAGTTCGTAGGGTCCGCTACGGCCGCCGTCAGTCCAACTCCACCGCCCCCAGCACGGCGGCCAGCGGGATCTTCAAGCCCGGCACCACGTCCCGGCCGTCCAGCGTGCCGTCCGCGGGAATCGTTTCGTCCGGCGCCTCGACCGAGGTATAGACCTCGCAGGTCCCGGCAGCGGGGTCGATCTGCCAGATCAGCCGGGTGCCGGCGGCGAAAAAGTCCTGCCGTTTCCGCCGCATCTCGCCGGGGCGGTTCGAGGGAGACAGCACCTCGATCGCGAGATCGGGGTACAGGTCCGGGTAGGCCGGCTCGGAGGGGAACCGGCCGGACGGAACCTGTTCCGCCCGGATCACCGCCACGTCCGCGGCTCGCGTCCGCCGGCCGGTGAGTCGCAAAAAGGCCTGCCCGCCCAACACCCAGCCGATTTTCTTCCCGCGGATCGCGTTGCGGATCAGGGTCAGCAACTCGCCGCCCATCAAGTCGGATTCGGCGCCCACGGCTTTCTCGATCAGGGTCCCGTCGACCAGTTCGCACAGTCGGCCGGTCTCGCGCTGGACGCGCGCGATGTCCTCCTCCGTTGCGGTTCCGGGGGCGGGGTCCATCACAATACGGAACAGCGGTACGTCGCCGAACTGTTCCATGATGTCGGCGACCGTCACGGCCGCGTCGGCCGTGGCGGCGCCAGGGCGGAGCGGCGGGGCGTCGAGGGTCGCGGGCATGTCCTGATTCTAACCGAGAACGAACCCCTCCGGGGGCTGACGCCCCCGGCTCGCCGTCAGGCTTCAGGGTTGTCGGTCGGCTTCGCGGCGTCGTCGTTCACGAAGAAGTCCTGGAAGTCGCCGTATTGGTCGGCGGTGCCTTCGAGGTCGTATTCGCCGCTGACCAGCTCGCCGGCCCAGGCGTGCAGGCGGCGGGCGTGGGCCGGGCCGGCGTGGTGGGTGGCGACCTCCGTGGCGAAGTTCAGCAGGTCGTACACCTTGCACTTCACCGGCAGGGTTTTCTGCCGCTTCGCGGACAGGGCGTCGGCGTTCGCCAAGCCGTACAGACGGGTCACGTCGCCGGTCGTCTGGTGGAACCGCTTGAGCAGGTGCGTGCCGAGGTCCCTGCGTTCGAACAGCCCGTCGGCACTGGCCCCGTCGGTGCCGAAGTTCGACGGGCCGCCGCCGTTCGACCCGCTCCCGCCGCCGCCGGTCAGCTTGGCGAGGAGATTATACAGGCCGGCCGCCTCGTGGACGCTGGCCCAGCTTTCGGCGGCGCTTTCGAACCGCTGCCGTAGGGCGGCGTAGCCTTCGTCGTTATTAAAGCCGTCCAGCGCCCGGCTGAGGGTATAGGTGACTTCGTCGTCCCCCTTCCCCAGCGCCAGTTGGCTGCGGAAGGCCGGGGCCTCGCCGATCATGCCGTTGGAACAGACCTCGCGCAGCAGCGAGAGATAAATGTTCGGCTGCCCGAACCCGTCCACCGGCGTGCGGACGACGAACCGGTTGGCGAAGGCGTCGCCGGAGACGTGGAACCGGTGCCCCACCCGCGGGGCGTGGTGACTTTCGACCACGCCGTTGTGATAGGTCACGCGGTCGCCGTCGTAGCGGTGCAATAATTCCCGCAGGTCGTCGTGCTTGACGACGGCCTTGGTCGGGTTGGAGACCGCCAGCAGGGAGCCGGCGCCCTGTTCGTTGCGCTCCACGGCGAACCGCAGGCGGTCCGAGGGGCTGCGGGCGGCGAGGCGTTCGAAGACTTCGGCGTGGTCGAAGTAATTGAACACCGATTTGCCGATGCCGAACCGCATAAAGAAGCTGGTCCAGAACCGTCCGCTCGGCCGCAGCGGCTCGTCGTTCACATAGACCGCGGCCACTTTCGGAGCCCGACTGCGAGAGTCGTCGCATTCCTCCAGTTCGACCCGCAGATCGCCCACGGAGGCGACGCCGTATTCAATTCGCGGCTCGAAAGTCGGTCGCGGCCCGGGCGTCGAAACGGCGGCGGCGGGGGCGGTCTGCATTGATCCGATCCTTCGGGACGGCCGCGAACGGCCGGGGTGACGATTACGGGGACGGCGCCGGTCGTGCCGTCGGCGGCACTGTACCGACCGCCACCAGTCCGGGCGAGGGCCTGCCCGGAATGCGTCGCCTTCGGGATCAGGGGAAACCGGGCGGCAAAGGCGGATTTGACGGTTGCCGGCGCCGGGTGGCGTCGAAACGATCCCGGGATTCTCGTCGGGTCCTTCTGCGACCTGTCATCTCCGACGCGTCTCCCTCGCTGCGGCCATGTCCCCAGAACGTCCCGATGCCATCGCGAACGCCGGTTCCCTGGTGCAGGAGGGCGACTGGACGCTGCTGACGGCGGCGATCGATTCGGCCAACTCGATGATCGCCGTGGCGGACGTGCGGGCCGCCGATCAGCCGCTGGTCTTCGTCAACGGCTACTTCTGCGAGTTCACCGGCTACTCCCGGGAGGAGGTCGTCGGGCGGAACTGTCGGTTCCTGCAAACTGCGCCCGGCGGCCGCGACGCGGATCAGCCGGGCGTGCAACGGATCCGCGACGCCGTCGCCGCCGGCGAACGCTGCAAGGTCCTGCTGCGGAACTACAAAAAGGACGGCACGCCCTTCTGGAACGAGCTGTACCTCTCCCCGGTCCGGGCGGGCGGCGGGGAGGAGGTGACGCACTACGTCGGCGTGCAGAACGACGTCACCGAGCATCTCGAATGCGAGCGGGAGCGCCTGATCCTCGCCGAGGCCGTGCGCACGCTGGACGAATCGGTGATTATCACCGGCCCGAACCTGGAGGCGCCGGGGCCGGAGATCCGGTTCGTCAATGAGGCCTTCGAGCGGATGACCGGCTACGACTGGGACGAGGCGGTCGGCCGCAACCCCAGAATGTTACAGGGGCCGGACACCGACCCCGGCGAGACCGAGCGCCTGAAGACGCAACTGCGGGCCGGTCGCTCCTTCCGCGGGGAGGCCGTGAACTACCGCAAGGACGGCGAACGCTACGTCGTGCAGTGGACCGCGGCGCCGGTCTGGGCGCACGCGGTGCACGGCATCGAGGGCGGCCTGTACGGCGGGCCGGGCATGAGCGGCCACTCCGGCGGCCTGCGACGCCCCGACCTCCCGGCCGGTCCGCGACGGCCCGTTGGGCCGGGCGAACCGCGACGCCCCCCGGGGGCGCCCTCCCATTACGTCGCCAGTCAGCGGGACGTGACGGCCCGCCGGGCCCTGGAGCGGGAGGTGCTCGAGGGCCGCAGCTACGAGCAGGCCCGCATCGCCCGGGACCTGCACGACGGCCCGGCCCAAGACGTGATGGCGTTGAAGTTCCTCGTGGCGGCGCTGTCCCGGCAGGTCGGGCTGGACGTCGGCGATCCTCAGGCCCTGCACGCCGCCGCCCACGACGAGAGCGGCGCCCCCCGCTTCGACACCCCCCAGGCCCTCGCCGCCCATCTGCTCTCCCAGGCGGACGACGCCGCCAACCGCGTGCGGCAGGTCGCCCGGGGGTTGATGCCGATCGGCGGGGTGCGGGGCGAACTGACCGCCGCCCTGACGCGGCTGGCCGCGGAGCGGTCCGCCCTCGCCGCCCGCGACGCGAAGGCCCCCGGCCCGACGGTCGCGTTCGCCGGAACGCCCGCCGACGAGCCCGACGCCCCGGACGTCCGTAACGAGCTGTACCACCTGGCGCGGGAGGCGGTCGGCAACGCCCAGCGGCACAGCGGGGCCAGCCGCATCGAGATCGCCCTGCGGCGGACCGACGGGGCCGTCCGGCTGAGCGTCGCCGACGACGGCGTGGGGATGTCCTCCGAACTGGCCGCCGCCGCCGGCCGCATCGACGGGCTGGACGGCCGGGGCGAACGCCGCCCGGCCGCCGGCGGCGTGGGCCTGCGGAGCATGCGCTACCGGGCCGAGGTGCTCGGCGGCTCCCTGGCGATCGAACCGGCCGTCCCCGCCGTCGACGGCCGCCCGGCCCGCGGCGTCCGGATCGTGTGCACGCTGTCCGCCAGCGGCCCCCCGGGCGCCGACCAACGGGATTCGCCCCGCACCGCCGGCGACGACGAGAGCGACGACCCGGACGCGTGAGGCGCCGACCCCGCCGGCGCTCAGCCCCCGGTTCGTTCCGCTTCCAGCCGGTCGATCTCCTGCTCAAGCGCCGCGGCCTCCGCGTGGACGGCGCTAGCGGCGACGACGCCCTGATTGCGGGAGACCTCCGCGGCCCGCTCCAGCGTTTTGGCGAGCTTCGCCTTCAACGCCTCCAGCGGGTCCTTCTTCTTGAACAGACCGAACATGACGAACTGGGGGCGGGAGACGCGGGCGGGGACGAGAGGTTGTAGGACGCTCCGCGACCCTGTCGCGGATTGAACCGTTCGTATCCCCCCTCGCCCCCTTTTGGGGGAGAGGGGGGAAGAGTGCGACGAACCTCTCTCGGGCTTGGCTGAACCGTCCTCCCCTCTCCCTGAGGGAGAGCGGAGCACGACGGCCTCACCCCCAACCGCAGCGGTCGTCCGCCGTCCACAGAATTTCATCGGGGGCGTCGTCCGTTTCCTGCCAGTCGCCGGTCCAGTCGGAGAGGGCGCGGATCTCGGCCAGCGCCTCGTCGAGCTGCGGGACCCGCATCGCCCGGCGGACGGCGGCGGCGTCGCAGCGGGCCAGCGCCTTGAGCGCCTCCCCGTCCGGGTGGGCCGCCAGCCGCCGCCAGGCCCGCGGCGAGAGCTTCCCCTCGATCCAGCGGCCGCCCTCCTCCAACCGCTCCACAAACCACCGCGTCCGCTCCGTGACCAGCCCGTCCAGCGCCTCCAGCGTCGCCGGCACGGGATCGCGGTAGTGGATCGCCTTGCCGACGTCGTGCAGCAGGGCGGCCAGCAGGAACTCCTCGTCCCACGCCGTCTCCCGCGTGGCGAACGCGTAGGCCTGCAAACTGTGCGTGAGGCAGTCGCCCTCCGGATGCCGCGGCGAACCGAGCTTCACGTCCGCCAGATCGTCCAGCAGGGCGCGGTAGGCGGCGAAGCGATCGTCGTCGTGCCCGGCCGCCGGGGCGTCGTCGTCCGCGGCCCAGCCCTCTTGCTCGTCCTGATACTCGAGCCGGGCCAGTTCGGCGGTCACCTCCCGCGGATCGGGGATCTCGCCGATCCGCGGCCGCGCCCGGCAGACGCGGCGGGCCGCCTTCTGCAGGGCGGCGGACAGGTCCGGTTGTTCGCCGCCTCGCAGCAGCCGGGCCGCCTCGCGGGCGATCCGGCTCTGCCGGCGTTGATTCTCTTGTCGTGCGGTCGCCATCGCGGCGCGAGCCCCCGGGACGGGGGCGGTTGGGGGAACGCCCGGCACCCTACGCCCGCCGCCCGGCCGCCGGCAAGCGGCCCGCCGGCTCTGCAACGTGGCGGAATCGCCACGGACGCCTCCCCCGGCGCTGCCGGAACGCCACGCCGGGCGCCCGGGGAAACGTCGCCGCGGCGATGAACTCTTCATCGCAAACCACTGCAACGAAGGGCGTTGCGGCGGCGGGCGGGCACTGCGGCGGGGTTCGGCACGGGGCTCGCATTCCGTCGGGGCAGAGATCGCGTTCCCCCGGCCCTCGCCGCGGACGCGGCCCCCGAACCCCCCGCCGTCGCCGGCCCCCCGACACCCGGGCCGGCTCTCCCCGACGGCGGGGGGGGCGTCGGGGTCTTCTGCGGTTCTTTCCCCCTCCCGGCGGCGCCGATTGCGGCGACAGGAAAACGCGGCGACGGGCGATCAAACCGGGCTCCGCGGCTCCTTTTTGTCGGATCGCCCTGCGGGTCGTGCGGGCGGCGTCGGTCCGACGGGCGTTGCGCAGGGAACCTCGGCGGCCGTCGACGGGTTCGTCCGGCGCGACTGATTGACGCGACCTAGCGTTTCGGACGCATGGCCTCCCGACCGCCCTTCCGCCGCCCCGGTTCTCCACGGCGTCCCGCGGCGCGGCGCGGGGCGGCGTTGGTGGAGTTCGCCGTCTGTCTGCCGCTGTTCGCCCTGTTCTTAGCGGCGATTCTGGAGGTGAACCACGCCTCCATGACCGCCGCCACAATGCGGGCCGCCGCGGAAAAGGCGGGTCGGATGGGAGTCATGGAGGGGGTCTCCACCGCGGAGGTCGAGGCCCTCGCCCGCGAAACCGCCGGCGCCGCGGTACCGAACGCCGACATCCGCGTGCTGGTGAAGAACGCCGCCGCGTTCGATTCCGGCGGCGATCCGACCGCCTTGTCGGCGGCGTCGCTGCCGGACATCGAGCTGCTCTCCGCCCGCCCCCGCCAACTGTTCCTGGTGCGGGTGGAGGTGACCTATCAGGACGTCAGCCTGATCCCGCCGTTCCTGCTCAAGGGACCGGACGGCGGGCCGAAAGTGATCTACGGGCAGGCGGTCAATCGCCATGAATAACGGCCTCCGCCCCGCCGCCCGCCCTGCCGCCCCCCGTTTTGCCCGCGGTCCCGGCCGCCGTCCCGGCGCCCGCTGCAAGCGGCGGGGGGCGGCGTTGGTCGAATTCGCCGTCGTCGCGCCCTTCTTCGTCATGCTGGTGGTCGCCAGCGCGGAGATGAACGCCTGCATCCAGGAGGTGCACCGGCTCTCCGCGGCGCTGCGGGAGGCCGGCCGCCTCTCCTCGATGGATTGGGACGAATCGCTGCCGGGCAGTCAGACCCCGGGGGAGAAGATCGAGGAGGACGTCAAGAACTTCCTCGCCGCCGGCGGCACCCCGCGGGAGGACGTCGAGTTCTCGATGAGCCACGCCGAAGGCGATTCGGCGGGCGAACCCTTCGCCCTGGGAAACTCTGCGAACCGGCTGGAGCTGTTCACGATGGAGGCCAGCCTGCCCACGCCCGGCGGGGCGTTTGCGCAGGTCTGGTTCGGCGACCGGCTGCGGGTGCGGTTTACCTTCCGCGCCGGCCGCGACAGCCACGAGCTCTAACTCTCCTCCGGAGACACGGACTCCGTCTGACTCCGCATCGACCTATCTATAACTCACAAGAACTCCATGCAACGCTCCCTCCTGGTCGACCGACTTCGTGACTCATGGCGTCCGGCTCGGGCTCCCGACCGGCGGGGGGTGTTCACGCCGATCGCGGCGGTCTGCCTGTTCGCGGTGTTGGGGTTCGTGGCGCTGGGCGTGGATCTGGGGCTGATCTCCCTGACGCGGGCGCGGATGCAGTTCGCCACCGACGCCGCCGCCCTCGCCGCCGTGCACGAGCTGGCGGACGTCGTCGCCGAGGGCGAGGACCCCGGCGCGCTGGACGCGGAGATGGCCGCCCGGGCCCGCGCGATGGCCGTGAAGGTCGCCGGGATGAACGAGACCTTCGTCGACGGGGATCTCGACGTGCGGCTGGGCCGGCGGGTGTACGACGGCGACCTGGGCCGCTACCGCATCCAGTGGGGCTCGGCTCCGTATAACGTCGTGGAGGTCGCGGCTCGCAAGGAGAACCCGAACACCTCCGCCCCGGACGGGCAGATGCCCGCGTTCTTCAGCCGGATCTTCGGGCTGACCGGACACTCCTTTCGGGTCTCCAGCATCGCTTATACCGAGCCCCGCGACCTCGTGCTGGTGCTCGACTATTCCGCCTCGATGAACGACGACAGCGAGTTCCCGGCGTTCAACCGCCTCGGCGAGGCGGAGGTGACCGAGAACCAACTGGAGATCTACGACGCCCTCGGCCTCAGCGACGGCCTGCTGCCGGACGAGCCGGAGCGGGTCACGCTGCACGGCGTGCCTGAAGATACGCGTCGCCGCATTCCCCACATCACGTTCACCCCGGGCCCTTGGGGCGGGCGGGTCACCAGCACGGCCGACATCGACCGCCTCTGGGTCCTCGACAGTTCCGGCCGGTGGACGCAGCACAGTAACGTCGGGAAGTCGCACACGTTCTCCACGAGCGGCTACCGCGTCGAGGAGGTGCGGGTCCTTTCCTGGAGAAACGACCGGGACTTCGGCGAGTACGGCGAGCGGATCGTCTTCAACACCGCCAATACCCTGAAGGGCCTGGGGCTGGACGGCGTGAACTATCCCTTCCCCGGCGGCAGCTGGGCGGAGTTCTTCTGGTTCATGGAGCACACCAACACCGCCTACGCGGCCGGTCAACTGATGGAATACGGTAAGCCGGGGCTGGTCAGCTACATCCTCGCCTATCACCCCAGCCACGCGGCCACGCCCACGCTATGGCGGGCGCCGGCCCAGCCCTTCCACGCCATGAAGGAGGGCGTGTCGCAGTTGACGGAGTACCTCGGCAGCCTCGGCTACGGGGACCACCTCGGCCTGGTCAGCTACGACACCACCGCCCGTTGGGAAACCCGCGTGAACGACCCGGCCGCCGGCATGGTCGCGGACGTCACCGGCGACCCCATCACCATGGACTACGCCGCAATTGACACGATCCAGCGGCACCGCCAGGCCGGTTATTACCAGTCCACCACCGGCCTGGGCGACGGCGTAAAGGAGGCCCAACGGATGCTCGCCGAGCACGGCCGCTACGGCGCCCGGCCGACGATCCTGGTGATGACGGACGGCAACGCCAACGTCAGCCCCAGCGGCTTCTCCCTCCCGGGCGACTGGGATTGGGACGAACTCACGGACTTCGACGGCGACGGCGCCGCCGACTACACCACCAACGACCGTCACAAACAGTACGCCTTCTATCACGCCCGCGAGGCGATTAACGAGGGCGCCACAGTGCACACCCTCAGCGTCGGCGCCGGGGCGGACGGGGCTCTGATGAACGCCATGGGCTACGCCGGCAACGGCGTGCACATCGACGTCCCCGGCGGCAACAGCTCCGAGGATAACGAAGAATTATTGCGGGAGGCCTTCCGCAAAATCGCCGCCCGCGTCCCCCCGCCCCGCCTGATGCTCGACCGCGACGCGGACTGAGCGACCTAATTCGCTCCGCCGTGCTCCCCCGGGCGCACGGCGGAGCGCCATTCTTTGAGCAGGTCGAAGTGCTCCGCCTCGTCCCGGCGGGCGATCAGTTCGGCGGCAAACGCGACCGGGAACCCCGGCAATTCACCGCTCTCCGCCGCGACTTCATAACCCTCGTCGCCGTTCCGACGGTGGACGGTCAGCGTCTCGTCCGCCCAGACCCACACCTCCGGCACCCCGAGGGCCGCGTAAATCGGCAGCTTGGCGACGCCGAGGCTGGTCACGTCGACTTCGACGCACAAATCCGGCGGCGGATCGCCGGCTTGCAGGTCGATCCGGTTTCGGTCTCTCAAATTGGGCAGGGAGGCGACGTAGTAGCACAGGTCCGACTCCAACCCCCGCTGAAGGTCCGCCCGGCTCTGCGTGAGACTGCCGACGCCCCGCACGGCGATGCGACGTTCCTCGGTGAAGGCGGCGATCAGCAGGCCGAGCCACCAACCGACAGATTCATGCAGCGACCCGTTGGGCATCTCGATCTCCAGCAGGCCGCCGGCGGGGCCGTCGTAGGTCAGCTTGACGTGCGCGTTCTCCGGCTTGGCCCGCATAGCGACGTACTCGTCCCACGTCACCCCCCGTAGCACCGTCGGCCGCCGGGGGGCGGGTCGCTTGTCAAGCTGCGGCATCGGACGGCTCCTTGATCGAGAGAGGATTTGTGCCGGGCGTCATGCTCTCACGCCCCGGCGGCGTTAACGGACGGGAGGGGTGAGATTGAGAGTGGCTAGGTATTGATCCAAGAAGTGGACTCACGCCGCCTGCTCACTCTACGTCTCGCCACAAAGGGGGGCCTCCTCTGCTCATGAACTGCGTCATCCGCCGGGGCCATACTCGGGCGAAGTGATATAAGTCTTCGCCAAACGGGCCTCCGGCCACCCACACTTGGACATCGTGGGCAGAACCTCCTAGCAGACCGCCCATGTAATCGCCGAATCTATGGATGTCCGTGGCGTGACTTTCGAACTGAATCAGTAAGACACGTCGACCGTCCCCTTCATGATTCCGTAGCTTTGCCAACTTCTCCTTTAGCAGGCCGCGATCGCATGTGACGCGATCGTCTCCGCCTGCCAAATCACTTCCCTCCGTCAGCCGCTGGCATAGACCGATCTTACTGTCAGCGTCGACAATGGACCCGGCGGCGAGCTTTGTCACGCTTGCGGTAAAGCTCACCTGCAATTCTTTGAACCACTCAGCGGCAAGAGAAATCTCTTCGCTCTGAGAGCCGCTCGATCCAGAATCAAACTTCGCCTCCCACGGCTCAGCACTGGCAACGGCATTCTTGAACGCCGAGACTATCTGCGGCCTAATCTTCGCGAGGATCTGCTTTTTGAGGCCTTTCGACTTGAAGCCGGAGAGGTTGCGAACTCCATCAGGGGACAATGAAAGCGTGAATAAGTGGCCCTTGGGTAGGCCAAGTTCGCCGGCAACGTCATTAAGCGAAAGCCCTTCAACGAGTTCGCGAAACTTAAGGCTAATCTTGCGTTCCCGCGGGACGACGTCTAGGCTCGTATGTTCAATGAAGAACGGCTGGTTATCTAAGCTCTTCAGGGCATTCGTGACGGCATCAATCGCCTTCGGCTTATCTTTGTTCCGCTGGCCGCCGGTCTCCTTATCCGGCTGACTCACGATCTGGAGACCCGGCAATCCGTGCTCAGTGAGATACTGCACGAACGCTTCAACGCACCGAACATCGGGGCGGTCAGCATCGTTCGGCATCACTGGCAAGGATTGTGGGGTCCAGTGGGCAGGCCCTGCACGCAGTTCTCTAAATCGCCGCAATAATCGCGTCGGCCATTTCGCTGGTGCCGACGGCCGACGGGTCGTTGCGGTCGGCCTTCAGGTCGTAGGTGACGTGCTTGCCCTCTTCGATCACCTTGGCGACGGCGTTGTCCAGGGCGGCGGCGGCTTGGTGCTCGCCGAGGTGGGCCAGCATCATCTTGCCGGAGAGGATCAGCGCCGTCGGGTTCACCTTGTTCTGGCCGGCGTACTTCGGGGCGCTGCCGTGGGTCGCCTCGAAGATCGCGCTGTCCGGGCCGATGTTGGCGCCCGGGGCCACGCCCAGACCGCCCACCAGACCGGCGCACAGGTCGGACAGGATGTCGCCGTACAGGTTCTCGGTCAGCAGGATGTCGTACAGTTCCGGCTTCTGGACGAGCTGCATGCACATGTTGTCGATCAGGCGCTCGTTATATTTCACGCCGGACGCGTCGATGCCGGTCACCAGGGCGTCCGGCTCCACGCCCTCTTTTTCCTCCTCCCACTCGAACTGGGCGCCGCAGGCCAGGGCGACGGCCCGGGTGCGGTCGTACCACAGGCCGTCAGTGAACTTCATGATGTTCGCTTTGCAGATGGACGTGACCGTCTTGCGGCCGTTGTCCACGGCGTATTGGAACGCCGCCCGGGCGATGTCCCGGGTGCCGGGGTGGGAGATCGGCTTGATGCTGATCCCGGTTTCGGCCGGCGGGGTGTTGATCTTCTTGCCGGGGGCGCGGGCGTTGATCGCCTCGATAATTTCGTTCGTCGCCTGTTCGCCGGCCCGGAACTCGACGCCGGCGTAGAGGTCCTCGGTGTTCTCCCGCACGACGACGAGGTCCACCGGGATGTGCTCGTACATCGTCCGCACGCCCTTGTACTGCTTGCAGGGGCGAATGCAGGCGTAGAGGCCCAGCTCCTGCCGCAGGAACACGTTGACGCTGCGGAAGCCCTTGCCGATCGGCGTGGTGATGGGGGCCTTGAGGGCGACCTGGTTCTTGCGGATGGACTCCATCACGCGGTCGGGCACGCCGCCCTCGGCCTCGATGACTTCGATGCCGCAGGCCTGCTCGTCCCAGTCGATCTTGCCGCCGTGGGCCTCGATCGCGGCGTCCACGCAGCGGCGGGTGGCCTGGGCGATCTCGGGGCCGACGCCGTCGCCGGGGATCAGGGTGACTTTGTGCATCGAAACTTCGGCGGGATACGGTCGGAAACGGAAGGCCGGGGAGGGCCTGGGCGGCCGGGCAGGATACCGACGGGCGTGCGGCGTTGCGACCGCCCCGCCCGCGGCGAACGATGGGGCTCTCGCCCGCCCGCCGCGCCCGCCGGAGCTTCGCATGTTCGCCCCCCCGCTGTCCCGCCGCACCTTCGTCGCCGGCTCGCTGGCCGGGGCCGCCGCCCTCGCCCGGCCCCGCCGCGGCCGGGCCGCGGAGGGCGGCGTGCAGAACGCCCGCGTGCCGGTCCGCAAGCTGACCGGCGGGCCGGCCCACCACTGGTTCGGGTACTACGACAAGCTGCAGTTCAGCCCGGGCGATCAGTTCGTGCTGAGCAATTCGGTCGACTTCGAGGGCCGCAGCCCGACCGCGGCGGATTCGATCGGCGTCGGCTTCGTGGACCGCACGACCGACGACGGCTTCCGGGAGATCGGCCGGTCCGCCTCCTTCGGTTGGCAGCAGGGGTGCATGTTGCAGTTCCGCCCGGGGCACGGGGACGAGATCGTCTGGAACGACCGGGAGGGCGACCGCTTCGTCTGCCGGCTGCTCGATCTGTCCCTCGAACCGACGGACGGCCCCAGCCTCCGCACGATCCCCGAGCCGATCTACACCCTCGCCCCGGACGGCAGGACCGGCATCAACGCCGATTTCCGCCGGATCAACGACCTCCGCCCCGGCTACGGCTACGCCGGCCTGCCGGACCCGCACGCGGACGAACTGGTCCCGGGCGAAAGCGGCGTGCGGTCGGTGGACCTCGACAGCGGCGAGAGTGAATTAATCTTCAGCATCGCCGAAGCCGCCGCGATCGAGCCCCGGCAGTCGTCGATGGACGGGGCGAAGCATTATTTCAATCACCTGCTGTACAGCCCGAACGGGGAGCGGTTCATCGTGCTGCACCGCTGGCGGCCGGACGGCGGGAAAGGCGGGTTTCAAACCCGCATGTTCACGGTGAACGCCGACGGGTCGGAGCCGTACGTCCTCGACCCCAGCGGTTCGACGAGTCACTTTATCTGGCGCGACCCGGAGCATATTTGCGCCTGGACGAAGCCCGCCGGGAAGGAGTGGGGTTTTTATCTGTTCAAGGATCGAACGGACGAGGTGACGCCCGTGGGGCCGGAGAAAATGCCGGTCAACGGCCACAACACCTACCTGCCCGCCCCCGAGGGCTCGCCGTGGAAGACGGGCGAGTGGATCTTGAACGACACCTATCCGCAGGGCAAAGGGCGGCTGCAAACGGTGTATCTCTACCACGTGCCGACCGGGGAGCGGTTCGACCTCGCCTCGTTCCACAGCCCGCCGGCCTATCAGGGCGAATGGCGCTGCGACACCCACCCCCGCGTCAGCCGCGACGGGCGGACCGTCTGCGTCGACAGCCCGCACGAGGGCGGCCGGCAGCTTTATGAACTGGACATCACGGGGATCGTGGGCTGAACATAGAACCGCGACCGTCAGGGAGCCGGCTCCCTGACGGTCGCGGTTCTAAACGTCCGCGGGCCGGTTGTCCGCAATCAATTTCAAACAGTGCGGCACCGCCCCCCAGACGGCGCCGAGGCACTGCGGGATCGCTTTGGGGCTGCCGGGGAGCGTGAGAATGAGGGCGTTCCCCCGCACGCCGCAGGCCTGACGGGCGAGGATCGCGGTGGGCACCTCGTCCCAGGCGTCCGCCCGCATCTTCTCCGCGAAGCCGGGCAGTTCCTTGTCCAGCAGGGGGAGAATCGCCTCGGGCGTGACGTCCCGGGCCGTCGGGCCGGTGCCGCCGGTGGCGATGATCAGGCGACAACCTTCATTGATCAGGTCGAGCACCGCCTCGCGGATCTGCGGCGGTTCGTCCGGCACGACGCGGCTGTGCGGCTCCCAGCCGCCGGCGTGGTCGGCGAGGTTCGCCTCGCAGAAGTCCCGCACGGCGGGGCCGCCGCGGTCTTCATACACCCCGGCGGTCGCCCGATCGGAGACGGTGAGGATGCCGACGCGGAGCATGGTGCGGAAGGGTTCGTGAGCCCGAAACGCAAGCGAGGTGAACGACGTCCATCCTGCGATCGACCGTCGAAACCCTCGCTTGCGCTTCGGGCTCACGGACGAGTCACCGTTCGCTCAGCGGCTCGAACAGGCGTTCGGTGGGGCGGTCGTAGGTGACGGTGGTTTCGACGTGGCCGCCGGGGGCGTTCTCCAACTCGCGGAGTTGCTCCATGGCGTGGGCGGCCCAGACGGGGACGCGAGCCACGCAGCGGGCGACGGCGCTGGTGACGTCCTCCTGATCGGTGATCGTGTCCCCGCCGCCGGGGGGGCCGTCGCCGTTGCACAGGGCGGCGGTGACCACGCCGTACAGGTCCGCCCCGCGGGCGGCGGCGAGGCGGGCGGCGAAGACGTCCGGGCTGGGGGCGGGGTCCGCGGCGAGGACCATATCCGCCATGAACGCCACCTCCTCCGCCTCGGTGGGCGTCTTGCCGGTCAGCAGGCGCACCAGGTCCGCGGAGAACGACAGTTCCGGGTTCGCCTCCGGCTGTTTGCCGTTCTTGAAGAACCGGGTGGCCGCGAACACCAGCGGCAGGCGGGCCATCAGGTCGACGGCCTGGATGCGGAACGCCGCGGGGCCGGTCTGGCCGGCTTGGGCGTCGAACTCGCCCAGCAGGCTGACCACCGTGCGGAGCGTCTGCCCCGGGGTGACGTGCAGGGGCAGTTCTTCGGTGAGGGCCCGGATGATCGGGGGGACCTCCGCGGCGCAGGTCAGCAGGGTGCGGAAGTCGGCGAGGTGGTCCGGGTCCGGTAGGGTCTCGTGGAGCAGCAGATAGGCGACGTCCGCAAACGTCCCGCCGCTGGCGGCCTCGGAGAGGCGATACCCGCGCACGTCCGCGGCGTCTTCCCCGCGGCAGAGGGCCGTGTGCAGGTGGGCGGACAGGCCGACAGGCATGGGGGCGTTCGAACCGGAAACGGACCCGCACAGTCTGGCGAACCCGCCCGATCGTCGCCACCGGGAGGCCCCCCGCCCCGCGGCTCAACGCGGGCGCCGCGGGATTATTTCCACTGCCCCACGTCGCTCTGCCCCGCGGCGAGGTAGGCCCGCAGGTCGCGGGCGACTTGGCCGCTGCGCTCCTCCCACACCGCTCGCTTCACGCCCCAGCCGAGCGGCGTGATCACCAGCGTCACGTCGTTCAGCCCGGCGGCGCTGCGGGTCTTCATCAGCTCCGCCCCGACCTTCACGCGGACCTCCACAGGGCAGTCGTCGCGGCGGCGGCCCCAGCGGCCGGTCAGGCCGGCGTGGCCCAGTTTGAAGCGAATCTCGGAGTCGGTGACGCTGATCGCCCGGGCGGCGTGGTCCTCCAGGAAGCCGCGCATCTTGTGCGTGACCATCGACGCCGCCAGGCAGGCCTGCACCGTCTGTTCGAGGCGAAAGCCCCCGCCGGCGGCGGCGCCCCGGAAATCGGCGACGCGGTCCCGCCGCTCGGCGGCGGCGGGATCGGCGCCGTCGCGGCGCTGGGCCTCCGTCAACGCCGTCACTTTGTTCCGGCCGGTGTCCTTGGAGAGGTACAGGGCCGCGTCGGCCCGCTGAACCAGCGATTCGACGGTGTCGCCCGGCTCCGCGGCGGCGACGCCGAAGCTGGCCGTCGGGCGGGGCTGGGAGCGGCCGTTCACCTTCGTCTCCGCGATCACCCGCCGCAGGCGGTCGGCCCGTTTGGCGGCGGCGGCCAGATCGGTCTGCGGGCAGACGACGACGAACTCCTCCCCGCCGTACCGGCCGACCGTCTCGCCGCTGTAGCACTCCGCTTTTAACAACGTGGTGAGGTGCTTGAGCACCTCGTCGCCCACGCCGTGGCCCCAGGTGTCGTTGATCGATTTAAAGTGGTCCAGGTCGAGGAACATCACCGCCAGCGGGCGGCCTTCCTCGCGGCTCTCCCGCAGGGCGCGGGCCAGGCGGGACTCCAACTCCCCGCGGTTCGCCACGCCGGTGAGCGGGTCCCGGGTCGCGGCCCGCCGCAGCTCCTTATATTCCCGCGGACGGGACAGCGGACGGTTCAGGTTCCGATAGATCTCCGCCACCCCCCGCACCCCGCCGTCGGAGTCAGTCAGGTGGAAGACCTGCACCTCCACGTCGACCCATTCGTCGGCGTTCGCGCCGGCGCCGGGGCGGCCGTTCGCTCCGGCGCCGCGGCGGACCTTCACGGTCTCCGCTAGCGGGCGGCCGGTGGACAGCATGCGGTCCAGCGGCCGGTCGCCGTCGGACAGCGGGTTGCCGTCGGCGTCCGCGAACTCCAGCGTGCCGGCCGTCCGGATTTCACCCCGCAGGTCGCTCGCCCGATGACCCAGCAGGCCCTCCAGCCCGGGGCTCCAGACGGTGCAGCGGAGGTCCGCGTCCAGCAGGCAGAAGCCCTCGTAAAGCGTTTCCAGCAGGGACAGATAGCCGAAGATATGGCAGAACCGCACCGCCCGCAGGGCCGAGGCGGGGTCGGACCCGGTCCCGGCGCCCTGGGCCGGGGCGAGCAGTTCGTCCAGGGCGGAGGCCTCGCCCTGGGTCCGCACCCAGCGGTCGAGATTGTCGAGGATCGTCGGGTCGTAGCGGTGCGAGGTGCGGCCGGACAGCGCCTTGAGCGCCGCCTCGTGCGGGTAGCCGTCGCGGTACGGCTGGGCGGTGCGGAGGGAGTCGTAGGCTTCGCAGAGGCTGACGATGCGACCGGGCAGGTCGTGGACCTCGCTGCGGGCGTCGTCGTCCGGGTCGTCCTCGGCGCCGACGCGGGCGATCACGGCGAGCAGGTCGTCGCTGGCGCCGCAGGCCTGCAACACCGTCGAGCAGATGCCGCGGTGCAGGTCCATCAATTCGGCCTCGTCGGTGCAGAGCGGGCCGGGCTTATAGAGGATGTTGTCCGGCACGCCGATTTTGCCCACGTCGTGCAGCAGGGCGGCGGTTTCGACGACGGCCAACGCCGCCCCGCCCACGCCCAGCCCGCGGGCGACCCCGCCGGCCAGCCAGGCGGCCCGGTGCGAATGGGTGAGGGTGCGATGGTCCCGGTGCCGCAGCGCGTCGATCAGCGCGTTCCGGCAGACCGCGGCGATCGGCGCCCCCGGGGGGGCGCCGCCGGGCGGGCGGAGGTCCATCAGGTCCATCAGGAGCCGCGGCGAATCCGTCGGCCGCGGCGGAGCCGACGCGGCGGCGGCGGTGCGGCCGCGGTTCTGGACGGCCAGTTCCGGGGCGAGCGGCGGCGGGGCACTGAGGAGGACGGACATCGGGGCGTTCTTCCAGAAGGGCGAGGGGGGCGCCGGCGGGGAGCCGGGGGAACCGGCGGGGAGCCGGTCAAATGGCGGCGCAGGCCGCCTCCGAAGCGATGCGGCGTTGCGGCGGGCGCCGCGGCGGGCCGTCGGACGACCCGCCGACGAGCGCTCCCGCCAGCAGCGGGTGCCGGCTGAGCACGTCCTGCAGGGCGGCGGCGGCGTCCGCCAGTTCCTGCCGCTCCGCCCGGGCGGCGGACAGTTCTCCGGCGGCGGTCCGGGTGCGGGCGGCGACCGCCCGCGTGGCGGCGTCCAGGGCCACGGCCCGCTCCTCCAGCGCCGCGTCCCGGTCGGCGAGGTCCGTCTCCCGTTCCTCCAACTCCGTCTCCCGATCGGCCAGTTCCGCTTCGCGGTCGGCCAGTTCCGCCTGACGGTCAATCAGTTCGGCGTCGCGTTCGTTTAGTTCAGCGTCGCGGTCGGCGAGGTCGGCGGCCCGTTCGGCCAGATCCGCTTCGCGCTCGGCGAGGTTGGAGGCGCGTTCCGCCAACGACGCTTCCCGGGCGCTCAGGGAGGCGTCGCGGGCGGCCAGCGCCGCCTCCCGCCGGGCCAGCGTCGCCGCCGACCGGGCCATGCCGCCCCCCGCGACCGCGTGCTCGCCCCCCGTGACGGCAATCTCGCCCCCCGTGACGGCAATCTCGCCCCCCGCCCCCGACGCCCCCGGCGTCCAGTGCGTGAGGCCGCCCGGAGCGGCGAAGGGGTCGGTCATCACCGCCGGCAACGTGTCGCCGAACGGGTCGTTGAAGGAGTCGCCGAACGGGTCGCCGAACGGGTCGCCGAACAGGTCCGACGGCGGGGCGTTCGGCGGGGCGACCGGCTTCGCGGAGGCGGCGTCGGTCGCCGCCTCGGCCTGCCGTGGTCTGAGCGGTTCGCTCGCCGGGCGTTCTTCGCGGGATTCGTCGACGGCGGCTTCGGGGTCGAAGTCGTCCTCGTCGAAGTTCTCCGCGGCGAACCCGTCGTCGAGGGCGCCGACGGCGGCGAGGCGGTTGTCGTCGCCGCAGGCTCCCAGCGGGCCGCCGTCGGAGACGTCCACGCCGCGGCCGGGGTCGGGGAACGCCCCGAGGTGCAACCGACTGAGCAGGCCGAAGTCGCGGCGGATGCCGATGCGAATCGGCGGGCAGGCGCCGGCGGCGGCCTCGGCGGCGGTCAGGGCGCTGAGCACCGCCCGATGCCCGCGGATGGAGCGGCTGCCGGAGGTCTCGTCCGCCACCGCGGCCGCCGCCGCCAGCGCCGCGTAGGCGGCGTTGGCGGTCATCGCCACGCTCCGGCCGGTGGGGTTGAGGTGCGTGCCGCCCGCGTATTGCCGGCCGTCGGCGTCGCGGTCCTCGTCGCCGCGGCCCAGGCGGGCGACGGTGGCGACGATCACGTCCTCGGCGGCGGTCAGTTCGCGGGCGGAGACGGCCTCGCCGGCGGCCACCTTGGCGGCCGGCCGCAGGGCGCGGCGAACCGCCTCCCCACAGCCGAACGCCGACGGCATCCCCCCGCTGGCGCCGGAGTCCGGCAGGCAGCGCCGGGCGGCGCGGGCGGCGCAGCGGTGAGCGTAGGCCACGACGGCCCGGAGCGGCAGCGTTTTGATTTCGTCGCCGGTCGGCAGGGCGGGCATGACAGCGGCAGGAGAAGCGGGACGGGGCTCCCTCCGAGGGAACCGGGACTGACGCGACCGTAGGCCCGATTTCTCCGCCGCGCCGGGCGGTTCGCCCGCCCGCCGGCTCGTCGGCGACCGGCCCGGCCGAACGGCCCCGGCGACCGGCATCTTCGGCGCCGCGGCGAGGGCCTCGGGCGGTTCGCCCGATCCCCGCACGAGGAGTTCGCGCCCCGCCCGCGGTTTCGACCTACCCCTTGACTGACGCCGTCCTCCGCCGAGGCCGGTCGGCTCCCGTCGGCGTCGCCGCCGTCCCCGCGGCTTCCTCCCTCCCCCGCCGTTCGTCTCATGATCGCCGCCGCCCCCTACCGTCCCGATCGCCCCGATCCCCGGCACCGCGCCGTGCCGCGGCCGCACACGGCCCCGCACCCGTCGGCACGCCCCGCGGCGGATCCGGCGAAGCTGGACGCCTACCTCTCCTCCGTGGCGGAGTTGCAGGCCGGCGACCTGGCCTCCCGCCGGCTGCTGGCCCTGACCGGGCAGGAGGATTACGACATGCGGGAGCTGGTCCGCTGCGTGGAGTGCGATCCGGCCCTGACCGCGAAGCTGCTGCGGGTCGTCAACGGCGCCCGCTACGGCCTGCGGCACCGCGTGACCGGCGTGCGACGGGCCGCCGCCTACGTCGGGCGCCGCAGCCTGCGGCTGTTGGCGGTCACCTTCAGCCTCGCGGACCGCTTCAGCCCGGACAAACCGCTGCACGCGGCGGTCTGGCGGCGGGCGGTGGTCAGCGCCGCGGCGGCCGCCGAACTGGCCAAGGGGGGCAGCGGCGAATCCCCCGCCGCCGACGAGGCCTACACCGCCGCCCTGATCTGCGATTTAGGGGTGATGCTGCTGGGCGGCTTCGATCCGTCCGTCTATCCCGAGCTGCACCTCAGCACGCCGCACGGCCCGGACCTGCTGGCCGCGGAGCGGGCGCGGTTCGGCCTCGATCACGCGGAGCTGGGCGGCCGGTTCCTGTTGAAGTGGGGGCTGCCGGAGGAACTGGCGAACGCCGCCGGCGGCCATCACCTCGAACCGCACGAACCCGGCCCGGACGGCGACCCGCCGGCGGCGCTGGACGTGGTGGTGCGGATCGCCGACCGACTGGCCGACGCCATCCTCGACCCGACCGCCGACCGCGTGGAAGCGGTCGACGCCCTGGTGCGGGAGTGGTTCCCCGGCCGTTCGACCGGCCGTCTGCTGGCCGGCGTCCTGAGCGCCGCCGCGGAGGACGCCGACCTGTACCCCGGCGTCTCCGCCCCGGACCAGGTCGCCACGACCACGGCCTGGGCGGAGCGGCTGAACTGCCCCGAACTGACCCTCGCCGCCGCCCGCCCGGACGCGCTGACCGCCATGCGGTAGGCCGTCGTACGGCGGGGCGGAGGCTTCGTCCGGTTCACCGCCGCTTGCGGTTTCGCGGAGGCGCCAGGTCCTTCGTCCCCGCAAAACCGCAGGCGGTCGTCGGAACGCCTCAGCTCAACCCCAACGCCCGCAGCACCGCGGGGGTGTCGGAGAGGTCCTCCAACAACAGGTCGGCCCCGCACTCGGCCAGTTCGTCCCGCGAATAACTCCCGGTCGCCACGGCGAAGGTTTTCGCCCCGACCGACTTGCCGCAGGTGACGTCCGCGGGGGTGTCGCCGATCACCCAGACCTCGTCCATCCCCGGCGGCAACACCTCCACCGCGGCCCGGGCGACGTCGTTGCGGTCGGGGGAGTGGTCGCCGTATCCGCCGACGGACAAGTCGAAATATCGGTCCAAATTGAAGTGCGACAGCTTCGTCGCCGCCCCCCGGGCGAAGTTGCCGGTGAGCAGCCCGAGCAGCACGTCCTCCCGGGCGGACAGCGCCTCCAGCAGCGCCGGCACCCCGGGCAGCACGCGGCCGTCGCCCCCCGCCAGCACGCCGGGCAACGCGGCGAGGTAGGCCTCCTGAAAGACGCGGTGGCTCTCCGGCGTGTGCTCCGCCTCGTGGGCGGCGTGATATTCCCCGGCGATGGCCGTGTCGGTTCGGCCGTGGAAGGAGACGTCGTATTCCTCCAGCACCGACCCGAACGCGGCCCGGGCCGCCGCCGCCATCGCCGGCCCGCCGGACCCGGCCAGCAGCAGGGTGCCGTCAATATCGAATAATAATGCGTGCATGGGGGGACGAGTTGAGAACCGCGACCGTTAGGGAGCCGGCTCCAAGAAGGGACCGTCGAGGGGGCCGGCTCCCTGACGGTCGCGGTTCCAAGGCTACGGCTGCGCCGATTCGCCCAGCACCTTGCGGAGTCGCCGCAGGGCCCGCAGGTGCCGCATGCCGGCGGCGGGCTGGCTTAAGCCCAGCGCCTGGGCGACCTCGCTGTTGCCGAGGCCTTCGATATGTCGCATCAGCAGTAAATCACGGTCGTCCTCGCTCAATTCGTCGAGGGCGGCGACGAACTTCTCTTCCAGTTCTTTGCGAATGGTCGCCGCGGCGGGGGTCAGTTCGGCGTCTTTGAGTTGGGCGGCGAGGCGGACGCCGTCGTCATCGTCGTCGCCGGGGCGGCCGCTCGTCAGCGACTGCTCCCGATCGACGCTGCGCTTGGCGGCGACGCGGTGCCGGCGGTGCATGTCGATGATGCGGTCGCGGGCCAATTGCCGCAGCCAGAGGTGAAACGGCATCGAGCCGTCCGCCAGGAAGTCGTCCAGCCGTTTGTGGGCCTCCAGCAACACGTCCTGCACGACGTCGCTGGCGTCCACCCGACGCTGGACCTGCCGGTCCAGCCGCATGCGGACCAACCGTTCCAGGCTCCGCCGGTGGCGGTCCATCAGGTCGTTGCGGGCGTCGGTGCGGGCCGGGCCTTCGGCCCGCCCGGCGTCGGCGAGCAGTTGTTGCGTCTCGTCGGAGTTCGGCCACATCAGACGACGGGGGGAGACGGGGAGGACCAGCGGAGCGGGACACTCTAGCGGGAACACGGCCGCCGTCCGCGCACCGCCGGGGCTCCGACCCCGGGCTCGCTTGACGTACGGAACGGCGACCTGCACTAGACGACCTGCGAGATCGCCTACTAACCAGTGCATGCTCCCCGCCGGCTCCTCACGGATCAGGTCTGCCGGCCCCCACGGATCAGGAACAGAGTTATGCTTCCGCGCGTTCTCACCCTCGGCCCGCTGGTCGCCCTCGCCGTCATGGCGGTCGGGGCGGCGACGGCTCCCGCTCAGTCGTATCATCGTGGCGACGCCCGGCCCGTCTACCGCCCGGCTCAGGTCCATCGAGCCGACATCCACGACGATCGGCGGGACGAACCGTCGGCGGGCGAGCATTCGACGCTGCCGCGTGGCGCCGTCGTGGTGCGGGTCGGTTCGGCGACGTACTACCGGGACGGACGGCAGTATTATCAACCGGTCCAGCGTGCGGGACGCACCGTGTACGTGGCGACCGCCCCGCCCGTCGGCGCCGTCGTCACCGCATTGCCGAGTGGCAGCAGCCGGATCGTGATTCGGGGCGTGACCTATCACCGAGACGGCCAGACGTATTTCGCTCCGGTCCGCAACGGGCGGTCCGGGGAGTTCGTCGTCGTCGCCCCGCCGGCCGGCGCTTCGGCCGCCTCGCTCCCCGCCGGCTACACGACGCAACGGATCGGTTCGCAGACCTATTATTATGCGGGCGGCGTCCATTACCGGGCGGCCGACCGCGGGTACCAAATGGTCGAAGTGCCGTTGGGCTGGGAATCGTCGTCCCTGCCGGCCGGCGCGACGGCCGTGCGGGTCCAGGGCCGGCCGTATTATAAATCGGGCGACGTGTACTACGAGGCCCGCGTCTCGAACGGCCGTACGGTTTACGTCGCCAGCCGCTACCTCCGCTAGCCCCGCCGCTTCCCCCGACCGCCCGGCCGCGCGTCGCGCCGCCGGACGGTCGGCCGGGGTCGCAGGCCGCGGCGGGGAACGCACTGTCGCGGCGAGGTCTTGATTATATCGGTCCCCGCGTCGACCCGCGTCGGGGTCCGCGCTTTGATCGGCGGTCGTCCCGAATCACTTGGCGGGCCTGTCGGTAGAGCTTGGCTTCTTGGCGACGCACGGCGAGCTTGAGGTCCGCCGCCGTCCACCCGGCCCGGGCGGCGACCTGTTCCAGCAACCGGAGTTCCCGGCGGTCCAGCCGGCCGTCGATCAGCGCCGCCCGCACCAGGGCGTCCATCATCTGTTTGGCCTCGGCCGGGTCGTTCGGTAGGGCGAGCGCCGGCTCGGCGTCGCGGGCGCCTTCCAGCAGCCGCTCGGCCCGCTCCTCGGAGATCCCGTGATGCCGGGCGAAGGCGAGCAGGTCTTGGCGCTCCCGCTCGTGCAGGGAGCCGTCGGCCCACAGCATGCGCGCCATCGCCGTCAGCAGTTCGGCGTGGTTGCTCAGGCTCTCCGCGGCCAGCCGGGGCGGAGCGTCGTCGATCGAGGAGCGCAGCGCCTCGTGAACCAGCGGCTGGTAGGCGACCACGTCCTCCAGCACCCAGCCGTTCGAGCCGTCGTTCAGCGGGGCGCCGCAGAACGAACAGGCGTCGCGGCGGCTGGCGTCGATCGGGGCGCCGCAGGTCTGGCAGTTGGCCGAGGAGAAGGCCCGATCCACCGCCGAGACCGTCCCCCGTTTGCGTTTGAGGATCATCTCGTCCGTGCGGATGCGCTGCGGACCGTGCAGCCGCGGGTCGCGGCGATCGCCGGAGGCCGGCGTCGCCGACCACCGCACCATCACCCGCAACCGCTCGAAGCCGTCGTCCGGCCCGGCCCCGCCGGCGGGCAGGCAGCGGACCAGTTCCACCACGCCCACCGCGGGGGTCTTCCAGAAGCGATTCTCGCCCTGCCGCCAACGGCGGGGGATCGCGTCGGCCCCGCGCTGCACGACCGGGGCGGCGAGGGCGAAGTCGTCGTGATACTCGGCCATCATCGCCCGCCAGAAGATGACGGAGGCCCGGTCCTCGATCTGCTGCACATTGAGGTGTGGGTCGGTCCGCCGCAGTTCGTCCCAGCCGGGCACGGCGGCGGCGGCGGCGGGGACGACCCATTCCTCGTCCTGCGTGATCTCCGCCAGCACCCAGTCGTACTGGCCGGAGTTCACGATCGACCCGCACTGCGGGCACTCCGCCCGGTCCACGATCGCCACCGGCCCGCCGCAGTTCGGGCAGCGGCCCTCCAGGATGGAACGGTCGGCGCTGGTTTTCACCCCGGGCCGGCGGGAGAAGGACCAGACCTCCGTGAAAGGCGTCCGCGTGCGGTCGCTCCTCCCGGAGACCCGCTTCCCGGTGGTCAGGCTCTCGTTGTAGGTGATCGCCGCGGCGGCGATGCGGACGTGGATCGTGTCGAAGTGCGGGGCGGATTCCACGGAGACGATCTTGGCGGACTCGACCGTCACGTCCTTCATGCGATTGCGGAGGCCCTCCGCTTTTTGCATCCCGATATAGAGTTCGAACCGCTCGTGCACGCCATCGGAGAGGAACGCCCGGCAGGTGGAGAGGTTCTGTTCGCTCCAGGCGTACTGGGTGGTGAGGAACGCGTGGGAGACGCGATCGAGGAACAGCTCGACGGTGAAGCCGGGGTCGCGCTGCCGCACGGCCTGCAGGGCGTCGCTGCGGCGGTCCTGTTCCTGAACCTTCCTGCCCCGGCGGATCGTGCGACGGACGCGGGCGGTCTTTTCCTCCCGCTTGCCGTAGTAGAAGACGACCGCGACGACGATCCACAGCGGGATCATCACGTGCGGGTACAGGATCGTCAGCCGGACAAGGGCGACGATCGCCTCGCCGCCGCCGCCCGAGCCGCCGCCGCTTCCGCCGCCGCCGCTGTAACCGCCGCCGCCGCCTCCTCCCCCGCCGCCGTAACCGCCGCCGCCGCCGGCTTGGGCGATCAGGTGGGGGAACGGTGCGAACATACCGGGACCGGGGCGGGAGCGGCCCGGCAGTGTGGCGGCGGCGGAGCGGCGAAGAAAGCGGCCCCGGGGGCGTTAGCCCAGCTTCGCCCCCCGCAGCCGCAGGGCGTTGCCGATGACGCTCACGTCGCTGAAGGCCATCGCGGCGGCGGCGAGCATCGGCACAACGCTCAGCGGCACGCCGAACAGCGCCGTCAGCAGGCCCGCGGCGGCGGGGATCGCGCAGGCGTTGTAGACCAGGGCGAGGGCGAGATTCTGCTTGGCGTTGCGCATCACGGCCCGGCCCAGCCGTACCGCCCGGGCGATCGCCGCCACGTCCCCGCCGACCAGCGTCACGTCCGCCGCCCCGATCGCCACGTCGGCGCCGCCGCCGATCGCACAGCCCACGTCCGCGGCGGCCAGCGCCGGGGCGTCGTTCACCCCGTCGCCGACCATCATCACCTTGTGCTCCTGCCTTTGCAGCACAAGCACGGCGTCGTGCTTGTCCTTCGGGAGCATATCGGCCCGGATGTCGGCCAGTTCGATCCCCGCGGCCTTGCCAACCCACTCCGCGGCCCGCAAACGATCTCCCGTCATCATCCGCACGCTCAAGCCCAGCACCCGCAGTGCGGCAACGGACTCTGCCGCATCAGGGCGAATCGGGTCGTTCACCTCAAACCAATCCGCCGGCCCGAGCGGGCCGCCGGGCGTGGCGGCGACGGCGGCGTAAACGAAGGATAAAGACTCGTTCCGCGACTGTTCGGGGCCGTTCGGGTCATATTCAGACCACTGGATCGCGTCCGCTTTCTCTTGAATGAATCTTTCGGAGCCGATCAACACACGGCGTCCGTCCACGACGGCGGAGACGCCTCCTCCGGGGTGATTCTCGAACGCTTCGACAGTCGGGGCGTACTGATTGAGGTCGGTCTCTTCTTCCAACTCCCGGATGAGCGCCATGGCGAGGGGGTGTTCGCTGCGCCGTTCGACAGCGGCGACGATCGCCGCTGTCTCACCCTGTAAATTGTTTCCAGAGCCGACCACCCGCGGCTTGCCCTCCGTCAGCGTGCCGGTCTTGTCCAGCAGGACCGTGTCCACTTCGCTGAGCGCCTGCAGCGCCGCGGCGTCGCGGACCAGCACGCCGGCCTTCGCCCCGCGGCCGACGCCCACCGTTACGCTCATCGGAATCGCCAAGCCCAAGGCGCAGGGGCAGGCGATGATGAGGACCGACAGGGCGCTCACGGCTCCGACCGCCAAACGATCCGGCCGGTCGGAGAGCAGCGACCAGCCGGCGAACGACAGCACGGCGGCCAGCACCACGGCCGGCACGAACCAGGCGGCGACGCGGTCGGCGAGGTCCTGCACCGGCGCCCGGCTGCGGCGAGCCTCGGCGACCAGCGTGACGATCCGGGCCAGCACGGTGTCCGCCCCGACGCGCTCCGCCGTCATCGTGAACGACCCGCTGCCGTTCACCGTGCCGCCGGTGACGGCGTCGCCGGGCTCCTTGCGAACCGGGGCCGGCTCGCCGGTCAGCATGGATTCGTCCACATGGGAACCGCCCTCGGCCACCGTGCCGTCCACCGGCACCGCGGCGCCGGAGACCACCCGCAACAGGTCGCCGGGATGCACTTCGGACAGCGGCACCTCTTCCTCACGCCCGTCTTCGCCGACCCGGCGGGCGGTGGCGGGGGCGAGGTTCATCAAATCGCGGATCGCGTCGCCGGTGCGGCGGCGGGCCCGGCGTTCGAGCACCTGACCGAGCAACACCAGCGCGACGATCGTCACCGCCGCCTCAAAATAGACCGGCGGCAGCACGCTCCCGTCGTGGCCGCTCTCGCCGAACGCCTCCGGGATGGCGCCCGGCACGGCGGTGGCGATCACGCTGTAAATCGTCGCCGCGGCGACGCCCAGCCCGATCAGGGTGAACATGTTCGGCCGCATCGGCCAGAGGCTTTTCACCCCCCGTTCGAGGATCGACCAGCCCGCCCACAGCACGACCGGCAGGGCGAGGGCCAGTTGCAGCCAGCGGTTGGCCGTGGGCGAAATCCAGTCGTCGATCGGCAGGCCGACCATGTGACCCATCGCCAGGATCATCACCGGGACGGCCAGCGCCGTGGCGATCCAGAACCGCCGCGTGACCGCGGCGAGTTCGCCGGCGCTTTCGTCGCCGTGGCCGTGCCCGTCGCCGGGGCCGTGGGGAACGGACTCCTCGATCAGTTCGAGGTCCATGCCGCACTTCGGGCAGTCGCCGGGCTCGCTCCGCTCCACCTCCGGGTGCATCGGGCAGGTCCACACCCGTCCCGACGTCACCCGCCCCGGAGGCGCGCCGGCCAGGCCGGCGGCGGGGTTCTCCGGCACGCCGTCGTCCGCCCCGCAGCAGGACCCGCAGGCCTTCTTCGGCGGCTTGGCAGCAGGCTGAGCGGCGGGCGGGGCGTCGACGACGGGCAGGCTGGACACGGGGCGCTCCGATATGAAACGAGATGTGCCGTCATCCTAGATCGAGCGCGGGCCGCGGGAATCGGGGCATTCCCCCGGGGGGTATCCGAGCCAAGACGGAACGCTGCGGAACAAGCCCTCAGCGGGCGGTCCAGCCGCCGTCGACGGTCAGCAGGCTGCCGGTCATGTAACTGGACGCGGGGCTGGCCAGAAAGATGGCGGCCCCCTGGATCTCGTGCAGTTCGCCCCAGCGGCCCAGGGCGGTGGCGCCGACGATGAACGTCTTCGCCTCCTCAGTGTCGGCGATCGGGGCGTTCATTGGGGTGAGGAACGGCCCGGGGCAGATCGCGTTCACCGTGATCCCCGTCCTCGCCAACTCCAGGCCCAGCGTGCGGGTCAGCTGGACGACCGCCCCCTTGCTGCTGGCGTAGGGCGTGCGGTCGGCCAGCCCGACGACGCCCAATGTGCTGGCCAGATTGACGATCCGCCCGTACCCGCCGCGTTTCATCGCGGGGATCGCGTACTTGGAGCACAGCCACAGGCCGTCCACGTTGAGCCGCTGCACCGAACGGAACTGCTCCAGGCTCAGTTCCCCGATCGGTCCGCGGACGTTGATCCCGGCGTTGTTGACGAGGATATCGAGCCGGCCGAACTCCGTTTCGCAGCGGTCGATCATCCCGATCACGGCGGATTCGTCGGTGACGTCGGCGGCCAGCCCGAGCGCCCGCACGCCGTATTCGTCGGCGATGCGGTCCGCGGCGGCGGTCGCTTCGCCCTCAGTTCGGCTGACGAGGCAGAGGTCCGCCCCCGCCGAGGCCAGCCCCGCCGCCATCGCTTCGCCCAAGCCCTTCGACCCGCCGGTGACGAGGGCCACGCGGTCGGTCAGGGCGAACTGGGCGAGTCCCGGCCAACGAGCCATGGGCGGACCTGTGCGAACGGGGGAGCGATGATCGAGGAGCGGCAGCCGGCGTGAGACGCGCGGCCGGAGCTTGCGCTCCGGGCTCACGCTCAGCGTGCAATGCCGCTCTTCGAACGATCCTATCCGCCGACGGGCTGCCGCACGTCGGCGTCCAGCGTCTTCAATTCCTCATACAACGCCCGCTGGCGGTCGGAGAGGGTTTTGGGGACGACGATCTTCGTCTGCACGATCTGGTCGCCGTCGACGTTCGTCTTGGGATTGGGGACGCCCTTGCCGCGGAGCCGCAGCTTGGCGCCGCTGCCGGTGCCGGGGGGGATCGTCATGGTGACGGTCTCCCCGGAGAGGGTCGGCACGTCCACCCTGGCGCCGAGGGCGGCCTCGGCGGGGGTGAGGGGGAGGTCCATGACGAGGTTCGCCCCGTCGCGGCGGAACACGGGGTGGGCGGCGGTTTTGACGGTCAGCAGCAGATCGCCCGCCCCGGCGCCGCCGGGCTCCCCCTTGCCGACCAGACGCATCGTGCCGCCGTCGGCGATGCCGGCGGGGATCTTAACGGTCAGCGATTCCCGCTTGCCGCCGCGGTCGAGGTTCAGCTCGTACTCCCCGCCGCGGGCGGCGACGATGAAGGGCACGGTCACGGTCGTGCGGACGTCGGCCCCCTTGCGGGAGCGGGTTCGTCCGCCGTGGGCGCCGGCGCCGCCGAAGGGGCTCCCCCCGCCCCGCGGTCCCCGCCCCGCCCCGCCGAGGCCGCCCAGCAGATCGTTCAGGTCGAACCCGCCCTCGCCGAACAGGTCGCCCACGTCGACCTGCTGACCCCCGCCGAAGCCGCCCCCGCCGAACGGGCTCCCGCCGCCCCCGCCGAAGGGGCTGCCGCCGCCGGGCCGGCCGCCGCCGAACTGCTTGTAGTTGGAGCCGAAGCGGTCGTACTGGGCGCGTTTGTCGGCGTCGGAGAGCACGCCGTAGGCCTCGCCGACGGCCTTGAACGTCTCGGCGGCCTTGGGGTCGTCGGGGTTGCGGTCCGGGTGGTTTTCGCGGGCCAGCTTGCGGTACGCCTTGCGGATCTCCGCGGCGTCCGCGGTCCGGGAGACGCCGAGGGTTTTGTAGTAGTCGTCCGCCATCGCCGAGATTGGGCCCGCCGGACGGCGGGGGTCGTGGGGAAAGAGGTCGGGAGAGGTTCGGGGGCGGGCATCATACGGATCGACGCGGCGTCCGCCCCCCGGCTCGCCCCGACCCTTTCCGACGGGCGCCGATTGCGGTCCGCGACGTTGCCGTGACGACCGCGTCCCCGTCCCGCCCCGCCCGCACCGATGCTCGCCTCGCCCCTCGCCGCCGTCTTCGCCGGGCTGCTCCTCGCCGCCGACCCACCGCCGGAGCCGGACCCGCCGGCGGTCGTTCTTCAAGAACCCCAGGAAGCCCCGGCGGACCGGCCGGAGAGTCCGGAGGTGCGGAAGCTGACCGTCTCCCCCGCCCCGCTGCCGGACCCGCCGCTGCGGTACCGGCTGACGATGCCGGAGGAGGACCGACGGCCCGGCAGCGCCGTGACGTACTGGTATCGGGCCGAGTTGGTCCTGACCCAGGCCGAAACGAACCGCGTACGCGATGCGGAGGGCGAACCGGTCCGCTCCCTTCAGGAGATCGCCGGCGAACTGTTACTGAGCGACTCCTCGGACCAACTGACGCCGGAGCGGATCGGCCGGGCATTCGGCACAGTCTCTTGGGAGGAAATGCAGGTTTTTGAACAGATGGAGGCGGCCGCCCGTCGGGGGCCGGCGGACTGGGGGTTCGGTCTGGACGGGATCGACGGGCGGGAGTCTGTCTCGTTCCTGCTGCCGGAGATTCAGGAGGTCCGCGGCCTGGCCCGGCTGATCGCGTTGCGGGGTCGGGCACGGGTCGGGCGGGGCGACCTCGACAAGGCGCTGGCGGACGCACGGGTCGCGCTGCGGCTCTCCGAGGACGCCGGCCGGGCGCCGTTCCTGATCGCCGATCTGGTGGGACTCGCGGTCGGCACAATCACGCGAGATCACCTCATCGAGGCGATCGTCGCGGCGCCGGACTCGCCGAATCTATACAACGCCCTCGCCGAACTGCCCGACCCCGCCGCGGGGCTGGCGGACAGTTGGGATTTCGAACTGTCGCTCCCCCACCGCTTCGCGCCGTGGCTGAAGGACGCCGAGACGCGGGACTGGTCTGCGGAGCGATGGCGGACGGCGTGGGTGGAGTTGTATCGGGACATTTACGAATTGGACGGCCGCGGCGAGACGGACCCTGAAGACGCGGCCGCGGCGGTCGCCCGGCTGCTCGCCGACCGGGCCCCCGCCGAACGGGCGGCACTGATCGAAACCGGCATGAACCGCGGTGCCGTCGAAGCGATGCCGGCGGGGCAGGTCCTCGCCGTCGCCGAGGGGCGGACGTGGCGACGGGTCGCCGACGCCGCCCGCGTCGCCCTCGCGCTCCCGCCGCGGGACGCGTACGCCGCATTGGCGAACGTCGAAGCCATGATCTTCGCCGCGGGCGGGGTCGAGGAGGCGCCGGACCGCGGCGGGGAGTTCGATCTCCGCGGTCGCGAGACGGGCTTGGCGTCGGTGACCAATTTGCCGGCGATCCGGCGAGCGTATCAGGTCGTCCTGCGGGCGAAGACGGACCTCGCCGCGCTGCGGACGATCGAGGCGCTACGGGCCCACGCCGCGACGGCCGGGGCCTTTCCGCAAAGCCTGAGCGAGGTTGATGCGGTTCCGGTTCCGGACAACCCCCTCACCGGCGAGGCGTTCGGCTACCAGTTGGAGGGGGAAACGGCGGTGTTGAACGTCGTCCGGCACCCGACCCTCACGTCGGTCAACCGGATCTACCGGCTCACGCTGAGGGACGAATAGCGGCCGCCGGAGTCTTCAAACCGCCGTTAATTCATGCACCCGCAGTTCCGCGAAGCAGTCCATCAGCGTCTTCGGGATCGGCGGGTTCGAGCCGGGGGCCGGGGGGCCGAACAGCGTCGCCAAATGCTTCAGGTGCGCGATCAGCGCCCCGCGGTCGGCCCAGACCTCCCAGAGAATGAAATGAGCCGGGTCGTCGTCCGCGACGTGATACCGATAGAACAGGCAGCCCGGCTCCGTCTTGGACGAGGTCGTCATCGCCTCGATATGGCCGCGGAACTCCTCCCGCTTGTCCGGTTTAATGTGCACCTCGAAGTGCAGCACGACCTGATCGGCGGCGGAGGCGGGGGGGACGTCGGGCATCTCGAATCCGAAGCGGTTTGAAGCGTCAGGCGACGGCGGTTTCCAGTTCGCTCATCAACTGGTCCGGCCGGAAGGGTTTATAGAGCACGCCGTGCAGGCCCTCGCGGCGGGCGCGGACGATGCTGTGGCCCGGGTCGTAGCCGAAGCCGGTCATAAAGATGACCGGCAGCCCGGGAGCGTGCTCGCGGAGGGCGCGGAAACAATCGTAGCCGCCGGCGGGCACCTCCGCGGGCAGCGCGTCCTCGGCGGGGGGGCCGTCGGCGGCCCTATCGGCGGCCTGTGCGGCGTCGGCGGCCTTGTCGGCGACCTGTGCGGGCGGGGCCGGTTCGTCGCCGTCGTCCTCGTTGCCGGGGGGCAGGCGGACGTCCACCAGGGCGGCGTCGTAGGGGAAGCTGCGGGCCATCATCAGCGCCTCGCCGACGTTGTGGGCGGTCTCCACCTCGCAGCCGGCCCGGCCCAGCAGGGCGTGGGCGGCGCTGCGGACGCGGGCGTCTGCGTCCGCCACCAGCACCCGGGCTCCCTTGAGCGTCGGCCGCACCGGGCCGTCCGGCAGCGGGGAGCGGGTCGGCTCGGGCCGCAACTCCTCGCCCACCCGGTGGATCAGCGATTTAATCTCCCGGCTGCGGGTCAGCACGCGTTTGAGCCGGTCGGACATCTCCCGTCCGTGGCCGATATATTTCTCCAGCAGCCAGGCGGAGTCCCGGAGGATTTCGTCCAGCGGACCGGCGACCTCCCGCAGCGTGCGCTCCGTGCTCTCCCGGGCGGTGCTGTATTTTTCCGCGACCAATAACTCCAGCGTGTGCAGCGCCGCGGCGATCTCCCGGGCGAACAATTCGGCGAAGCGGACGTCGTCCTCCGTGAACGCGGCCGGCTCGCGGCTTTCGACGTTGAACGTGCCCAGGATCTGTTCGCCCAGCACCAGCGGGACCGTCAACGCGCTGCGGGCGCCTGGGGCGCCGGGCAGATAGTGCGGGTCGCAGGCGGTGTCCTGGCAGAGGTACGGCTTGCCGGTGGCGGCGACCAGCCCGGTGGCGCCGTTGAACTCCGGGGCGGCCCGCAGCGGCAACTCGGCGACGCCCTCCCCCATGCCGGAACTGAGCAGCGACCGCAGCTCCCCGGTCAGGTCGTCCAGCAGGCGGATTTCGACGGTGTCGAACTCCATCAGATCGCGGGTGAACTGCAACACCTTGCCGCGGAGCAGTTCGACGCGGTCCTCGGCGGTCATGTCGGGCAGTTCCTCCGGCATGAGGTCGCCCAGTTCCTCGCCGGCCCGGCGGATGGCGTCCAGCTTCTGCCGTTGGCGCACTTCCGAGGTGACGTCCCGCACCAGCACGACCGCCTGTCCCGCGGCCGGACAGCCGTCCGCGTTCACGGCGACGGCGTCGGCGGTCGCCCCGTTCGCCCCGCCGACCGCGGCCCGGGCGGTCAGCGGGGTCGCGGTGAGGGCGAGGAAGCGATCGTTGACCTCCAGCACGTTCTCCGCCGATTCGCCCACCCCGCAGGGACGCGCACGGCCGGCCAGCACGCCGGCGATCGGGCAGCCGCCGGAGCGGAGCAGGTCCGCTTCACGATGCGTCGCCCCGCACAGATCGTAAAAGTCCCGGCCGAGGGGGGCGAAGTCGGCGGCGTCGAGGTTCAGCACCTCGGCCAGGCGGCCGTTTTCCCACACCACCGCACAGTTCGAGTCCACCACCGCCACCGCCTGCGGCAGCCGGGCGAGAATCGCGGCGGGGTCGATCGCGGCGGGAACGGCGTCGGCGGCGCCGGGGGGGGGTGAGCCGACGCCGGCAGGATCGAGATCGGCGGAGACGGGCACCGGGGCTCCGGGGGGACAAGCAGAAGTCATTCTACGATACGTCTCCCCGCGGACCAAACGATGACCTCTGCGAGTGCCGCGGCGACCGGCCGGGCCGCGACGCCGGATCGCCCGGTCGAACGGAAAACGCGGGCCGGCCGACGGAAAACGCGGGCGGGCGGGCCAACGGCCCGGGCGGGCGCCGCGTAGGAACGGCGCCGCGATGGCGATATCGTCCCGCCCGTCGCCCCGCCCCCTTCGCCCCGTGCCCGCCGCCGTGTCCGCACCGTCTGTTTCGCCCGGCCGGGTTTCGTTGGGACGGGTGCCCGGGGCGGACGGGCTGTCCCCCTGCGGGCCGGGGGAGCCGCTGTGCTTCATCCTCGGCCCCTGCGTGATCGAGAGCGAAGCGTTCACGCTGCGGGCCGCCGAGACCGTGGCGAAGATCGCCGGGGACCTCGGCGTGCCCGCGGTGTTCAAATGCAGCTTCGATAAAGCGAACCGCACCAGCGCGAGCAGCTTCCGCGGCCCCGGTTTGCAGGAAGGTCTGCGGATTCTGGAGAAGGCCGGGGCCGAAACGGGCCTGCCGCTGACCACCGACGTGCACCTGCCGGATCAGTGCGACGCCGTCGCCCAGGTCTGCGACGTACTCCAGATCCCCGCGTTTCTGGCCCGGCAGACGGACCTGCTGGAAGCCGCCGCCGCGGCAGTG